>PMNU01000124.1:0-48346 GCA_003165675.1 Chloroflexota bacterium
CCTGCGGCGAGTTGAGCAGCCGATCGGCCTGGTAATGCTTGCCCCGGAACGACTCGCCCGACCCGCGCTCGCCCTGCCACATCGCATGGACGATCTGGAGGGTTTCTTCCAGCATCTCGAAGCGGACTCCAAGTGGCGGCATGGGGAAACCGAGGCCGTGGCTCTCCTCCTCGTTCCAGGCGGCCCCGATGCCCAGGTACGCGCGTCCGCCGCTCAGGACGTCGAGGGTCGTGGCGGCCTTGGCCCATAACCCGGCCTGACGGTAGTGGACGCCTCCGACCATGAGCCCGAGCGTGGCCTTCGTCGAGTGAGCGGCCATGAACGCGAGCGCCGACCACCCTTCGAGCATCGGTTCCTCGGGCCGGCCCACGCCGCGGATCTGGTAGAAGTGGTCCATCACCCAGAGCGAGTCGAAGCCCACGCCGTCGGCCGTCTCGGCAATGCGGGCCAGGGTTGGGCCGATCGCGGCGTCGCCGCCGGGCCAGGTGAACGAAGGGATCTGGAGACCGAGTTTCACGGGGCGCCTCCGTGGGCTAGGGCGACGATGTTGCGCGGACTGGCGGCGGGGCCAGGTGGCGGCCACAGGTTAGCACCGCAACCAACGGCGCCAGATTCGGCCGGCTATCCCGATTCTGCTGCGGGCGCTCCACTCGCCGGCCTCGTGGCGGCGCTGCGCACCTGAGGCGTTTGCGCGTTTGGCGGTTCCTCTGCTAGGGTGACGTCCGATCGACACGGCCCTCCCGCCACTGGCCCCAGGTGCCGTCCCCCCAGCTGGAGCCCGTATTGCATCAAACATCTGTGTTGAGCCGAATCTTCGGTCGTCTGGCGCTCTCCGCGAGGTCGCTGACGGATCGATTCGGTGGACCCCAGGCCGTTCACCCGATCGCCGCGGTTCGCGGGGCCGCTTACAGATTGGCCCGCCACGACGGTGTCGAGCGGCTCGTTCCGGTGGGCGTGTGCTCGCTCCTAGTCCTCGCGGCGCTGGTCAGCTCGCTGCCCGAAGTCTCGGCTGCGTCCGCGGCCGCCAAGTCCACGAACCCCCCGCAGCTCGCCCTGGCGAATAGCGATGTTCCGGGCCCACAGTTCGGCGCAGGCGACGGGTCGGGGGTGTCGGACTCCAGCGACCTCTTCCTTAGCGACGGCTCGATCCCCAACACGCTCCAGAACCCGGGTCTCGGGACCGATGCCAGGACGCTGCTGCGAACGTACACCGTGAAGGCGGGCGACACGCTGGGCGTTATCGCCGGCCGGTTCAGCCTGGCTTCGACCACGCTCTACTGGGCGAACAAGTCGCAGCTGCCCAACCCCGCGTCGCTGCGCGTCGGCCAGCAGCTGGTGATCCTGCCGATGGATGGCCTTCTTGTTCAGGTCGGGGCCAAGGACTCTCTGGAATCGCTTGCCGCCAAGTACCACATCGCGGTTCAGGACATCGTCGACGCCAACAATCTGCCGGACGCGACGGTCGTCCTGGGTCAGACCGTCATCATCCCCGGGGCCAGCGGCGGCCCGATACCGAAGGCCAAGACCGCGTCCACTGGAACCGCCAGCACCCGGGCCGGCTCGTGGGTGTGGCCGGTCGCAGGTGACAACTACATCAGCCAGTACTTCTGGTCCGGCCACCATGCCATCGACATCGCCGCCGCGTACGGAACGCCGGTGGTCGCGGCTGTCAGTGGGACCGTGGTCTACGCGGGCTGGCGGTCCTACTCGGGCGGCGGCAACGTCATTTGGGTGATGAACGGCACCAAGCTCTATACGACGTACAACCACCTCTCGTGGTGGGGCGTCAGAGTCGGTCAGCATGTCTCTGCCGGCCAGGTTATCGGCCGCATAGGCGAGAGCGGCGAGGCCACTGGGCCGCACCTCCACTTCGAGGTCTGGCTGGGCTACCCCTGGGGCCTCGGCACGGTTGCGGACGCGGTCAATCCCTGCCGCTATCTGGCGGGCTGCTGAAGGCCGAGGTCTTGCGGCGGGGGGCTAGAGCCGCAGCGGCGATAGAGTCGGTCGCAGCTCGAGCGGCCCCGAGGTAGCGAAACTGGCCTCGAGCGGCGCCTCCGTCTCGCCGCCGGTCCGCGTCACTGGAAGAGATCGAACTCGGGCGGCATCAGGACATCCGCGATTCGGCCCTCGCCGCGCGTGGGGTTCGCTCCCCGGACGATCGCGGCCGGTCGCCGGGCCGTCTTGCCGAGCGCCAGCTCCGCGGCCGTGGCGATCTCGTCCGCCGTCGCTCGGATGGTGCTACGCATGATCCGGCCATCCGCGTCGGGCGTGCCGCGCAAGTCGTCGATCGGCATGAGACCGCTGACACCGATGGCCACGTCCACGATGCCCCACCGCCACGGCCTGCCGAAGCTGTCCGAGACGATCACCGGCACGTCCACGCCAAGCGCCGACCGAACGGCCGCTCTTATGCGGTCGGCGGACGCGTCCGGATCCGCCGGCAGCAGCGTCACCACGTTGCCGCTTTCGGGGCCCATGTTGGAAGCGTCGACGCCGCCGTTGGCGCAGATGAAGCCGTGGCTCGTCTGCGTGATGAGGACGCCGTTGGCCATTCGGACTATCCGTCGGGCCTCGCGCAGGACAACCTCGAGCTGGCGAGGGTCGCGGTCCCAGCGCTCGGCGAAGGCAACGGCTTCGGGGCGCGGGTGGACAGTCGTCAGGTCGACCAGTGCGCCCTCGGCCTTGGAGACCACCTTCTGCGTGACCACCAGCACGTCGTCCTCCGCCAGAGGAAGCGCCCCCTCCGTGCCCCTGATGGCCTCGATCAGCAGGACCGCCAAATCGTCGCCGGGACGTATCTCCGGGAGACCTGCGAGCGCGATGACCGAGAGCCGGCCGCCGGGTGGCCGGATCTCATGCGCGGCCCTGCCTCCCAAACGGCCTCTCACCGGCCTGCCTCATGATCGAGACCGCGCGAGTCGGCATCCAGCAGGTCCTCGGGCGTGTCCAGATCGAAGCTGAGCGGCCCGTCAAGTTCGACATAGGACGCGCCCGCGACTTCGGCCGCAGCTGCATGTGCGGCTCGGCTTCCCTCGCCGAAACAGAAGGGAATTGCATCGGCCGGCGCCACCAGCAGGGCGTTCGTGCCGGTCCCGTGGTGGTCCGGCACGAGCACGACCACGGGCTTGCCGGGCGCACTCCGTCGGGCGAGCTCGGCCGTCGCGGCCAGCCGGTCGATCGCGGATGCGCTCACGCCAGGCAGGTCGGCAGGTAGCACCATTACGGCCGTGGCCTCGGCGCCGGAGGCGACTCGGGCCTCGGTCAGTCCCTCGTTGAGGCCGCTCGTTTCCTGCAGCAGCGAGGCGGCGCCCATCGCCCGGGCCTGGCGCAGCAGGTCCTCGTCCATCGACACGACGACGACGCCCGCAAGTCGAGTGGCAGCCAGAGCCGCCTCCACCGCCCGGCGGAGCAACGCCAGGATCAGGTCCGCGCGCTCCTCGGCGTCGAGGGGCTCGCCCAGGCGGGACTTGGCGCCGCTAAGCGAGCGTACCGGCACCAGGGCAACGATGTGGTTGAGGCTGGCCTCCGTCATGATGTCGCTCCCTCGGCCGCCGATAGCGTCTCGCGGGCCAGCGACGCCCGCGATTCGATATCCGTCATGACGGTGTCGGTTGCGGCTACCCGCAGCCCAAGAGCCCGAACCTCCGCCGCCAGGCGTTCGTCCTGGCGGTCAAGCACGAAAGCGTCGAGCAATCCGGCCGCGACGTAGCGACGCGCCACGCCCAGGGCGCTGGGTTCCTCGCCCAGGCTCGCCAGCATCCTGTCGGCGGGGCCGCGCAGTGCCTTGCCCCCGACGATGCCGGACACAGCGATTGACGGCACGCCCCGCTGACGGGCGGCGGCGATCTCCTCGAGGAGACCCGGCACGGCCAGGATCGGGCCGATCGACACGATCGGATTGGACGGAGCCACGACGATCGCCTCGGCCGACCGGATGGCGTCGCGTACCTCGGGCGAGACGGCGGCCTGCTCCGCCCCTTCGAAACGCACCTCGAGCACGTCCGGTTCCTGGTGCAGCCGAACGAAGTAGTCCTGGAAGTCGAGCCAGCCGTCAGCCGTCCGGACGCGGGTTCGAACCGGCCCGTCGGTCATCGGCAGGACCTGCGAGGGCACGCCCAACGACCGAGCCAGCTCGAGCGCCACGTCGGTCAATCGGTCGCCGCGGCGGAGCCGTTCCGTCCGGAAGAGATGAGTGGCAAGGTCGCGATCGCCGAGGCGGAACCACGTCTCGTCGCCCAGCCGTGCCAGCTGGCCCATGACCGCCCAGGTTTCGCCGGAGAGGCCCCAGCCCTGGTTCCGTTCTGCGATGCCCGCCAGCGTGTATAGCACGGTGTCGTGGTCCGGGCAGATGGTCAGCGAGTGGATCTCAAAATCGTCGCCCGTGTTCACGACGACGGTCAGCTCACCGGACGCGAGGATCTGCTGCAGCCCGTCGGCGAGTTTCGCGCCGCCGACTCCACCGGCCAGACATACGACGCGCATCTTTCCTCCCGATCGGCAGCGAGATCGATCGTGGCAAGGGTAGCGCGGCATTCGGCGACCCGTTGCGGGCCGTTATGGGGTCATGCCGTCTCCGGTGTGGTACGGATAGTAGAGGTCCGGCCCTTCCTGGAGAAGGATCAGCGACGGCGCCTGCCCCGGCGGCCCTCCCAGCACCGTCACGGCATCAGCGGCTCCGAGCCAGCCGAGCGGCGGCCCGGCCAGGCGCACGACGATCAGTTGAAACGTTGGGCCGTACGCCTCCTGTGCGCTGGCAAGGGAGACCGGACCTCGACCGAAGTAGGTCTCGCCCCACTCGCAACACGGCTGATAGCGGTGGTAGGTCTGGCCGAACGCATGAATCGTCCCCGGCTCCGCGCTCGGGTCGATCCGGATCTCGAAGACGAGCGCGCCGACGACCAGGCCGACCAGAAGGCACGTAGCCAGCGCGCCCACGAGGAAGGCCGCGCCGAGCCTCCGGCCACCGGGCGCAGATACCTGCTCGATGCCCCCGTCCGCTGCCTGAGACCCCTCGAATCCCATGGTCGTGTCCCGGCCCTCGCTACGCGTTGAGTCTTGGCAGAACCTCCCGGCCGAAGAGGTCGATCCAGGGGGCCTGGTTGCGGCCCACGTTGTGCAGGTAGATCTGGTCGAAGCCCATGTCCAGGAACTTCTGGATCTCGCGGCGGTGGACCTCCGGGTCGGCCGACATGAGCATCCGCCCCTTGAAGTCTTCCGGTCGAACCAGTGCGGCCATCTGCTCGAAATCGCGCGGCGAGCGGATGTCCTGTTTGGAGAACTTCATGCCGCCGTTGGGCCAGTCGGAGACGGCGTTGGCGACCGCTTGTTCGTCCGTTTCGGCCCAGGAGAGGTGGAGTTGCAGGATCTTCGGCATCGACGCCGGGTCCTTGCCGGCCTCGCGGGCCCCTTCGGCGAACTTGCCGAAGACCATCTCGATCTTCTCCTCTGGAGCGCCCACCGTTATCAGGCCGTCCGCGAACTGGCCCGTCCGCTTCGCCGTGACGGGGCCGGCCGTGGCGATGTAGATCGGCGGAGCCTTCTCCGGCAGCGTCCACATGCGGCACGTCTCCATCTTGAAGTAGCGGCCGTCGTGCTTGACGTCCTTGCCGGAGAAGAGCTTGGAGATGATCTCGATGGCCTCGAACATGCGGTTGATTCGCTCCGGGGCCTCGGGCCAGTAGCCCGCGAATACGTGCTCGTTCAGAGCTTCTCCTGAGCCAAGGCCGAGCCACGTCCGGCCCGGGTACATGACCTCCAGCGTCGCCGCGGCCTGGGCAACGATGGCCGGGTGCATCCGGAACGAAGGGCAGGTGACGCCGGGGCCCAGGTCGCCCGCCGTCCGGGCGCCGGCGACAGCCAGCACCTCCCAGACGAACGAGGCCTGGCCCTGGCCCGGCGTCCAGGGCTGGAAGTGGTCCGCGGCCATGACGCCGGAGAAGCCGGCCGACTCGGCGCGGGCGCACAGATCGAGCACCTCGGACGGCCCGAACTGTTCGAGCATGGCCGCGTAGCCGATCTTCGCTCTGGTCATCGCTGTTCCTCCGATCGACTCGTAAGTGCCCGTCGGGTACCGCTAGCGGCCGTTTAGCCGCTCGAAGACGCGCGTTGGGCGCAACTCGAACGTGACGCGCCGCTCTTTCGCGAAGGCGGCGATCTGGGCGTCGGCCGCGGCCCGGTTCTTCTGGTAGCGGCGCGCCAACTCGGCGATGACGGCCTGGCCGCGGACCGGATCCTCGTCGATCTCGACGGATCCGCGTATGTCGACGTAGTCGTACCCGTCGGCCACGGTGATCGACACGCGCCGGTCACGCTGCAGGTTGGTCGGCCACTGCCGCCCGACGCGGCTGTTGAAGACGATGACGTCGCCCGCGAGGTTGTACCAGACGACGGCCTGGAGCGGGCTTCCGTCCGGGTTCAGCGTGGCCACGACGGCGAATCGCGGCAGCTCGAGGAATCGACGGGCGGCTGCGGAAAGCGCGGGGGAGATCGGGGCGGTTCGATTTGAGGCGGTCATCGTCGACTCGATGGTACCGCCGAACGGACGCGGGTGCGGCTGCCTACTGGCTGGAGGCGGCCCCGGTCGTGACCGCCCCCTCCCAACCGCCCGCCGTCGAGATGACCATCGGCAGCTGGCGGACGGCACGGATGTGGCGCGGCTGGATCGGCGTAATGGACGATCGGCCGAGCAGGAACCCCTGACCAAAGTCGACCTCGCGTTCCTTGAGGGCGAAGAGGTCGCGGCGGTTCTCGATCCCCTCGGCGACCACTTTGGCTCCGATCCGGCGGCTGAACGAGACGAACGCCTCGACCAATGCCTTCTTGGCATCGCCGTCCTTGTTGCCGATTCGGCTGACGATCTCGCGATCGATCTTGATGATCGATGGCTCGAGAGCAGCGATGACGTTGAAGCTGGCGTAGCCCGCGCCGGCGTCGTCGATGGCGAAACCGAAGCCAAGGCGACGGAGGGCGCGGACCTGCTTCTTGAGACGTGGAATGTCGGCAATCGCCTGCTGCTCGGTGCACTCGACCACGATCTGGCGCGGCGAGAGGCCGACGCGGTGGACGCGGTCCGCGAACGCACTTGCCTCGAAGTGCGGCGCCAGGAGACTTGCCGGCAGGAGGTTGATGTTGTAGCGCGCGCGCCGGCAAAGCGGCCCAGGCTCCACGACTTCGGCGATGCGGGCCAACGTGGCCTCAACTACGAAGCTGTCGAAATCGACGGGACGCCTCGCTACGAGCGCGGCGTCGACGATGGCGCTGATCGTATGCGGCAACATCGGCATGTGTGGTCGAAAGAGGCACTCCCACTCGCGAGCCTGCATCGTCCTGAGATCCACGATCGGCTGAAACTCGACGTGGTGGTTCTCTTTGAGGGCGAAGAAGTAGTCGAGGACCTTGCGTTTGGCGATCTCCGGCGTCTCAGCCATGCCGATCCGGCCGCTGAGCCCGGAGACTGCGATGGCGTTGCCGAGAGCCAGGACGTATCGCTCGGCGGGGGGCAGCGACGGATCGACGTCGGTCAGTCCATACGCGGACGCCTGGGCGATCGGCCCTATGAACGCTTCCGTCAGCTCACTGGCGTCCGCCAGCACGCACCAGCCTGAATCGGCAAGTTCGATGATTCGAGCATGATGGGCCAGGGTCTGCTCGATCCGCGTAACGAGCCGACTGTCGCACGACCAAAGAAGACGCTCGACCGCTCCATGCCGAGCACGACCGAAGAGCACGCGATCCCTCGCTCACCTTAGGTCCTCTTGGCGGGCACCTTGGCCGGGAGACGAGGCCGGTCAATCGAGAACCAGGAAGTCTCATATTGGCGTTACCTTGAGCCGTTCCTAGCAGCCAGGAGTACGGGTTCCCTCTGGTTTGTCCGTACCATTCGATGACAGGAGCGGTGCAAGGTCGTGCGTGCGTATGTATCCCAGGTTTTCAACAGTTTGTCCACACCAAACTGCACAAACCCGGCCATGACCCGCCAGGACCGCACGAGTCTGGCGTCTCGATTCCTCTCCTCGGTGCGAGGGCTTGCCGCGTCGCCGGTCCGGCGGTAGTCCAGAGCGTGGCCCTTTCGCGGTCCCGACTCCCAGCCCCGGGCCGGCCCGTCTAGAATCGCACCCACGAGCGTCCGGCTCGCGCCGCCGTCCGAATCTCCGACCTGGAGTCCGCCGATGCCTCAGATCCACCTCCGCGCCGAGCCCGAGGATTACGCCCCGATCGTTCTGCTCCCGGGCGATCCGAACCGCGCCACAGCGATCGCCGAGAAGTTCGACGGCGGTCTGGGCGCGGCCAGCAAGGTCAATTCTCACCGCGGTTTGCTCGGCTATACCGGGACCTACATGGGCGTCCCGGTGAGCGTCCAGACCAGCGGCATGGGCGCGCCCAGCATGTCGATCGTTGTCGAGGAGCTGCTCCGCCTCGGCGTCGAGCGCCTGATCCGCGTCGGCACATGCGGCGGCATAGGTCGCGGTATCAGGACGGGCGACATCGTCATCGCCGCGGCCGCAACCCCGGTGGACGGGGCGACCGCGACTTACCTGCACGGCGATCCGTACGCGCCCACGGCCGACTTCGGGCTGGTGCGCTCCCTCGTCGAAACGGCCGAGAGGCGCGGTCAGAAGCCGCACGTCGGCCAGGTGGCGACCGTCGACGTCTTCTACAACCCGGACTCGGACTACTTCTCCAAGTGGCGGAGCCGCGGCGTGCTGGCTTTCGAGATGGAGAGCTCCGTCCTGTATTACCTCGCCGCGCGCGCCCACGCGGCCGGATCGAATGCGGCGGCTGCGACGATCCTGACCGTCAGCGACGTCCTGTCCGAGGAAGCCACGTCGGAGGAGTCGTACATGCCGCTCGATGAGCTCAACCGTTCGATCGAGATGACGATCGAGATCGCCCTCGAAGCCGGGATTGCGCGTTGACGTCCGCGGGTTCTGCCGTTGGCTCGGCCTCACCGACGAGCACGGAATCGAAGGAGCGGCTGGGCCGGCTTGGCCAATCGGTAGGCTTCGGCGCGGAGCTCGAGCTGGCCATCGACCTTGCCCACCAGGCCGGCCGAATCCAGATGGAGCGATACGAGCGGCTCGAAGACATCCGAGCAAAGGGGCCGCGCGACGTCGTGACCGAAGTCGACCACCTGTGCGAAGGCCTGGTCATGCGGGCCGTCCAGGAGCGCTACCCGAGCGACTCGTTCTACGCCGAGGAGATCGGCGAGGTGGCCGCAACGAGCGCCACGAAGTCGGGCCGGGTCTGGATCGTCGATCCTCTCGACGGCACGATCAACTACGCTAACGGCATTCCGTTCTTCTGCATCTCGATCGCGCTGGCGGTCGGGGGCCGCCCTGTCGCGGGCGTGGTGTACGACCCGACTCGCGACGACACCTTCGCCGGTGCCATTGACGGGCCGTCCCTTCGCAACGGTGAGCCGGTCCACGTCGCCGACAAGGCGTTGCTTGGGGACCTGGTCGCGACGCTCGCCGTGGGCGGGCGCGGGAACGTCCGCAAGCGTCGTGAGGCGCTGAGATCCATCCGGGCCCACCGTTCGATGGGATCGGCGGCCCTCACTCTGGCTTACGTGGCCTGCGGCCGGTTCGACGTCTATGCGCAGGGCGCCGGGCTTTCCGCATGGGACGTGGCCGCGGCCGGGCTCATCGCCGAACGGGCCGGTGCGACTGTCACAGACCTCGAGGGTGGGGCCTGGTTCGATCTGGCCCGGCCGGCCAAGAAGTGGTCATGTTTGGCCGCCTCGCCGCGTCACCACGCCACGATGCTGGCAATGCTCAGGTAGCAACCCGGCGCGACGCGGTCGAGGGCGCCCGAGCCCGAGGGGCCGCGGAACTGCTGGGGCCGATGCGGGCGGTTGACACGGCTCATTCCCGCCAGAGGTGCGGTCGCTCGGCCAGGCGTGGCTGCCCCAGCTCCTCGCACAGCGCCGTGAATTGGGACCGTCGCGCGCCCTGCCAGAGCAACTCTTCGGGATTTCGCTGGGGCAGGGGGGCGTCGGTCGCCAGCGTGGCCAGGCGCCGGAACAGCAGGGCGTCCGACCAGCGGGCCCGCAACGTGGCGTTGAGCTGGGCCGGCGAACGCACGTCCACGTGCCACTCCCCGACGTTCGTGGGGATTGCCTCGAGATGTTCGAAGCGACCCAGCACGGCGGCCGCGGATCGTTCGCCCCAGCCGGGCAGGCCCGGAAAGCCGTCGGCCGCGTCTCCGACCAGGGCCAGGTAGTCGGGGATCGAGGCCGGCCGCACTCCCCAGCGAGCCACCACACCGGCCTCGTCGACGGTGCGGTCGCGGCGCCGGTCGCGCATCACAACCCGCTCGCCCCGGACGCACTGAGCCAGGTCCTTGTCGGGAGTGCAGATGAGGACTCGATCCACTCCCGGTGCCTCAGCCCAGCGGGAGGCGGCTGTGGCCAGGGCGTCGTCGGCCTCGAACTCGACCATGGGCCAGACGACCAGCCCCAGGGCCTCCATTGCCCGCTCGGCCAGCGAGAATTGGGCGAGCAGCGCGGCCGGAACGCCGGCCTCGGTCTTGTAGCCGGGGTAGAGCCCGTTTCGGAATGAGCGAATGACGTGGTCGGTGGCGCAGCCGACGTGCGTGGCGCCCTCGTCGCGAAGCAGGCTCAGCAGCGTGTAGACCAAGCCGACGACAGCGCCGACGTCGCGGCCGTCGCGGGCGAACGCCCCGGGCCTGGGGGAGTAGTAGGAGCGGAACAGCTCGTACGTGGCATCGACGAGGTGGAGCTGCATCGGCCTACCTTAGCCGCCCGCCCTGCGCGGCTCAATCCGGATCCATCCCGCCCGTCAGCTCGGGACGGTGCGCGCACCCACGAGGACGACGCCGGCGTGGGCCATCTCGTCGAGGGCTCTGTCGCCGTCTCCGGACTGGAGGTCCACGGCGCGAATACCATCGAGAAGAACCGCCGTTTCGTAGCCCAGCCGCGCGCCGTCGAGCGCCGTGGCCTTGACGCAGTAGTCGGTCGCCAGGCCGCACACCACCACGCGCTTGATGCCGCCGCGGGCAAGGATCGCGTCCAGTTCCGTCGGGACGGAGTCACCCCCGGTCGGGCTGCGCATCGAGAAGCCCGAGTAGCCATCTTCGCCGTGCGAGCCCTTGCGTACGATGGGGCCGCGGACGAACAGGTCCGGCTGCAGCTTCGCTCCCCAGGATTCCGCGACGCAGTGGACCGGCCAGATGCCGCCGTCCTGGGCGAAATGCGGAGTGTGGTCAGGGTGCCAGTCCTGCGTGTACACGACCGCAGCCCCCGCCGCCAGGGCCCGCTCGATTTCGGCATTCACGAGCGGCACTATCTCTGCGCCGCCACGGACCGACAGGCTCCCCGATGGATCGGCGAAGTCGTTCTGCAGGTCGACGACGACGAGCGCCGCCTGCGGACCGTACCGTGCGTCGGCATCCTCGACCGCCCAGGGTCCCGGCTGCGGGGAATTCCAGCTCCCTGTCATGGGATCGCTATCCTCCGTCCTGCTCTCGACGCGTTGAGGTTGGAGGCCTTTGTACGCGATGCCGGTCGGACGCGCAAGCGTCCCGATCGGCCCAGGCGGGCCTGACTGCGCCCCTGACGGCGCCCCTGACGGATGTCTCTGCAACGTCGATGCAACAAGGCAATCGAGTAGCGGGACGCGATCGTCAGGCGCGGCAAACTACGCTTTACCGAACTGCTCCTCATATGACTGGAGACGGAGACGCCGGTGACGGGGCGCCTTCGGATGTAGCAAGCGGCCCGGGTCCCCCTCCTCGGGCCGCTTGTCTCGTCTCTGGGCGATGCTGGACCGGTGCGGCCGCGGCCGCCCGAATCACGGCTTGAAAGTCTGGTTCTGTTGGCTGGCGTCGTGACGAACCTGATCCTGTGACTCCCCGGACACCGCCGGAGGGTGGCCCGGCTTGGCATCCGAGCTCTCCTCCGCGTGCTCCGGTTCAACCACGTGCCCCGGTTCGACGTCGAGCAGGTATCCGATTCCCTGGAACGTCTTGATGCGGCCTGGCTCGCCCGGCTTCGCCCCGAGCTTGCGGCGCACTCGGCTGACCCAGACCCGCAGGTACTGGAGGTCGTCGCGATACTCAGGGCCCCAGACCTTCGTGAGCAGCTCGGTGTGCAGCACGACCTTGCCAGCGTTAGCCGCCAGGTGCTGCAGGAGCAGCCACTCCGTCCGGGACAGATCCACGAGCTCGCCGCCACGGGTGACCATGCGGCGTTCCAGGTCGATCTTGACGTCGTCGAAACAGACCGCCCCGGTCGCCGAGCTGGCGCCCGAGGCCCTCCTGAGGACGGCTCGCACACGCGCCGCCAGCTCGTCGAGATGGAACGGCTTGGCGATGTAGTCGTCGGCGCCCAGGTCCAGCCCCTTCGCCTTGTCGGAGGCCGAGCCCCTTGCGGTGAGCAGGATGACCGGAACGGATCGATGCTCGCGGATCTGGCGCATGACCTCGATGCCGTCGAGGTCGGGCATCACGATGTCGAGGAGGACGATGTCCGGGCGCACTTCCTCGGACTTGGCCAGCGCCTCTTCGCCGCCAGCGGCCGTCACAACGCGGAACCCTTCGTCGGTGAGGGCCATCGACACCAGCTTGGTGATGCGCGGCTCGTCGTCCGCGACGAGGACCAGAGGCTGAGTGCTCATGACCTTGCTCTCCTCCTACCGATCCAGCTCCGAGGCGGACAGGGAGGACCATTGCCGGATCCCGCGCCCGATACTCTGCGCCGATTCGCGTCGCAAGGCGAGGGGGTATCGGCGGCGACGACCCGGGATTCACGCCTCTGGCCGCGGACGGCGGACGACGTCCTCGAAATAGCCCACGATGCGGGTCGCCGGATGGGCCCGCGCAACATCCCGCGCAACATCCCGAGACCGATGGGCTACCCTGCGAAGCGAGGCGATCCCGGTTTCAGACGCGACCCGGCGTTTTGGACCCGGCCCCGGAGAATCTGCCGAGCCATGGACATCGACGAGTTCAAGCACCAGCTGCCCGATATCGATCCGACCGAAACCCAGGAGTGGCTGGACGCGCTGGACCAGATCCACAGCCAGGAGGGGGACGAGCGCGCCCGCTTCCTGCTTTACAAGATCCTCAAGAGGGCTCGCCAGCTTCATGTCGGCCTGCCGCCGCTGACCCAGACCCGCTACATCAATACCATCAGCCCGGAGCAAGAGCCCTTCTTCCCGGGCGATGAGGAGATCGAGCGGCGTATCAGGCGGCTCATCCGTTGGAATGCGGTGGCCATGGTCCTTCGGGCGAACAGCGCCCACCCGGGACTGGGTGGCCACCTCGCCACCTATGCCAGCGCCGCAACGCTGTACGAGGTGGGTTTCAACCACTTCTTCCGCGGCAAGGACGACGGCGGCTCGGGCGACCAGATCTTCTTCCAGGGCCACGCTGCGCCCGGCATCTACGCCCGGGCCTTCCTGGAGGGGCGGCTGACGGAGGAGAACCTCGACCACTTCCGTCAGGAGGCGCTGTCGGGCGTGGGGCTGTCGAGCTACCCGCACCCACGCACGATGCCGGGGTTCTGGGAATTCCCGACGGTGTCCATGGGCCTCGGCCCTCTCGCGGCCATCTACCAGGCCCGCTTGAATCGATACCTGACCAATCGCGGCCTGGCCGACACCTCCGCGAGCCACGTCTGGGCGTTCGTTGGCGACGGTGAGATGGACGAGCCCGAGTCCGTGACTGCCCTCTCGCTGGCCGCTCGCGAGGGCCTGGACAATCTCACCTTCGTCGTCAATTGCAACCTGCAGCGCCTCGACGGGCCGGTACGCGGCGACGGCAAGATCATCCNNGAGTGGGACGACCTGCTGGCCCGCGACGTCGAGGGCCTGCTCGTCAACAAGATGAACGAGACCGTCGACGGCGAGTTCCAGAAGTACTCGGTAGCCGGCGGCGCGTACATCCGCGAGCACTTCTTCGGGCCCGACCCGCGACTGCGCCGTCTGGTCGAGAACCTCTCCGACGACGAGCTGGCCCGACTGCGCCGCGGCGGCCACGATTACCGCAAGGTCTACGCCGCGTACCGTGCCGCGACTGAGCATCGCGGAGTCCCCTCGGTGGTGCTGGCAAAGACGATCAAGGGCTGGGCGTTGGGTCCCGGGGTGGAGGCTCGTAACATCACCCATCAGGCCAAGAAGCTGTCAGAGGCCGAGTTACGGGTGTTCCGCGACCGACTGCAGCTGCCGATTCCGGACGACCAGCTCCACGACGCGCCTTACTACCACCCGGGCCCCGACTCGGAAGAGGTCCGGTACCTGCTGGAACGGCGCCGCGCGCTCGGTGGCTTCGTACCCCGCCGAGTGGTGAGGCCCAAGCCGCTGCCTGCGCCGCGTCCGGAAGTCGACGCCGAGTTTGCCTCCGGGTCCGAGATGGCGGTCAGCACNNTAAGGGATCCGCAGATCGGGGCGAGGATCGTCCCGATCGTGCCCGACGAGGCTCGTACTTTCGGCCTGGACCCGCTCTTCAAGGAAGTGGGCATCTATGCGTCCGGGGGCCAGCGCTACGAGCCGGTCGACTCGGACCTGGTCCTGAGCTACCGCGAAGCCCGGGACGGGCAGGTGCTCGAGGAGGGCATCACCGAGGCGGGCGCCGTAGCCTCTCTGCAGGTCGCGGCCACTGCCTACGCCACTCACGGCGTGCCCCTCATCCCGTTCTACATCTTCTACTCGATGTTCGGCTTTCAGCGAACGGGAGACCAGTTCTGGGCGCTGGCCGACGAGCGCGGTCGCGGCTTCGTGATGGGTGCCACGGCCGGCAGGACGACGCTGATGGGCGAGGGCCTGCAGCACGACGACGGTCATTCGCACGTGCTGGCCTCGGTCATCCCCAACATCCGGGCTTACGACCCGGCCTATGCCTACGAGCTGGCTTCGATCGTTCGCGAGGGCATCGACCGGATGTACGTCAAGGGCGAGGACGTCTTCTACTACATAACCCTCTACAACGAGAACTACTCGATGCCGAAGCGGCCGGCCGACCTCACTGACGAGCAGATCTCCCGGGGCATCTACCGTTTGCTCGAAGCGCCGTCGCTGGGCAAGGACTCCCGGATCGGGGGCGCTCTCGTCCGGCTGGTCGGTAGCGGCTCGATCCTGCAGCAGGCTGTGGCAGCTCGGGACCTGCTCGCCGAGCGCGGCATCCCGGCCGCGGTCTACAGCGCCACGTCCTTCCAGCAGCTCCGCGCCGACGCCCTGGCGACCGATCGCTGGAACCGGCTCCACCCGGGCGAAGAGCCGCGCGCGCCGCACGTTGCCACGGTCCTCCCGCCCGACGGCGGCCAGATCGTCATCGCCACGGACTGGATCCGGGCCTACCCGGATCTCGTGGCACCGTGGCTGCCGGCTTCTCGAATTGTCCTCGGCACGGACGGCTTCGGACGGTCCGACACTCGTGAGACGCTGCGCAAGCTGTTCGAGATCGACGCGCCGCACATCGCCGCGGCCGCGGTGAGCGGCCTGGCCCGTGCAGGGCAGATTGGAGGCGCGGAGGCCTCGATCGCAATTCGCGAGATGGGCGTTGATCCGGAGGCGCCGGACCCGCTCTCGCTCTAGGCCGCGGGTTTCGGTCTCGGACCGTGGCCGGGCGCGGACCTCAACGAACGAGATCGCGTGAACGAAAGTCCCCGCCGGCCCATCGTGTAAGTCGGGATGGAAGAGCTGGCAGGCCCCGCAGGGAGGATCGAGAATCTGATGGGAGGCTGTGCCGCGACCGAAGAGGCGTTCGCGGCCCTGACGCGGCAGAACCTGGATGGCGCCTACCGGCTGGCCTGGGCGATTCTGCGCGACAGCGCCGAGGCAGACGACGCGACGCAGGACGCCTTCGCGATCGCCTGGCGAAAGCGCTCGAGTCTGCGTGAGCCGGACCGGTTCGAGGCCTGGTTCGGGAGGATTCTCGTCAATGTCTGCCGCGAGCGACTACGAAGTCGCTCGCGTGGCCGGGTGCGATCGCTCGAAGCGGTGCCGGTGCCGACGATCGACGACTCGGCGTCCTCGGTCTCCAACAGGGATGAGATCGGCCGCGCCCTTGACCGCCTCGATGTGGACCACCGAATCGTCGTAATCCTGCGCTACTGGGCGGACCTGCCAGTCGACGAGATCGGCGCCAGGTTGGGGATTCCGGCCGGCACCGTGAAGTCCCGTCTGCATAACGCGCTGAGATCGATGCGGCTCAGGCTGGAGGACCCGAGATGAACGAGCATCCCGAAGTTGGGTTCGACATCGACCCGGAGCTGGAGGCGATCGTGCATGCCGCGCTGCGGCGCTCGATCGTCCCGCCGGCCACGCCCGGACCCGTGCGCGACGCGATCGAGGCGATGGCCACGAACCGCGGTGCAAGGGCCGGGGCGCAGTGGCGGGTCTGGAGAGGAGCATCCGCACTGGCGAGCCTCGCCGCGGTGGTCGCAGTCCTGGCCATCGTCGGAGCGGGCCTGGCCCTGCGCGGCGGTGGGCCGGCAGCCGCCACGCCCGGGGCCACTCTCGGAACTCCGGGCCCGGCCCTGCCCGACCCGAGCCCAGGGGAGAAGCCCGCAACCGCCTTCGGCTGGACGGGCCACGGGCTGACCGCCTGGGCGACCCGCGCCGACGGGCTCCGCTTCACCGAGGATGGCGGCGTCACGTGGTCGTCCCCGGTCGCGCTCCCGGCCACGGGCGATCCGTCGGCTGAGGAGAGCCTCGACTTCGTCGACCGGCTTGACGGCTGGCAGACTTCGGAGATCCTCGAGTCCGGGGTGTGGCATCTGCGCGTCCAGCGCACCGACGACGGCGGCGCGACATGGCGAGCCTCAGAGGTGGCGAGTCTCGCCGACCAGGCCGGCATCGGTCTCAACGTCAGCAGCAACCTGGTCGATGCGACCCATGGCGTCCTCCTGGTCAGCAGACCCGTGGAGCCGCAACCAGTGGCTTCGTCGCCCACGGCAGCGACATATCGGGACTGCACCAAGTACGTCACGAACGACGGCGGCGCGACCTGGACGGGCCCGACACCGTCGATCTGTCTCTTCGGCGGTCCGAAGTGGGTGAATCGCAGAGTCGGCGAGTTCTCCGATGGCGACCACAGGGCAGTCAGTGTCACGGTCGACGGCGGGCAGACCTGGCGGACCGCCGAATTGCCGGGGATCTCGCAGGATCAGCTGGCCTGGAACCCCACGCTCGACGTCGACAGTCTCGGTCGTCTCCACCTCCTGGTTACGGTGGTTCCGGCGACCGAGACATGGTCGAGCGCGCCGGTCGTCAGCTACGTGAGCGAGGACGACGGCTCGACCTGGACCGAAGAGTTCCGCTCCACGACGCCCGATGGACTGGGACTCGGCAACTGGACCTCAGCCCTCGGGCCCGACCACTACGTCACCGTCCATCAAATCGGGACCGGCACGCCCATGCAGGACGACTTCCTCGACTCATTCGACGGAGGCCGGACCTGGAGCGAGGTCACGACGAGCGGCTTCTCGGAGGCGACGTATATGGATTGGGCCGACGAGCTGCACGGCATGCTGGATGGGATCAAAGACTGTCCGTCGGGAGAATCCTGCGACCCCGTCGGCACCCAGTCCGGCGGCGTCTTCCTGACCGACGACGGTGGCCGCACCTGGCATCAGCTGGCGTTCCCGTAGGTCGCCCGCGCCTGACGGCGGCTCATCGCGGACTCCCTCGGGCCCGGGGCTGCCGGTCTAGCGATCCGGCTCTGTCTTCCTCGGGCGAAGTCTCGGTCTGAGGCGCGCGCGCCGGACGGGCGTGGAGCCCGGCCCGGGAGGCAGCAGATCGATGACTACCGCACCGCTCACATTGACGACCGTGGTCGGCCCGACCTTAACCTTCCACTCGCGCGTCGCTGCCAGAGGTGTGTGACCGTGGAGCCACAGGGTTGGCTCCAGGTGTTCGAGCAGCCATCGATAGCCCTCGAACCCGCGGTGGTAGGCGTCGGTGGCGACGTCGCCGGCGTCGAGTGGGGGAACGTGGCTCAGGACGATCATCGGATCCAGTTTCCCGAGGCGTCTCGTCGCCACACGCAGGGCCTGGCTCCAGGCCGTTCGCTCGCTCCGGTTGCCGCCCTTGCCGCGGTGGCCCGGCCAGGTCAGGCCCGCGATCGATAGGCCGGTGCGGCGGAGGATTGCCGTCGAGTGAATCGCTTCGGGGCAGATGTCCTCGCACTGCCGCCAGCGGTCCTCGGTGTCGTGATTGCCCTGCACGTAGATGAGCGGCGCGTCGAACGCATCGGCGATGAACGCCAGGTCGTCGCAGTCGAGGTCGCCGCAGCCGACGATCAGGTCTACCGGGGCCACTGCCTCGCGGTTGCGCGTGTCGACCAGGGTGGGCTCGAAGACATCGGAAATCGCCAAAAGTCGGATTGGGGCGCCGTTGCGGTCGCGAAACGGGGCTGGATCGGGCCATTCGATTTCGAGGCGGCGAGTCATGTCAGTCCCACTCGATCGCTGTTCGGCGCGCCGCGTCCGCCTCGGCCGCGACCTCGGCCTCACCATCGAGCGTCGCCTGTTCCGCGGCCGTTGTGCCGGCGTCGGAGAGCATCGCCGCCTCGTCGCCCGACTGCAGTTCGACCTGCCGCATCCCCATAGCCGGCCGGTGGCCTTGAGCGGCGGCACGCATCTCGCCTGTCTCGCCGAGGTACGGGAGCAGGGTTCCGGGCCTCTCGCTGGTCTGGCCGTCAAGCGGGACCAGTTCGGTGACCATAGCATCAAGGCCGACCCCGTTGGAATAGAGAGCGGCGGCGACCCGGTTATGGCCATCCATGACCCAGTAGTCGCCGTCGTACTTGACCAGGTCCACCGGGGGCAGCGGCTGGAGCTTCGTGTGGGCCTCTCGGATGCGGCGCCAGCGCCCCCCCCAGTTCTCGCCGCGGAAGGGTTTGAGTGGCAGGAAGTCGCCGCCGCGTTGGGTCGCGCCGGCAACGGCCGTGCCGCGGATCTCCTCGACGGGCACGAATCGCAACCCAAGTTCGCGGGGTGCCGCCAGCCGCGCCTCCGGATACAGCGCATAGAGGCTGGCCAGCGGTTCTCTGGCCTGGCGCCTCAGTCGCCACCCGACGCCCGCCTCGCTGGTGAACCAGGCCTGGCTGGCTGCCCCGATCACCGACCCGATGACTCCTGCGACCGGCCCGGCAACCGTCTGGAGAGTGCCGACGATGCCTCCCGCGGAGCTCTCCGGCTCCAACGGGTGGGCCTCAGCCGGTTCGGCGCTTGCGGGCGCCATCTCGGGCCGGTGCCCGGGCGCAGGACGAGCCGCCCCAACGTCGGGTGCCGAGGCTCCCCGTTCGACGGCCACGCGCAGCTCTTCGTCCATCTGTCTGAGCGTACCATTCGTCGTCGCCACTCACGGCCGGCGGATCCATGGGCGATGGAGGCACCTCTTCGACCCTCCCTGGTGCCGCCGCGCAACGCCCCCGATTGACTTAGGTGGCGATTGATTGACTTAGGTGGCGATTGACTGGGGGAGTACTATCGGCGGGTAATCTCCCCAACGTAGTCGTTGGGTTGTACCGTCATCTTCCTGAGGAGTCATAGGCATGAAGACGGTTGAGGGGCGCCGTAGTGAGGCCGGTCAGGGCCTTGCCGAGTACGCCCTCCTCATTGCTCTGATAGCTGTCGTAGCGGTCGCTACCCTGCTGTTTCTGAGCGGATCCATCACGAGCGTTCTGAGCGTAGTCGGGGACAGTCTCTAGACGCTTCGCAGGCGAGTTGCGTGTAACTCGGGGTTGTCGGAGCGCGGCCGGGGCGGTCAACGTTCGGCCGTATATGCGCTGATCCTCGTTCCGGCCGCGGTCGTAGCGATCGCCGTGAGGACCTGCCCGGATAGGCAGATCGGCACCGTGCTGGGCAACGTCGGCGCGTCGTGCTGGCGAAACGGCCGTCCACCGGGCGCAGGGAGTCCGCTCACGGAGCGGACTCTCGCCGGTTCTCGACGACGCCGCTGGGAGCTAGCGGAGCAACCCGAACGCGACGTTCGAGGCGACGCCGAACAATCCGATCCCTGTCGCCAGCGCCGCTGACGGGAACACGAACGTCGGGTAGCGCCGCACGACTCGCGCGAGAGCCAGCAGAATGATCGCGACCCCGGCCGCCTTCAGGGCCGCCGGCCCCCACGGACCCAGCGACAGGTAGAGCGTGCGCGCCAACGGGTTGCCCTCGGCACCGATCCCCACGCGCCCAATGGCCGGGACGAATGTCGCAAGGTCCAGGAGTTCGACGGCGGCCACCGCGGCGAAGACCGCGGCGAACCTGTTCGGCATGGAGCGAAGCACCGGTCATTCCTATCGATCTGGAAATGGATTCGTTCACGAGGGAGCATCCGTCCCCCGCAATGGCCCCGTCTATAGGACCTCAGGTGCCATCGAGCGGCCCGGTCGTCACCTGTGGCAGTACAGGGAATGTGGGCATGAACAGGCTGGCTCGGCGGATCGCCGCCTTTGACTCCTCAGAGTTGGACACGTTCCGCGGGCTCCCGCGGCCGCGATGCGCCCGGCAAACGGCCCGGCCCAAAGCCGCCGCCAGCGACATCCACAGAGTCGCCAATGCTAGAGTGACCTCCGGTCAGGGCAGGTCCGAGTCGGCCCATGAAAGAGCCCGGCGGGCTGAGTCAGGTCGCCGGCCCAGGAAAGCCAGGCGATGACGATTCCTTCTCGATCCGCCCGGGACCGAACCCCGCGGCGCATCGGCCTTGCATGGCCGGGTCGCGATCCGCACACTTGGGCGACGGGTATCGTCGTGGCCGGCCTTCTCGTCGTTCTCGCGTTCGCAGGCTGCTCGGGAAGCTACGCCGCCGGATCGCCCGCCGCCGGCGCGACTGCTCAGTCGCTTTCTCCATCCGGTTCGACCGCACCGGCATCCGCGTTTAGCCTGACCGGCTCGATGGCGGTCGGTCGCCAGGCCCCAACCGCCACGCTGCTTGACGACGGGCGAATACTCGTTGCCGGAGGTTCCGGGGACGCCTCGGCGGAGCTATACGACCCGGCGACCGGCACCTTCAGCCCAACCGGCTCGATGACCACAGCGCGGTACTGGAGCACCGCCACGTTGCTCCCCGACGGCAGCGTTCTCGTCGCGGGAGGGAATGACGGCTCGGCGGATCTCGCTTCGGCCGAGCTCTACGATCCTAAGAGCGGCACCTTCAGCGCGACCGGCTCGATGATGGGCGTCCGCGCCCTCCACACCGCAACGCTGATGTCGGACGGTCGGGTTCTCGTCGCGGGCGGCTCGAACGGGTCGTCGGCCCTCGCCTCGGCCGAGCTGTACGACCCGGCAACCGGCACCTTCAGCCCAACCGGCTCGATGACGAGCATCCGCGCCCTCCATACCGCCACTCCGCTCTCTGACGGTCGCATCCTCCTGACTGGAGGCACGGACGGGTCAGCGGCCCTCGCTTCAGCCGAGATGTACGACCCGAAGAGCGGCACGTTCAGTACGACCGGATCGATGACCAGCCCTCGCATGTTCGACACCGCCGCCTTGCTCGGCGATGGCCGGGTGCTGGTCGCCGGCGGGAGCGACGGCTCGGCGTACCTGGCCTCAGCCGAGGCATATGACCCCGCGACCGGCAGGTTCGGTCCTGTCGGCTCGCTGGCCACCGCTCGCGTCGGCCATACCGCCACGCGCCTCTCCGACGGCCGCGTCCTAATCGCGGGAGGAAACGGCGGCTCGGCTGATCTCGCTTCAGCCGAGCTCTTCGACCGGGCGTCCGGCACCTTCAGCTTGGCCGGCTCGATGGCCACGGCGCGCAGCTATGCGACCGCGACCCTGCTCTCCGACGGTCGCGTGCTGATCCTCGGAGGCGTTCCCGACAGCGGTTCGCTTCTCGCCTCAGCCGAGCTCTTCCAACCGTAGGCCTCGGTCCGGTCCCTGCCATCCGGTCGACAGGGAGGGAGGACCTCAGGCTCGCACGGACGCTTTGAGAGACCCTGTCGAATGCTAGAGTGACTGCGTGGGGGCCGGCCTTCACGGCCCGGAGGTGTCGTTGGGACCTATGCCAGGTCGCCGGCGGAGGGAGCCCGGAGATGACGATTCGATCTCGAACCGCGCGGACGGTCGCCCGGCGTGTCACGCGTCGGCTGCGGCTGGGCCGCGGAGCGTTAGCCCGGGCGACCTGGCTTGGCGTGTCCGGCTGGGTCGTTGCGGTGGCCGTCGCGGCATGCTCTGGGAGCGCGAGCGCCGGATCGCCGACTTCCGTCGCGAGTCCGACGTCCCCGCCCGCAACTACCACTCCCGCGCCGGCTCCCACGCTCGCTCCAACGCCGATTCCCACGCCGACCGCCAGCCCAACTCCGATCGCCAGCCCATCGCCGACGCTCCCGCCCGGGTTCAGCTCGACCGGCTCGATGAGCACGCCGCGCGTCGGTCACACGGCCACGGCACTTCTCGACGGCCGCGTCCTCATAGCCGGGGGCCGCAACGGCCAGGCCTACTACGCCTCAGCCGAGGTGTACGACCCGAAGAGCGGCACCTTCAGCGCGACCGGCTCGATGAGCACGCCGCGCGTCGGGCATACAGCCACGCTGCTCTCCGACGGCGAGGTCCTCGTAGCGGGCGGCTCTGACGGTTCGGGGCCTCTCGCCTCGGCCGAGCTGTACGACCCGACGACCGGCAAGTTCACGCCGACCGGCGCGATGACGACCGGCCGCAGCTATCAAGTCGCCTCGCCGGTCGGCCCGTCAAACGGCCAGCGCGTTCTCATCGCCGGAGGCTACGGCCCGAGCGGCGGTCTCATCGCGTCGGCCGAGCTGTATGACGCGACCACGGGCGCCTTCGTCGCAACTAGCTCGATGTCGACCACTCGCCTGGGCGCCACCGCCACGGAGCTCGGGGACGGTCGCGCCCTTATCGCCGGCGGCAGCAAGACCCCCGGTGGGCTCGGGCTCGCCTCGGCCGAGCTGTATGACGCGAGCACAGGCACGTTCACCACGACAGGCTCGATGACCGTCGGCCGGGATCTGCAGACCGCCACCCTGCTGACGAACGAAGACGTCCTCATCGCCGGGGGGCAGGGCAGCGACAGAGCCTGGGCCTCGGCCGAACTCTACGACCCCAAGACGGGCAAGTTCACCAAGACGGGTTCGTTGCCGGCGAACCTTGGGGACGGCCACGCCGCAACCGCGCTCTCCGACGGCCGCGTGCTCCTGACGGGCGGCAGAGACCCGGCCGCGGACAGGTACGGGGCCTGGGCGGCGCTGTACGACCCCGGGGCGGGAAAGTTCACGAAGGCCGGCTCCATGACCACGGTTCGCGAGAACCAGACCGCGACGGTCCTCCTCGACGGTCGCGTCCTCATCGCCGGGGGGAGTAACGGTTTGACGGAGCTGGCCTCAGCCGAGCTGTACCAGCCTTAGGTCCGAATCGACCGGAAGGTGCGCGGTCGCGGTAGGCTACTCACGCCGCCGGAGGCGATCGCGAGATCCGCTCCCGTCGGCGTCGCCACCACGAGGAGAGCCAGTGGCCACCCGAATCCCCGGTGTGATCCTGGTCGGTCCGCGCACGTTTGCGGACCGGCATCGATAGGCGCGAGGCGTCGCGATGGCCACCGCAGGCAAGCCGACCGGGCCGGGCCCGGTTCCAGAGCGCGACCGCTTCGGCATAGCGTGGTCGGACCAGTCGGTGCGGCTGGTCGTCCTGGGCGTGGCCATCGTGTTCGTCCTGTGGCTGGCCCGCGGCATCATCGGCCCGTTCGTTGTAGCCGGGGTCCTCTCGTACGCCTTTTCTCCGGTCGTGTCGGCCGTCCAGGACCGCACCCGATTACCGAGGGCCGCTGTCATCGGCGTAGGCTACCTGCTCATCTTCGCCATCGTTGCGGTTCTCGCCTTTATTGCCGCCGAGCGAGCCGGCAAGGAGCTCACCGACCTGTCGTCGGGCGGCCGTGACGTCATCAGCTCGGCGCTGCATAAGTTGCTCGGCGACACGGTCACGATCGCCGGCAACCAGTACAACGTGGACGACCTGGCGGCGCAGATCAGGCAGGTCTTCCTGGGCTACATCAACTCGCCGTCGAGTGCGGTCCAGACGGCCGAGAGAGCAGTCGACGTCAGTCTTCAGGCCGTCCTGTGCCTGATCGTGACTTTCTACCTGCTTCTCGACGGGCATCGCTTCGGGAGATTCGCGTTGCGGTTCCTCGATCGCGGACAGCGAGCCGACGCACTCCGTCTCGCCAGTCGAATCCACGTCGTCCTGGGCCGGTGGCTGCGCGGTCAGCTGCTGCTGATCTTCCTGGTGGCCGCGGTCTTCTACCTGATCCTGGGACCGTTGTTGCACGTTCCGTACGCCCTGGCCCTGGCTATGTTGAGCGGCGTGCTGGAGATCGTGCCGCTGGTAGGTCCTATCATCGCGGCCGCCCTGGCGGGGACCGTTACGTTTGCCAGGCACGGCACGGATACGACGATCGTGGTCCTGATCGCCTACCTGATCGTCCGTCAGGTCGAGGATCAGGTGGTGATGCCGCTCGTGATCGGTCGGGCCGTCCATCTTCACCCGGTCGTCACCATCTTTGCCGTCCTCCTCGGATTGAGCGCGTGGGGCGTGCTCGGCGGATTGCTCGGGGTCCCGGTCGCTGCCGCCCTGAACGTGACGCTGCACGAGCTCTACCCCGAGGAGACCCGCGGAGGCGCAGACGAGGGCGCTCCGGCCGATGCGCGTGCTTATGCGGGCGCGGTTGCGGGCGCAGGAGCCGATGGGGTGCCGGAGGGCGGGACCGGTGGCGCGGCCGGCGGGACCCGTGGCGCGGCCGGCGGCGACGCGGCTCGCGGGACCCCGCCGAACTCTGAGCGGCCCTGACGATGGCGAGAGGCGCATCTCCCGACGCTGTCGTACTGGCGCTCGACCTCGGCGGCACTCAGATTCGGGCCGCCGCGATCCTGCCCACCGGGGGGCGGCTCGGTCGGCGCGCCGCGGCAACTCCGCTGGCGGGTGGTGCGGCGGCGGTCTATGCCGCGTCCGCCGACCTGCTTCGTGGCGTCATCGCCGATCTCCCGGCCGGCGTTCGAGACCGACTCGTGGCCGTCGGCATTTCGTCGATGGGGCCGGTGGATCCATGGCGCGGCCTCGTTGTCGATCCACCGAACGTAGTCGCGTTGCGGAACGCGCCGCTCGCCGGCGAGATCGAGGCGCGGGTTGGGCTGCCGGCGTACCTGGAGAGGGACACCAATGTGGCGGCGCTTGCGGAGCACTGGCTGGGCGCAGCCCGTGGGTGCCGGGACTTTATGTACGTCACCGTTTCGACTGGTTTGGGCGGATCCATCTACCGCGATGGATCTCTCATGCTGGGACCCGACGGGACGGCGGGTGAGGTCGGCCACGTCTGCCTGATCCCCGATGGCGGGCCGCGATGCGGTTGCGGCGGCACCGGCCACCTGGAAGCGATCTCGTCGGGCTCGGGACTGGCCAACCAGGCTCGGGACGAACTGGCGGCCGGCCGATCGCCGTTCCTGGCGATCCGGGCGAAGGCTGCGCCGCTCACCGGCAGGGACGTCGCCGAAGGCGAGTTGGCTGACGACGCCGTCTGCACAAGGCTGATGGAGCAGGCGAGGCGCGCCTTTGCCATCGCCTGCGTGGGCTGGGTCAACGCCTTCAACCCCGAACGGATCGTCGTCGGCGGCACGGTCGCGGATCGCCAGGGGGAACGCTGGCTCGAACCGGCTCGGGCCGCCGTGGCCGGCACCGCGTTCCACTCACCCGCCAGGCGCGTTCGGATCGTGCGCTCCGAGCTGGGCAACGATGTTGGGCTGGCAGGCGCGTGGCCCCTCGTCGAGGAGCGCCTCGAGACCCCGATCTGGCGCGAGCGGCTCGTCCGACCCTGACTGGCTGGCGCTGAACTCTAGCCGGCCGAGACGCCTGCGGCTACTCCGACGGGTGCCGCCCCTCTCCTCTCCGCCGAGAGCGGCGGGAGCATGTCGAGGTGAACGAGCGGCGCGGTCAGCCAGCGCTGCCAAGGGCCGCCGTTCTGGCGCCACCGGTCGACGACGCCTCGGAGGCAGAGTGGCCAGAGTGCCACCAGCACGGCCAGCCTTGTCAGGGAGAAGATCGGCATCGTAGCCACGGCCGCGACGAATGCCAGCCAGTCGAGCCGCCAGCGGATGGCGATCAGGATCGCGACGGCGGCGATGGCGAAACGGACGGCGAAGTCGAGACCGCCGTGGTCCGGCACGATGGCGTAGACGAAGTTGGCCTGCATCTGCGAGGAGGCTTCCCAGCCGAACGTGCCGATGTAGTCGGACCACAAACCGGGGGCGACAGCCAGGGAAATCAGACATGCGGCCGCGAAGACGGCGCAACCGACGACGATCGGCCGCCGTGTCTCCGGCCGGGTCGCCCACAGGTAGGGGAGCAATAGCGCAGGGCCGAACTTCATCCCGGCGAACCAGGGCAGCAGGTACACGGCCCTTCTATCTCGCAGGGACCACAAAGCCAACGCCCCGAGTTGCAGGGTCACGTTGCCAAATGTCAGCTCGGCCATGACCGGCCACTGGAGCATCGCCACGACCGCCAGCTTCCACGAGCCGCACATGTAGCGCACGCACAGGACGCCGAGGATGCGCCAGGGCCAATCGATGAGTGCCTGCGGGACCAGACCGATCGGCGCCACCATCTGCGCGAAGACCGGCGGGTACTTGTAGGCGCCCATGGTCCAGATCAGCGCCGGCGAGTAGAGCGGCTCGCCGTTCAGAACGTGGCGGGCTGCCAGCCAGTAGGCGTAGGTGTCGTAGGCGGGCCATAGCTGGTACCGGAGGTTGTCGATCACGGCCGCCGCGATCTGGACTGCGATCGCGACCAGGACGAACCAGGCGACGAACCAGCCGGCCGTGTCCGCCCGCGACTGCGTCGGAACGATCCGGCCGACGAGCCCCAGAGCCCGGTCGAAAGTCTCGTCGCCTCGCGATCGGGAGCCGCGACGATCGGCGCCGGAATCGTCTGAGTCGGGGCGTCGCGAGTCGGCGATGGGCGCGGCGGAATTCACTCGGAGCCCTCACGAATGAGATATGGCAGCAGCCACAGTCTAGCGAATGGATAGCGCGTTCAGCGAGGGTTCAGCCGATCGGCTGGCCCCACCACACGCTGGCCGCGAGGATCGCATACAGCCCGATCAGGGCCAGGCCCTCGAGCCAGGTCGATTCGCCGTCCATCACGACCAGCGCGGCGAGCACCGCCGTCAGGGCCAGGGCCGCCACGAACAATGGCGACACGACCAGGGTCAGGGTCGCGCCGCCGAGGACCAGGCTTACCAGGACGAGGACCGGCGTCAGGGCCAGGGCAACCTGCAGGCTCGAGTTGAGGATCACGCTGATGGCCAGGTCGCCCTTGTCGGCCAGCATCGCCTGGACGCCGACGACGTTCTCGACGGCGTTGCCGGCGATCGCGACGACGACCAACCCGGCGAACGCCTCCGACATGCCCAGCGAGCTCATCGCCGGCTTGAGAGCGTCCACGAACCAGTCGGAGACGAAGGCCGCGCCCACTCCGGCCAGCAGGAGGGTCGTCCCCGCCAGTGCCGTCGGCCAGACGCGCTCGTCCTCGGTGGCTTCCTCGGGCGATCCGACCGCCACTCCCTTGCCGATGGAGAAGGGCACGCTCGCCGCGAAGACCAGCAGCAGGACGACCGACACGACCACCGACAGCTCTGTTTCGTGGCCGTGAGCGGGTCCGCCGGGCGACGTGGCGATGGTCGGGATGGCGATGGCCGCCACCGCAAGGACCAGCAGTGTCGACATCATCTTGGTCTGATCTGTGCCGAACCTCTGCGGTCCGTGGCGCAGGCCGCCGGCAACGAAGGCGAGGCCGAGCACCAGTAGCGTATTGGCCAGGATCGAACCAACGAGGGCGGCCCGAACGACGTCGAGCAGACCGGCGCGCAGGGCGAAGATGCCGATGAAGAACTCGGGCAGGTTGCCGAGCGCCGACTGCAGAACGCCCGTCGCCCTGGGTCCGAGCCGGCGGCCGAGCTGATTCGTTCCTTCACCGACCATGGCCGCGAGGCCCGCCAGGCCGATAGCCGATGCCGCGAAGACGGCCACGCCAGCCGCGCCGCCGGCTCGCAGGAGCAGCGCCGCCAAACTGGCGCCGATGGCGACCAGGGCGATGACCCGGGTTCTCGTCTCGAAGTAGCTCAGCACGCGTCAGTCTCCGCAGCCCGACCCCACCGATCGTCGTCGGACAATTCGGACTCCGCCGATTGTGCCGGAGACGGGTCCGGCTCGTGTGCCGGTCTCGCACCTGGATCGAGGCCGGTCGGGCTCAGGCCCGATCCGCCGCTCACCTCGGCCCCGGCGGTCCCGAGCTCAATACGGCGGCCAGGGCACCGCCGGTCGGTTCCGATCCGGGCGGGGCAGGACGCCACTCTCCAGCAGAGCCTCGATCCGGCGCGAAGTGGCATTGATCTCGTCCGGGGCCAGGAGCGGCCTCAGTTCGTCGCCGAGGTCGCCTGTCAGGCGATCGCGGAGTCCAGCCAGTATGCCCCGCTCGTCGTCCGTCAGGGGCTGGCCTCGCCAGCGCCACAGCACCGTCCGCAGCTTCGGCTCGATCGAGAAGCAGAGACCGTTGTCGATGCCCTGGACGCGGCCGTCGGGGAGTGGCAGGAGGTGGCCGCCCTTTCGGTCGGCGTTGTTCAGGACCGCGTCAAGGACGGCGATACGGCGCAGCGCAGGGTTGTCCGAACCGATCAACTCGGCCGGATCGACCGACTCGTCGACCTCCACCCACAACTGGACCATGCCCTCGCCGAATGGCCCGTCGCGCATGACCGTCGGCGGGACGATGTCCCAGCCGGTCGCTTCCGACACGGCATGGGCGCCAACCTCGCGGCAGGCCAGGGTCCCGTCCGGGAAGTCAAACAGGGGCCGCTCGCCGCGGATCGGCTTGTAGACGCAACTCGCCGCCACCGTTCGTTCGGGGTCTTCGCCGACGCCGGCGACCATGCAGAAGAAGGTCGCGTTCGAGGCAGTGAGCAATCTGCCCACCACGGTCATCTCACCGTCTCGAAGGAGCCGAAGTGACGTCGCCTTCTCGAGCCGGCCGGCAACCTGTCGGCCCTCGAGCGCGGCGGCCTCCATCTCGGATCGCGTCAAGCCGGCAACGGTCGAGTCGCCCTCGCCGGGCTCGTCCGGCTCGTCCGGCTCGTCCGATCGGCCTGTCCGCCCGTCGCCGGATCGCCGGCCCGGCTCGGTGACGCGTTCGTCGTCGGTCACTGGCTGGCCCGGCGATGATCCGGCCGTCTCATTCAGTGCATGAAACCATTGCGGCGCGCGCAGATGTGGCCCTCGGGATTCAGTGGCTGGCCGCAGAACGGGCATGGCGGCCGTCCAGCCGCCACGACCTCCAGGGCTTGCTGGGCAAAGGCAAGGGTCATGCGCGGCCCGAGGTGGACCCGCATGACATCCGACTCGTCATCGCCGCCGCCGGCGATCTCCATGGTCTCGTCTGCCGCTTCCTCGTCTTCGCTGATCGCGCGGGCTTCGACGACGATCGACTCGTCCTCGCCGTCCCAAACGATAGCCATGGTGCCCACACGGAATACCTCGTTGACGGGTTCGTCCAGCGGCGCCCGGTCGACATCGCCGGGCAGCGCCTCCTCGGGCACGTTGGCCCCGCGCTCGCGAACTTCCGTCAGAAGCTGGGTAAGTCTCTCGGCCAGGAGTGTGACCTGGAGCTTCTCGAGCAGAACCGATACGACGACGCTCCCTTCGCGGGCCTGCAGATAGAAGGCGCGGCTGCCCGGCTGGCCAACTGCGCCGGCGACGAACCGATCCGGGTTCTCGAAGTTGTAGACGCGTTGAGCCATCTGGCCTCCGGGCAAGTCGGGTGCCTTACGCCCCGACGCCGCGAATCTATACCCAGCCGCCAGATGGGCTCGTGGTGGGTTGCGCACGACTCACTGCTGAAACCGCGCTCGAGCCCCCGACGATCGATCGGGTCCTCGCACGGGCCGCCGCGTCCTCAGATGCCTCCTGCCGACTTATCACCAATACGACTCATACATTGATAATGCATACTTGACAAATGGAAAGTCAGACTGGCATAGTGGCAACCACGCGAGCGAGGTAGATCCGACAGACCGGAGACCCTTCGCTGACACGCCAGAGTATGGGCTCGCAGAAGAGGCACTCAACACATGGCACGTGACGTCATCTCAACCTGTCCCGTCTGCTCGAGCGAACTGTCGATAACCCGGCTTGAGTGCCGGGGCTGCGGCACAGCCATCGAGGGCGATTTCAACGTCGGTCGCTTCGGGCGCTTGAACCGCGAGCAGCTGGCTCTGCTCGAGGGCTTCCTGCGCGCTCGGGGTAACGCCAAAGAGCTCGAGCGTGAGCTCAAGGTCTCGTACCCGACCGTGCGGGCGCGAATCGAGGCGCTGGTGCGAGCCCTTGGACTGGCGGACGGTGCTCCGATAGGGGACGACGGCGAGGATGGCTCCGGCCGTTCGGGTGAATCGGCCGAGCTGCGCCGCGACGTCCTGGAGCGGCTCGCCCGTCATGAGATCACGGCGGACGAGGCGGCGACCCTCCTGCGCGCTCGGAAGGAGTAGGAGATGGGGACGCTTGAGCGGACGGAGACGCTCTCCCATCGGATCGGGACTAGTGGGCGCGTCTCGGTCAAGACCATCAGCGGAGCGCTGCGAGTCCGCGGCGTCGAGGGCGAAGAAGCCCGTCTGACGGTCACTTATCGAATCCGCGCGGCCGACCAGGCGGCGGCCGAGCGGGCCCTCGAAACCGGCCGTGTGGTCGTCGATCGCGGCTCCGGCTCGCTGGAGGTTGAGACGCCCGAGCGGCGCCTGTCCACAGGATTGGCCTGGCTCTTTGGCGGAGCCCGCGTCAGCGCAGACGTGACCGTCGACGTGCCGTGGGGTACTCGAGTCCGCTACGAGACGATGAATGGCTCGATCGAGGCCGTGGCCCTCGTCGGCGACCAGAAGTACAGAACCGTGTCGGGCGATATCCGGCTGTGGAGCCTGGGCGGCCTCGTCGAGGCCGGCTCGATCTCCGGATCGATCGCCCTCGACAACGGCGGTGACGTCCGGATCCGGGCCAACTCAATCTCAGGCGGAATCAAGGTTCGAGCCCGCCGCTTCTACGGTACCGCTCTGTCGTCGACAAGCGGGAGTATCGCTATCGTCGGCGAACTGGATCCTTCGGGCGACCACCGGGCTGAGTCGATCTCGGGCAGCGTCGAGTTGACTCCGCTCAACGGCGTCACGGCGGAGCTTCGCGCGGTCTCGGGCTCGATCAACTCGGCCGTCGAGCATCGGCTGGAAGGTGGCCGCGGCTACTGGCGCTCGGTCGTCGGCGACGGCCGGGCGGTCTTCAAGGTCAATTCCACGTCCGGCGGCCTGCGCATCCTCGCGGCCCGCCCGGGCGATGCAGTGGTCGCGGCGGCAGCTCCCGCTCGGGCCTCGACCCCGCCGTCGAGTGGCCCGGATGAGGGCGTCGACACAGGGCCTGCGCCGACCGCAGTCGGGGCGGCCGAAGGGTCGGGGCCGCAGGAGACCGAAGAAAGCTGGAGCCCGGACGAGGCCGGCGCTCCGGGCGAGAACGAGGCCGAAGACGCGGCCGAAGACCAAGAGCTCGCCGTTCTCCAGGCACTGGAGCGGGGCGAGATCGGCGTGGACGAGGCGGCCGAACGCCTTGACCGGTCGAGGAGGTAGAGCCATGGCGGGCGAGCTCGAAGCTCTTCTCAAACTGGTCTCGGAAGGCAAGCTCACCGCGGAGGAAGCGGCTCCGATCCTGGCCGCCCTGGAGGACGGGGCCCGCACGGGTACGACGGGGACGGCCGCGGGGCGTAGCGGAGGCGGGAACGACTCGTACCCGAGAGACGGGGCGTGGCGTTCCGGCACGGCCCAGGACGCGCTGGCCGGGCGACGGATCCGCATCTNNCGTGGCCGAGAACGGCCGCCAGGTCATCAATCTTCAGATACCGCTCGCTGCGGCTGGTTTCGCGATCGACCAGGTGCCCGGCCTGTCGCCGGATAACAGGTCTCGCATCGTCGAGGCGATCCAGACCGGCATGACCGGGCCGATCCTTGAGGTGTCCGACGGTGGCGACGAGGTTCGCATAGTCATCGAGTAACCCGGCGGCGCGGGCCGCCACCCAATTCTCCCAACCAACCGGGAAAGCCCAAACGGGACCCGGCCTGGATAGCTATTGCTTGCAAAGGATCGAACACGAACAGGGCGCCGGTCGTCGTCGGCCGGTCGCGACGCGAGCCGCTCGCGAAGCGGCCTGGTCCCTTGCGACTCAAGCGCGAAGCGACGGACTCCCGGAGCAGGCGACCGGATCCACTGGACGACGAACAGAGCAAGGGGACGAGAGATGCTGCTGGAGATCGGACAACTGACCAAGGTCTACAGGACCGGGACAAAAGCCAACGACGGCATCAGCCTGGCCATCGGGGAGGGAGAGGTCTTCGGCCTGCTCGGCCACAACGGCGCTGGCAAGACGACCCTCGTGAATCAAGTAGTCGGGTTGCTGCGACCCACATCCGGCACGATCCGCATCGACGGCCGCGACATGGTCGCGGATCCGGGGCTGGCTCGGAGGCTGTGCTCATTCCAAGCCCAGGCGCAGGTGCCCATTGACGGCCTGACGCCGCGCCAGGCAATCGATCTTCTGGGCCAACTCCGCGGCTCGTCCCGAATGGAGGTCGAGCTGCGGCGCGAGCGGCTGGTCGAGGCCCTGGACCTCGGGGAGTGGCTAGACGTGGACGCCTCCCGACTCTCCGGGGGCGTGAAGCGGCTCGTGGCCTTTGCCATGGCCGCCGTGGCCCCAGGCCGCCTGGTTATGCTCGACGAGCCTACCAACGACGTGGACCCGGTCCGTCGCCGTCTGCTGTGGCGTCAGGTGCGGACGCTGGCGGACCATGGGGCCGCCGTTCTGCTGGTGACCCACAACGTCATCGAGGCGGAGCGGTCCGTTGACCGACTCGCCATCCTCGACGAGGGCCGGGTCATCGCCGAGGGCACGCCGGCTGAGCTCAAGGCCCGGCTCGGGGCGGCGCTCCGGCTGGAGCTCGTCCTGGACCCGGACGCTGCCGACGTGCCGGTTTCGCCGTTCGGCCAGTCGGCCGTCCCGGTCGGCAATCGATTGATGGTCGGTGTCCCGATGGATGCCGCAGGGCCGGCCGTGGCCTGGGCGGAGTCGCTGAAGTGCGCCGGATCTGTTGAGGAGTTCACGCTGGGGCCGGCCACTCTGGAGGACGTGTACGTGGCACTAGTCGGCGGCGCGGAGGCAGTGCCGGCGCAGGCCGCGGAGGTGTTCGATGCAAATGCTGCGTAGCTATCGGCTGCTGGTCACATGGCAGGCACTGCGCAAGAAGAACTACCTGCCGCTGATGATGGCGGTCCAGACGCTGTTCTCGCTGGGCATCGTCCTGGGCTACCCGCTCCTCTTCCCGACGCTGGACCGGACCTCGATCTACCTGATCGCAACCGGCGCGCCTGCGATCTCGATGATCTCGGTCGGGCTGGTCGCGTTGCCGCAGACAGTCGGTGAGCAGAAGACCGAAGGCAGCCTGGCATATATGCGCTCGTTGCCGGTGCCACGACTTGCCTACCTCGTCGCCGACCTGACGGTCTGGCTGGCGATCGTGATCCCGGGCGTGGTCCTCGGCGTGCTGGTCGGCGCCTGGCGCTTCGGTCTCGACCTGCAGGTCAGCCCGCTGGTCGTTCCGGCGGTGCTGATGGTGGCCCTGACGTCGACCTGCGTCGGCTATGCGATCGCCTCGCTGCTGCCGTACATGCTGACCGTGATCATCACCCAGGCGATCGTCGTCTTCGTCTTCATGTTCTCGCCCCTGACCTTCCTGCCCGACAAGCTGCCGGCGTGGCTCGAGGCGATCCATCGCCTGCTGCCGGTCCAGGCCATGGGCGAGGTAACGCGCGGCACGCTCGCGCCGAACGAGTTCGGGCTGCCGCTCGGCGCGTTCGTGACGCTGGCGGTCTGGTGCATCCTCGGGTTCGGCGTTACCTACGCGGCCATGTCCCGGCGAGGCTGACGCCGCGCTAGGCTGTGGTCGTGATGACGCCAATGGCATTTCGAGGGCGTCCGTGACCGGGCCCGGCAAGCTTCCCGCTCGCGACTTCGAGGAGATACGTCTGGCCGAGGCGCTCGAGCGTGGGCGCTGTCCGGTCTGCGACGCTCGCCAGGAAGCAAACTACGCGGCCCTCCGAGGCCTGGCCCGCGAGGGTGCTACGGACCGTGGCCTGCGAGCCCAGATGGACAAGGGTCTGGGGTTCTGTCAGCTCCACAGCGTCGGCCTGTCGAAGATGGAGCTTGTCCAGACGAGCAGCCAGCTCGCCACCGCAGTTCTCCTGGACGCCGTGCTGCGCCGCCGCCTTGCGGCGCTGAAGAGGCTGTCGGGCGACGACGCGTCCGGCCAGCTTCGGGGCCTCGCGGAGCTGTCGGATGCGAAATGCCCCGTTTGCGCCCGAGGCACGGAGGCCGCCCGCGCGGCGGTCGGGCGCCTCATGGAGCTGTCGGCAGATGGGGCCTGGTCAGCGGCCCTGGGGTCCGGCGAGATCTGCCTCGACCACATCTTCGCGCTGGGGCTGGCCGCTGCGGCGGGTCCCAGGGAGGTCCACGCCCGCTGGTCGGAGATTCTCGCCGCCCAGCTCAGGCGCCTTGAGTCTCTCCAGAGGACGCTCGCCGAGTACGCCCACAACAGCACCTCGGACCGGCGCCACTTGATCTCAGCCGAGCAGCAGGCTGCCGGCGCCGCCTCGATCCGCCTGTTCGGCGGCACATCCGACCGCGACCGGACGCCCTGACGGTCGAGACCGGAACTGGAGGCGACCTCCGACGCCCGGGCGATAGCGAGTGGCCCGCGTTCCGTACAATTCTGGCAGCCATCGCCAGGCATCCCGTGCTTGGAGGTCTCCGTGCCCGCGCTGCCATACCCCGTCGCCCGCTTGATCGACGCCGCCCTGGTCGGTGAGCTCACCGCTATCGGCCCCGACGAGCGCCCGATCACTTACCCGATGGTTCCGCTCTTGTGGGGCGACCGGATCTTCCTGACCTCCAGCGTTCTCGACAGCGCCAAGATCGCGCACATCAAGGCCAACCCGCGGGTCAGCCTGTCAATCACCAACCCGGATGCGACAGGCACCATGACGGGCAAGGTGACGGTCCAGTGCGACGCCCGTGTTGCCGAGGACGACCTTCACGCCGGCTGGGAGCGGCTTCTCCACAACTGGACCCGCAAGGACCCTTCAACAGTGGGCCTGCTGAAGGCCAGGCTGGGCTTCCCGCTCATATTCGAGCGGACGCTGATTGAGCTCACGCCGCGGCGGACATGGTTCTGGCCCGACGGCCGAACGGACCACGCTCCGCAGATCACGGTTGCGGCCGAAGTGGCGCGATGAGCCCCAGGTTGCGAGTGTCCAGGCTCGGCAGGACCGCCGGCGCCGCGGCGGCCGACGTTGGCGCAGCGGCCGATCCGACGGATGTCGCCGAGCCTACCGACGCCGCCGCCGTGGACTCGGCTGCGACCGAAGCGACCGATCTGATTCCGGCTTCGGCCGCCGAGCCCGCGTCGCCCGTGCCCGACAGCCCGACCGACGAGACGCTTTCTACAGGCAAGCCGCCCGCAGACGTCGAACCGCCCGCCCCGGCCCCAGCCGAAACGCCCGCGCAGGAGGTGGCTGGGGAGTCTCCGTCGATCACCGTGGCCGACGGCATCGCCCGGCTTGCCGCCTTTCACCGTGGAGTCCTGAGCTGGATCGCCGAAGACGGCTACCCGGTCAACGTCGACGTCGAGATCGAGGTCAAACCCGCCGAGGGCACGGTCCGGTTCGGCGAGCCACCGGGCTTCCGGATTGCCCACGGGGCCCAGGTCGCCATTACCGGCAGCCACGTCCGGCCTCTCCCTGACGGCGGCTTCGACCAGCGCAGCCACGTGACAGTCTGGGGCGCCGCGTCGGCTCGACCTCGGGGCCGGTTCGCGGTCAGCCCGAGCCGGGTCTGGTTCTGGGACGAAGGCGACCTGCCGCTGCCGGCGGCCTACGAGCGCAGCCTGCCAAAGGCGCGGCGCTACTTCGATGCTCTGTCCGCAGAGCGCGGTGTGCGCGTCCGGCCCAAACTCTCCAAGCGCCTCCTGCTGTTCCGTGCCACGCGCGCCCCGTTCCTAAGCGCGACCTTGGCGCCGGTCCTGCTGGGTCTGGCAGTGGCGGCTCGAGTCGGAGTCTTCGACACGCCCACGGCTGCGATTACCCTGGCAGCCGCGTGCGCCGTTCATCTCGGCCTCAACGTGGCCAACGACGTCTTCGACGCGCTCCAGGGTGCCGACGACGCCAATGCCACTCCAACCAAGTTCAGCGGCGGCTCGCGAGTCCTGCAGAACGCGCTGGTCACGATTCGCGAGATGTCGATTCTCGCCATCGGTTGCTACGCCGTGGCCTTGATCCTCGGCCTCGTCTTGCTAGCCATGCGTGGCTCGCCGGCGCTCGTCGTCATCGCCGCCGTCGGCTTCTTCATCAGCGTCGCCTACACCATGCCACCCTTCAAGCTCGTATACCGGGGCCTTGGCGAGATCGCCACCGCCGTCGGATTCGGGCCGGTCATGCTGCTCGGCGCCTACACAGTTCAGTCGCGCGGATCGCTTTCGTTCGAGGCCTTCGTCGTGTCGATCCCGATGGGGTTGCTGGTGGCCCTGATCCTGTATGTCAACGAGATCCCCGACCGAGCGGGCGACGCGAAGGCCGGCAAGAGGACGCTGCCGGTCCGCTGGTCGGAGGCGACCGTGATCCGTTGCTTCGACGTCGCGGCTGCCGGCGCGTTTGTGAGCGTGGTGGCCGGCGTCGCGGTCGGTCTGTTGCCGATACCGGCCCTGCTGGTCCTGCTGGCGATTCCCCTTGCGATTCGAGTCCACTCGGGCCTCATCCGGTTCTACGACAATCCATATGCCCTCACGGACACCATGGCGGCGAACATCCGGTTGCACATGAATGTGAGCCTCCTGCTGTTCGTGGGATACCTGCTTACGATCGCCGATCAGACGCTGCTGAGCCGCAGGCCGTTTCTGTGGTAGGAACGGGCGGCTGCGGCCCGTCAGCGGTCGGCGAAGCAGGAGTCGAAGCCCGGCGTCCAGGCCAATCTGGCATTCGAGCCGTCCGGATCGGCGGTGACGGAGCAGCCCTCGTAGTCAGGCAGGCTCGCCACCCAGCCGAGCCCTGTGGGGCCCATCGCGAAGGCGGCCGTGGCGTAGGCATCCCCGAACGTCAGGCTCGGCCCGACGACGGTGAAGCTCAACACGCGTCCGGGGGCCTGGCCGGTAAACGGGTCGCGGATGTGAGCGCCGCGCTCGTAGGCACCTGAAGTGGCCACCGCGGCGCCTCGAACTGCCAGCACGGTCGCAAGCCGATCGGCGATAAGAGGGTGACGGATGCCCACCCGCCAGGCCTTGCCGGGCGCAGCCTCGCCTCGGACTACGACGTCGCCGCCGCCGTTGATGCAGTAATCACGGGCGCCGGCGGCTTCTAGGATCCGGCCGGCGTTCTCGAGAGACCAGCCCTTGACCAGGCCGGTCGGATCGGGCCGGCCGTCCGGTCGGTGAGCCCGGATGTCGAAGTAGCCGTCGCTGGCGCGACGGACCTGCTCGCACAGCGCCAGAACCTGGACAAGGTCTGGGCTGCAGTCCGCCTCATCCAGTTCGCCTCGAATCAACCGGCTGACTTCACTGTCGGACTTGTAGGTGCTGAATCGGAGGTCGACGTCGCGCAGGTAGTCGAAGGCCCGATCCAGCGCCGTCCCGGGGACGGATGCGTTGCGAACATCCAGGCCGATCGCGGTCCCCATGATGTGCTCGACTCTGTGGAGGCCGGACAGGGGGGCGGTGGCTAGCGAGACCGCCATGGACCTCGAGGCGTCGCTGGATGGAAGATCGGCGTCGGGCATGGCACCATTATCGGCACTCCGCCCTTGGAGGCCGTTCACGGGTCCTTGCGCCCCGGGCGACCGTCGCCGCGCCCCAAGAAGGAGAACGAGTCGTGTCCAGGCGTCGAGTCGCATGAGGCTGTTTGTGTCTTGAGCGGCGGGCCTGCGGTCGATCGCCTGGGGCGCCGGATCGACGGCTGCAGCGATGGAAGCTCGCTCCTGGCAGGGCGGCAACGAGTTGTGCATTGCTGCGGCTCACGCGGCGGCGCAGGCTGACTGGCAACGTCGCCGCTCTTCCCACGAGACCCACGCCGGTTACGGCACGCCTGGGCATGCCACGTCGGCCGGGTGGTCTTCGCTCCGCCCACTGGGCGGCGTCCCCCATGCGATGCGGCCGTCGATGCCGTCTTGACGTCTTGTTGAGGACGATCAGGCCGAAAAGGGGTTGAAATACTTAAGTGAGGCGCTTAAGCTTCTCGCCCCAGTCCCGGCGGGCGGAGGCGTCGGGTCCAGCCTCGAAGTTGCCCCGCGCAGGAAGGCGATCGATGGCGACCTCAGTGCAGGTCGAGGCCCAGACGCCGCGGCCGAATTCTCGGACGCAGGATCGGTGTCCGCCGCAGGCCCGAGCGATGGCTTTGTGGCCGCGGTTGGATCGGCGTGCTCTTAGCAGGTGCGGGTGCGACCCGGCTCGCATTGCCAACTATGTCTCACGTCGCACTCGCCTGCCCAGGAAGGCGATCGAAACGCTCCTCAGCAGGTCGTAGTCGCGGTCGTCTGACACGGGCACACCCCACTCTGTGTCGTGGTCCGCGAGCATCAGCGCGTCTACGCCCTCGAGGCCGCCCGGCCACCAGCAGCGGCGTCGGTCGGGAGGGTCCATCAGGGGCGGCATCGGGCCGAGCTCGCCCGGGCGGCGCGTCGGCGAAAGTCGACCAGGTCGGCTATCGGACGCTCCTGATCACCAGGCGAGTCGTGGCATCGCGGAAGATCTGCGCCCGTTCAACCACAATAGAACAGGCGTTCTCGGGCATGGCAACAGTCGTACTCAGGCGTGAGGACGGGCCAACAGGGGTCCTCCCCGATGTTTGACTGGCCGTGCGCCGCCCGACAGGCGACAGGCGAGCACGGATTTGAACCGATGTGCGCCTGGGAGACGGCAACCCATGGCGGGGTTTGGCATACTCGACCGGTGGCCACGTCATTGACAGACCGGGATCGGCCCAGGGACGCCTCAGGTGACTCGGGGCCAGTTCGAGCCTCCCGGCGCGACAGGATCGACGCTCAGGCTCCGCCTCGGTCGATACGGCGTTACCACGCGTGTCGCGTCATCCTCGGCCTGATTGCACGCATCTACTCGAGGGTACGCGTCGAGGGCATGGAGCGACTGCCGGCTGGACCGTCGGTCCTGTGCTTCAGCCATCAGAACTGGGCCGATCCTCTCTACCTGTTTGCCTCAATACCCAGGCGGCCCCGGATGTACTTCTTCGGCCCAGAGCAAGAGGAGATGCGACGAGGTCTGCGGAACCGTTTGATGCGCTGGGGCGGCGTAACGGTCCCGTATCAGCCGGGGAAGCGCGGTCTCATCGCCGCGACTGCCCGCACAGGATCACTTCTCAGGCAGGGTGCCGTGGTTGCCATCGCCGGCGAAGGGCGGATCCACGCCGGCGAAGGTGTCGTTATGCCACTCGAGGATGGGCCGGCGTATCTGTCCTTGCGAGCCGGCGTGCCTCTCGTTCCGGTGTCGATCAACGGCACGAGCTGGCTGGGCTTCCGACGGGTCGTACGCGTGCGAGTGGGTCTGCCCATCGAGGCCGCTCGCGGGGCGCCAGCCAGGCCGAGGCCTGAGGAGGTGGCGCATCTTACCGCGCAGGCGCAGTCGTCCCTGGAAACGCTCGTCGCAGATTTCCCGGACCAGCCGCGGCCCGGCCGAGTTGGCCGTTGGCTGACAGAGCGATTCAACGAGTGGCCCGAGGGCTCGCGTCCGCCACTGCCGGCACGTAGTGGCGACCAGGAGGCGGTCAGGTCGGCCTCCCGACTCCAGACGCCATAGCCTCAGCCGCGCTCTCGGTGAGGTGGCCGGTCGACTGTTCCATGAGGTCCCGATAGGGATCCGCGTATCGGCCGATCCGGCCGAGTCTGCGATACTTGCGCCGACATACCAAGGAGGAGACGTGGGCGCAACGGGCCTGGCCGCCAACCCGACGGAATACCGCGACCGACTGCGCGAGCAGAGCGACGAGCAGCTCGACGCATGGACTTCAGAGCTCTTGCGGGACGTGGCCAGACGGCGTGGTGTGGCACAGGTCGTGTCGGACTTCAGGAGAACCGCCCACCTTGATGAGAAGGCCTTTCGGCGAGTCTTTGCGCGCGGCGGCGGCGCTCCCCAGACCGTTGGCACAGATGCCGCAGGTCACCTCATGATGCCGTCGATCTCACTCCACTTCCTGGTGCCAGGACTGCGGGCCGAGCTTCCCGACGCTCGGGATCGGCTGATCTCCTACCTCGTCGGTTGCTTCGACGAGATCGTCTACGTCTGAGCGGGCGCGTTCGCGCCGCCCCACGCTGATCGGGCTGATCCGGGTTGTCCATCCGTTTCCCTCCGTTCTCGATGCGGTCGCGGCCACGACAATCGCCCTGATCGCCGGCGCCCAGGTCGGTCTAGCTCTTCGGCTGGGTCTGGGGATGCTTGGCCTGCAGTTCGGAATCGGCGCCGCCAACGATCTCGCAGACGCGGTGCCCGATGCCGCGGCCCGGGCCGGCAAACCGATTCCGGCTGGACTTGTGTCGCGTGGCGCCGCTCTGGGCGTCTGTGTGATCGCAACCGGCCTGGGACTCCTGACCGCTGCCACGGTCGGCGTCGGCGCGTTTGTCGTCGGTGCGTTGGGGCTTGCGGATGGCCTTGTCTACGACCTGCGACTCAAGGGGACGCCGCTGGCCTGGATGCCGTTCGCAGCCGGCGTCGGCTTGCTGCCCCTATACGCCTGGTTGGGAGCGCAGGGCCCCGTGACAGTCGCGTTTCTCGGGGTCGAGGCCCTCTGCGTTCTTGCGGGCATCACGCTGGCTCTCGCAAATGCCCGGGCCGATCTCACGAAGGACCGCATCTCCGGAATTGCGTCGGTGGCCACTTTCCTGGGTGGTCAACGAACGCTGCTCGCCAACGCCGCCCTGCTGGCGGTCGTCCAACTAATTGCACTTGCAACGACATTGGCGATTTCGGGAGCGACGCCCATGCTGGCCGCCGAGGGCTGTGGAATAGCCCTCGGTTGGTTCGGGGTGGGGTTTGCTGGCCTCCGAGGCGACCGGGCCGGCCCAATGGTGTGGGAGGTTCAGGCCGTCGGGATTCTCCTTCTCGGCGCGGGTTGGCTGGCTGTGCTCAACTCGGCGGGGATGCTTCGAGGCTAGCGTGGACTAAATCAGGAGGCCCGTGAGCCCTCTCAACAGCACCCGACCGACCGGTCGATGTGACTCCCTCCCGTTTGAACCTGCGCCTAAGCTCACGCCTCGAATGTGCGCGTCAACCCGCGTTATGCCGCCTCCTCAACTCGCCCCCGAGCGGATCGTTCCGCCCGGATTCGTGGTGGGAGAAACGCTACTTGTCCGGCCCGCCTCTCCTGACCAGACCGATTGCGTTCTCGAGACGCACCTTGGCGATCATCAGGTACTTGGCCAGGTTCTGGCGGTCCGTGTCGTCGATGCTCTTCATGACGTCGGATTGCAGGACTGCGATGAGGTCCGCCATTGCGTCCGTCAGGTTGGCTCGTACGGCGATCAGCGAGTCATCGGTCAGAGGCTTCTTGGACCCTGCTGCCAACCACGTCGCCTCGGCATCTGCTTCAAGGGCGTCCTCGACCGTGCCAGCCGGCGAACCCTTTGAGGCAGCCTCGGAGGATGCGCGTCGGACCCGCGTCGTCCCATCGATCTTCTCGCGGAGTCTGATCAGCGAAAGCTCGCCCCTGGCGACCATGTCGGCCAGGTGTTTGCGCTTCTTGGGGTCCTCGACCTTTAGCAACTCGTATGCATGCGAGAGGGTGTCTTTGCGCACAGACACGAGCTCTCGAATCTCCGCCGGAGCGTCGGCCAGACGCAGGCGGTTCTCGAGGTAACCCTTGTCCTTGCCGAGCTTCTGGGCCAGCTTGCGGATGCTGTACCCGTGCTCGCGGATCATCTTATCGTAGATGACGGCCTCGTCGAGAGGTGAGAGGTCTTCACGCTGGAGGTTCTCGATGACCGCTATCTCGAGGGCGGTCTCATCGTCGATTTCCTCGATGAGGGCGGGTACCGTATCCTGCCCGGCGCCGATGGCGGCCCTCCATCGGCGTTCCCCGGCGATCAGCTGGTAACGGCCGCCTACCAGCGGGCGGACCAGGACTGGCTGGAGAACGCCGTGCTCTCGGACTGAGGCAGTGAGATCGTCCAGGCCGGCCTTGTCCATGGCCAGACGTGGCTGATTCGGGTTCGGCTCGATCCTATCGACCGGTATGTTGCGAACAGCGGCCGGTCGGACGACGGTCGTCTCGTCCGCGTTCAGGAGGCTCAGGACGTTCTGAGAGAGCCTCTGACCTCGTTCTTCACTGAGGCGCGCGGCGGCGGCGGCGCGGAAGTCTGGCCTAGCCAAGCGCAATTACCTCCCTGGCGAGCTCGCGGAAGTTGTTGGCGGCCTCGGAGGCGCCGGCATAGTCGGTGATCGGGCGCCCGGTCAGGGGCGCCTCGCCGAGCTTCACCGCGTTCCGGATGATGGTGTCGAATACGTGGTTCTCGCCGTGCTCGCGCATCTCGATGAGCATCTCCCGGCCAAGAACCGTCCGTGGGTCATAGAACGTGGGTAAGAGCCCAAGGACCCGCAGGTTCCGGTTGAGTTTGGACCGAATCGTGGCGATGACCTTCGCCAGGGCCGCGAGGCCTTTCAGAGCGTAGTACTGAGTCTGGACTGGAATGATGACGCCGTTCGCCGCCACCAGGCCGTTGATCGTCAGCAGGCCAAGGGTGGGCGGACAATCGATCAAGACATAGTCGTAGTGACCCATAGCCCAATCGTCGATAGCCTCGGCGAGAGCGTACTCGCGGCCGATCATGCTTAAGAGGTCGACCTCGGTCGACGCGAGGTCGAGCGTCGCCGGAGCGACGTCGATGCCCGGCGTCTGCGTTGTGATGATGATGTCCCTGAGCCGCGCCCTCGGTTCGCCCAGAACGTTCGCCATGGATCGCTCGACGCTCGTCAGGTTGATCCCGAGGCCTACGGTCAGATTGGCCTGGGCGTCCATGTCAACGCACAGTATCCGCAGGCCTCGCTCCGCGAGAGCGCCCGCCAGATTGATGGCAGTGGTCGTCTTGCCGACGCCACCCTTCTGGTTTGCGATCGCGATGACGTTAGCCACCCTGGTATCACCTCGCTCGGCGTGCGGTCTCGGGGCGACAGATCGACTCGTGTCATGTTGCCCCGCGGAGTGGGCCCCGAAGCAACGAGCGGCGAGCGCATCGTCCATTCTTCGAAATGCTACCGCACGAGCCTCAGCCGGCGGTCCTGGCTTATCCACAGTTTTGCTAAGTTGTTCACCGATTCTGTGGATATCGACGCCGCAATCTCTACGACCCGAATGGGCCGAGCGCGCGGGCATGTCAGCGCGGGCCCGCTCTCAGCCTCTCGGAACGTTGGGCCGTCTTTGCGCAAAGACGGCCCGCGCCAGGAAGTCTCGCCGGCAGTTGCCCCTGACCCGTCGTCGGTCCCTCTGCCTTGCGCCCACGAATTCTCCGCCACCCAAGCGATTCGACTGGCACGTTTGGGTGAGTCCGTGCCATCATCCCGTGGTGGGCCCGTGCGATGGGGGCCAGATCACAGTGAGAGGAAGCGGCACGTGGCGGACGACCGGGGACCAAACGACGGTGGAGTAGAGAGCGGGCCGGCGGCCGATTCGGAACGGGATCGCTGGCGCGCGACAACCCGGGCGAAGGCCATTTCAAGGTCGCCCGAACGTCAGGACCGGTTCCTGACTACGTCTGGCGTCGAGATTCGGGACCTGTACGTGCCCGCCGATCTTGCCGGTCTCGACGAGGATCGAGACCTGGGGCGTCCCGGTGAGTATCCGTACACTCGTGGCGTCCAGCCGACCATGTACCGCGGCCGTCTCTGGACGATGCGCCAGTACGCCGGATTCTCCACGGCGGAGGACACCAACCGCCGCTTCCGATACCTCCTCGAGCAGGGCCAGACGGGGCTCTCTGTCGCCTTTGACCTGCCGACCCAGATGGGCTACGACTCCGACGCTCCTCAAGCCGAGGGCGAAGTGGGCCGGGTTGGAGTGCCGATCAGCTCCCTGGCCGACATGGAGGTGTTGCTGGCCGGTCTGCCCCTTGGCACCGTCAGCACGTCGATGACGATCAATGCCTCTGCCGCCGTGCTGCTGGCGCTCTATGTGGCCGTGGCCGAGAAGCAGGGAGTGGCGCGAAGCCAGGTCAGCGGTACAACTCAGAACGACATTCTCAAGGAGTACATCGCCCGCGGCACCTACATCTTTCCGCCGCGGCCCTCCATGCGTCTCGTCACTGACGTATTCGAGTTCTGCTCGAAAGAGCTGCCGCGCTGGAACACCATCAGCATCAGCGGCTATCACATGCGCGAGGCGGGTGCGACTGCAGCCCAGGAGCTGGCATTCACCCTGGCCGATGGCATCGCCTACGTCGAGGCCGCCCTCAGCCGCGGCCTTGACATCGATGCGTTCGCCGACAGGCTCAGTTTCTTCTTTGCCGCGTGGAGCGAGCTCTTTGAGGAAGTGGCCAAGTTCCGAGCCGCGCGCCGGATGTGGGCCCGCATCATCAAGGACCGGTTTGGCGCGACCAACGTGCGTTCGATGGCCTGCCGCTTCCACGTCCAGACAGCCGGCTCGTCGCTCACCGCACAGTCGATCGACAACAACGTCGTCAGGACCACCGTCCAGGCCCTGGCCGCTGTTCTGGGCGGGGCCCAGAGCCTGCATACCAACTCTCGCGACGAGGCGCTAGCGCTGCCAACGGCGGAGGCGGCGAGGCTCGCTCTCCGGACGCAGCAGATTCTCGCCTATGAGTCTGGCGTGACCGAGACGCCGGATCCGCTAGCCGGCAGCTACTACGTCGAGAGCCTGACGAACGGACTCGAAGCCGCAGCTAACGATTATCTCAAGGAGATCGAGGCCCTCGGCGGAACGCTCGCGGCAATCGAAGCCGGGTATCAGCAGCGCCAGATCCAGGAATCTGCCTACCAGGTCCAGCGGGCGGTGGAGAACGGGACCAAGGTCGTCGTAGGGGTCAACAGGTTCCGCGACGAGAACACGTCCACGCCGTCACTGCAGAAGATCGATCCGGAGGGCGAACGTCGCCAGTGCGAGCGAGTGGAGCGCGTGCGGACCGATCGCGACGCCACAGCCTGGGTAGCCGCGATGGACCGGCTCGAGGAGTGCGCCCGCGGCGAGGAGAACCTTCTGCCGCCGATGGTTGAGGCCGTCAAGGCCTACGCCACGGTCGGTGAGGTGTGCGACCGTCTTCGCTCGGTCTGGGGCGAGCATCGCGAATTGATCACCGTCTAATCCGGGTAGGCACAGCGAGGGTGGAGAGCCGGACTTCCGGGCGCGCGCGTAACAGCTGTCAACAGCTGCCACTCGAGCTCGGCAGACAGCTGCGGAAAGCTGCCACAGGATGGTGAAAGGGCAGCTGCCAACAGCTGCTACGAGACGGCGGACCTACCCGACCTGGAGGTGCGGTCATCGGCAGGAACTCCCCCGTCGCGCGTGGCGGAAACGATCGGGCGACTCTGGCCGCCGTTTTCGTACCATAGTCAGGGCGGCCGACGTACCGGATGGCGCAGCCGCACATCGAACGCCTGTCCGGTCCCGGTTCGCTCGATAGTCGCAGGAGAGTCATGGATCAGCTCGAATCCGCCCTTCCCAATGACATCGGCATCGGGAAGATTCACCACGTCGCCGTGATCGTTCGCGACCTTCAGGCGGCGTTGGGTCTCTATCGCGACAAGCTGGGTCTCGACGTGGAGGCCGTCATGGATGTGGCCTCCGACCACGTTTCGATCGGTTTCCTCCTGGCGGGCGAGACGAAGATCGAGCTGGTCCAGCCGACCGACGACGCGACCGGCTCCGCCCGCTTCCTCGAATCGCGGGGTGAGGGATTCCACCACGTCTGCTTCGAGGTGCCGGATGTCCAGGCCGCGCTCGACAGCCTGGCGGCACTTGGCCTGACCCTTATCGACGCCGCTCCCCGAAAGGGCGGAGAGGGTCCGGTCGCCTTCGTCCACCCGAAGAGCTGCCATGGCGTCCTGGTCGAGTTGATCGAGGCTCCCGGCGGGCCGGCCTGGGCGAAGCTGGGTTACTGATCCGGGTAGCCATACTGCAGAGTCGGTTGGATCAGGCGGCTTCCGGCCGCGCGGCGGGCTCAGATCGACCAGGCGAAGAGGACTCAGATCGACCAGGCGAAGAGGACGTCTTCGGCGCCTTCGGCGCGCCTGCAGACGTCGATCAGATCGCCCGCCAGCTCGCGCAGCATCGGCTTGTCGTCAGGTTCAACCTCGCATTCCTCGCAATCGATCAGGTCGATCCAGCGGGCTGCGATTCGGTCGAGCTGGCTGTCCGGCAGCAGCGCGACGTCGTCGACCCAGCGGGGGTCGATGCGCTCGACCGTGCGTTCGGAGAGAGCCGTCAGGCGGCCCTCCAGTGCGTACGCCGCATCGCTGAAGGGCCCGGGTGTGTCGCCGCCGGTGGCTTCGCGCGCGGCCTGGGCGAACAGGTCGAGCCAGGTGGGATCCATTCCGCCTGCTAGCGAGATGTCTGCGGCGAAGCGGCTCCGGTCGCGCAATCCGGCCCAGTCTTCTACCCCGATGGCGAGCAGGATCTCGCGGGGATCGCCCGCTATCAGATCCATCAAAACGCCCACTCACCACCCCGTTTCGACGTGCCCCTTGGGGCCCGATCTCGCCGGAAGCGAACTCCAGGCCGGAGTATCGCCGCGCGCGGTGCGGTTGGCGAGACCCCGGAGACCCAGCTCTAACAGCCGACTGGCTACGGGCGGTAGCCGGCTTCTCGGAGCAGCTTCGGTAGCTGAGTGGGGGAGTCCGCAACGCGCACCCCTGCAGCCTCCAGCGCCGCGATCTTCTCCGCCGCCGTGCCGGACCCGCCCGAAATGATCGCTCCTGCATGGCCCATGCGGCGGCCGGGCGGCGCCGTGCGACCGGCAATGAACGCTGCCATCGGCACGCCCTTGAGCTGCTCGGCGGCGTACGAGGCGGCCTCCTCCTCGGCCGACCCGCCGATCTCGCCGATCATCACGATCGCCTCGGTCTCGGGGTCGTCGTGGAAGAGCTTCAGCACGTCGAGGAACGTGGTGCCGATGATCGGGTCGCCGCCGATCCCAACGCACGTCGACTGGCCGATGCCGGCGTCGGTCATCGCCTGTACGGCCTCATAGGTGAGCGTCCCGGAGCGGGACACGACGCCGACGCGGCCCTGTTTGTGGATCGAAGCGGGAATGATCCCCACCTTCGCCAGGCCGGGCGAGGTGACGCCGGGGCAGTTGGGGCCGATCAATCGGGCGCCAGCTCGCCGAACTGCCTCGACCACCGGGATCATGTCGAGCGCGGGAATGCCCTCCGTGATGCACACGATCGTTCCGATGCCCGCGTCGACGGCTTCGAGGATCGCGTCCGGGGCCCCGCCCGCCGGGATGTAGATGACCGAGGTGTTCGCGCCAGCCTGGCTGACGGCCTCGGCGACGGTGTCGAAGATCGGCACGGTGCCGTCGATGGCCGTCTGGCCGCCCTTGCCGGGACGGGTGCCCGCCACGACGCGCGTTCCGTAGGCGACGGATGCGCGAGTGTGGAATTCGCCTTCGCGCCCGGTGATGCCCTGGACGACCAGGCGTGTCTCGCTTCCGACCAGGATGCTCATCGGGCGGCCCCCTCCGCCAGCGCCACCGCCTTCTCGGCAGCCTCGTCGAGCGAGGTCGCCGTCTCGAACCGAGCCTCTCTGAGGAGTTGCGCAGCCTCCGTGGCGTTCGTGCCCACGATCCTGACGACCATCGGGACCTCTCGCGATTGCTCCCCCCGAGCTTCGATGAGCCCGGCGGCGACCTCGTCGCCGCGCGTGATTCCCCCGAAGATGTTGACCAGGATGGCGCTGACCTTCGAGTCCGCCAGGATCAGCTCCATAGCCCCGCGGACGGTCTCGCGACGCGCCCCGCCTCCCACGTCGAGGAAGTTGGCCGGCTCGCCGCCGTAGTTCTTCACCAGGTCCATCGTGGTCATCGCCAGCCCGGCCCCGTTGACCATGCAGCCGATTGTGCCGTCCAGGTGGATGAAGTTGATGCCCAGCTTTCGAGCCTGGGCGTCGGTGGGGTCTTCTTCGTCCAGGTCGCGCAGGGCTTCGAGGCTCGGATGTCGGGCGAGGCCCGAGTCGTCGAGCGTCACCTTTGCGTCCAGGCAGACCAGACGCTGGGTTACGGCGCCGCCCGGCGCCGTCTCGGCGACGATCGCCA
>PMNU01000124.1:48357-49589 GCA_003165675.1 Chloroflexota bacterium
CGAGGAGCCCGAGCTGCGGGTCGGCCGAAACGCGGTGGATGGCGCCCGGGTTCCGGTGGGCCACCTCTTCGATCTCGACTCCGCCTTCCGCCGAGGCCATTAGCACGATCCGGCGACTGGCACGGTCGATGATCGCGCCGAGGTAGTACTCCTTCACGATCTCGGCCGCCGTGCTCACGAGGACCTTCCGGACGGTGATGCCCTTTATGTCCATCCCCAGGATCTTCGAACCGACTTCGGCGGCCTCCGCGGCGGAGCCGGCGAGCTTCACACCGCCCGCTTTCCCTCGCCCACCCACGAGAACCTGTGCTTTGACGACGACCTTGCCGGCGCCTGCGTCGAGGAATGACTTCGCCGCCGCCTCGACCTCCTTGGGCGTCCGGGCCACTTTCCACGGCGGAACGGGCAATCCCTGGGCCAGCAAGAGCGACTTCGCGTCGGCTTCCTGAATCTTCACGCGCTGCAGCTCCGATACTCGCGAGCCGGGGGCGCGGGACGGAGTCCGCAGCAGCCCCGGCGGCGTTCGAGTTGATCCTAGCAGCAGGGCGCGGCGATGCCTTTCGGGCGGATTCGCCACTCGCGGCTGTGCCGCCGGCGGAGAGCGAAGCTGCGTCTCCGGAGGGTCGGGCCGCCTCTCTCCGGGGATGAAGGCCCGTCCCACCACCGCGCCCGCCGCGCGTCAGGCCCATGTCGCTAGAATTCGGCCATGGCCCGACTCGTGACGCTCATCCCCGGAGACGGAATCGGCCCCGAACTGGCCGAGGCCACGAGGCGTGTCCTCGACGCCTCTGGCGTCGAGTTTGAGTGGGAGGTCGTCGAGGCCGGCGAGGCGGTCATGGCGAAGGAGGGGACGCCGCTGCCGCAATCCGTCCTCGACTCGATCCTGCGCAACAAGATCGCCATCAAGGGACCAATCACGACGCCTGTTGGAGTGGGCTTCCGGTCCGTGAATGTCGCCCTGCGCCAGACTCTCGGCCTGTACGCCAACCTTCGGCCGGTACGGTCGATTCCAGGTCTCAAGACGCGGTACGAGGACGTGGATCTGGTCATCGTCCGCGAGAACACCGAAGATCTGTATGCCGGCATCGAGCACATGGTGGGTCCGGACGCCGCCGAGAGCATCAAGATCATCACCCGGGCCGCTTCGGAGCGGATCGCCCGATTTGCCTTCGAGTACGCCGTCGCCAACGGTCGTCGCAAGGTCACGGCCGTCCACAAGGCCAACATCATGA
>PMNU01000031.1:0-140 GCA_003165675.1 Chloroflexota bacterium
CCCGTCGAGCGCTTCACGAGCCCGGCGACGATGTGGGCGGATACCGGCGCGGCGGTCGAGTACACGACATCGAACCCGGGCCCCCGATTGGCCCGCCGCCCGGCCCGCGCCCCGAACGGAACCCAGCCGATCTGCGCGTC
>PMNU01000031.1:156-2626 GCA_003165675.1 Chloroflexota bacterium
GTCCCGGCTCCAGGCTGGCGGTGCGATGGACCTCCAGGTCGGGCGCCAGAACGTCGAGCAGCGACGCGTCGCGGACCGTGTAGGCAGGATTGCGAGGCGTGACGACGATCGGCTGCCAGCCCCAGCGCGGCAGGTAGGTGATGTACTTGAGAGTGCGCTGCACGCCGACGCCGCCGAGCGGCGGGAAGTAGTAGGTGACCACGAGGACGCGGCCGCTCACACCCCCACCTTGCCCCTCACTCGAGCGACCACCTGCAGGGCGACGGTTCGAACCGCCGCGAACTCCGCTCTGCCGGGCACGATGAGGTAGAACGGCGAGCGGCCCGACAGGCGGCAGGCAACGAACAACATCATCAGAGCCATGGCCGTGTACGACAGGAGCGAGGCGGCAGAGGCCCCCACTATGCCGAACTGTGGGATCAACACGACGTTCGCGGCCAGGTTGAGCGCCAGCGTGATCGCGGCAGCGACCGAGATCGGACCGGGACGGCCGCGACCGGCGACGTAGCTGGTCAGCACCTTCGACAGGCTGAGCGACACTACGCCCGGCAGCAGCACCAGGAATGCCGGCATGCAGTCGACGTACTTGGGCAGTACCAGGTGGATGCCGACCCACGCGGTCGGGATGAGCGCCACGGCAGCCGAGACGGTGGCCAGCATCGTCAGGCGAGAGACGCGGCCCAGCTTGGCATCGGCTTCCTCGGCCGTCGAACCGGCTACCGTCGGCAGGAAGATGGTGGTCACCGCGTCCGGGATGTAGAAGATCAACTCCGCCATGGTGACGGCCATGCTGTAGAGGCCCAGGGGTCCATCCGACCTGAGCATCAACGCCTGGATGATGAAGGTGTCCGCGCGGTAGTTGAAGAAGCCGGTGATGCTGGCCGGGTAGGCCCGGAGGCCGTAGCCGAACAGCGAGCGCGTCGAGACCGGGGCGCCGTCCGGATGGCGTCTGGACACGTGCATGACTGCGAGAAGTGTGGCCAGCGCCCCCAATGTGCTGATGGTCACGGTGCCCAGGACCGCTCCAGGCACGCCCAGTCGCAGCACGCCGACGAGGAGGACGAGGATGAACATGGTTACGAGGGCCTGGCCGACCATGATCGTGGTGTAGATCCTGACCTCGTGACGGCCGTACAGGATCGGCCCGACGAAGCCCGCTATCACGATCGCCGGGACGGCCAGGAGGATCAGGCGGAGCAAGGTGTCGCCCGCCGCCGCGCCGACGTTCTCCGCGACGGCGGACAGGATGCTCGTCTCGAGCACCGGCAGCGCGAACCACAGCAGGACGATGGCGGCGCCCGAGATCACCACCGCGGACACGTCCGACAGCAGGAGCAGGCGCCGGACGGACGCACCGCGGGCCGCGAAGTAGTTCATCGCGTTAGGAAGCCCGAACAGACCGATCGCCCCGAGCATCCCCGGCAACGCGGTTACGGCCACGTACGCGCCCTTGCCATTCGGTCCGAGCAGCCGGTTCACGACGATCGTCGTTATCAGCCCGACCCCAAAGACGATGGTCTTCGCCCCGAACACCGACGCTACTCGCCTGGCGAAGGGACGGCCCGGGGTGGCGGCGGGCGCCGTGGTCGGCATGGGCAGCGGGGCCGGCGTCCCCGGCGTCCCCGGCGTGGGCGGCGCCTCCGCAGCCCCAGGCGTGGCCGTCACAGCGAAGCGCCCGGCACGGCCCGGCCGGCAATCTTCATGTACAGGGCTTCGACGGCACCCAGGCACCGGGCCTGGTCGGCTCGCTCCGCGACGATGCCCCGGCCTCGCTCCCCCAGGTCGGCGCGCTCCGCCGGGCCGAGGCCAAGCACCCGAGCCACCGCCGCGGCGGTTGCCCCCGGGTCGTCTACCGGCACAAGCGATCGGGGATCCAGTTCCTCCAGCCACTCTCGCACGCTCGGAAGATCAGCCGCGACCACCGGCCGCTCGCAGGCGAGGGCCTCCAGAATCGTGACCGACGTCGAATCGGAGACCGGCACCGAGACCACGACGTCGGCCAACCGCAGAAAATCGGGCATCTCCGCGTGGGCGATCTCGGGCACCAGCAGGAGTCGATCGGATATGCCGAGGGCCGCCGCCCGCCGCTCGATCGCCTCGACCTCGGCCGGGTCGGAGCTCTGCCGCGACATGACCACCGAAACGTCCAGAGGCAGCCGAGCCAGCGCCTCTACCACCACTCTCTGGCGGTACAGGGGCTTGATGGCGCGCGGCGAGAAGACCACGCGCCGGCCGTCGAGGCCAAGGCGGGACCGCAGCTCGGCCGGAGCGGGTCCTCCCGAGAAGCGCGTCAGGTCCACGCCCCACCCGATCAGCTCGGTGCGGTCCGGCCGCGCCCCCAGCTCCTCGGCGCCGCGCCTGAGGTCCTCGGAATCGGCCATGACCAGGTCCGCGGCGCGGAGCGTGAGCCGCGCCAGCTGGCGCACGGCCCACCAGCGGCGCGGCCCGACGTAGATATCCGAGCCCCACA
>PMNU01000042.1:0-6707 GCA_003165675.1 Chloroflexota bacterium
AGCAGGGTGGTGATGTCGTAGAAGAGGATGCCCGGCTTGGGGAAGTCGGGAATCTCGCGAATCTTGGCGCGCAGGTCCTCGGCTGACATGGTCGAGGCGATCCTCCAGACAAGCGACGGCCGGTTCGGCAGGCGAAGTCTACCGCAGGGCTGGACCGGTCCGAGCCCCCGGCGCGCCATAACCGGCACCTCGAGGAGATGGCGTGCTATGGAGCTATCGTCGGTCCGGCCCAGGCATTGAGGATTGCTACCAGCTGGGCGTCGATCGCTGGACCGAGGCTGGTCGAGAACGTGGCGGTCAGATGGTGTTCGTCGCGCCAGACGATCATGTTGTCAATCACCACCGGGCAGTTACCGGTGCCTGGGCAGATGGCGTCGGTCAGGTCGATCAAACCGGCACCAGTCGCCTTGGCCGCCGCCTGTTCGCGCGAGCCCATTGCCGAACCGAAGCCCTCGCGGCGCGTGTAGTCGCACTTGCGCCAGTCGGACAGATAGGTGGACAGGCAGTCGGGCACCTTCTCGGCGGTGGGCAGCGGGGGGTCCTGGATGATCACGACGCGGGAGGTGGACGGGATCTTCTCGATCATCTGGATGAGCGCGTTGCTCTCGGTCGCGACGTTCTCCTCGCCGGTATCGGCCGTGAAGATCCAGCGGCTCATCGAGATGATGACCAGGTTGGGCGGGCTCTTCTGGAGCTTGCTCATGACGGCGCTGTTCCAGGTCTCGCACTGGGGGTATGGGATCTCGGGTGGGCCGTACCACATCAGATCGCTGAGATTGAGGAACGAGCAGTTGATCTTCAGGTACGGGATCAGTTTCCAGCCGTGGGCCTTGGCCACCGCGTTGACGCCGGGGAACAGGGCCGAGGCGTGCGAGTCTCCGACCAGGGCCACGGTGTAGGTTCCGCCGGGATTGCCGTAGATGCACTTGCTCGAGGGATTCGGTGCCGTGGCCGCCTGCCAGCCAAGGCAGTTGTCGTGCCAGGGCTGCTCGTAGTCGGTGGCGGCGTTGCCGAGAGAGGGATGTATGGCGTTCGTGATCGCATACGAGGTGGGCGGCTCCGGGCTCGGACCGAACGTCAGGGCCGGTGTCATCTCCGGGACCGGAGTCGGAGTGGCGTTCGGGGCAAGCGAGGCCGGTGCGATCGACGCAAGCGTCGGCGCCGGGCTGGCCGTCGCCAGCTCAGTCGGAGTTGGAGTGACGGTGGGATCGGTGCTGGGGTTGTCCAGAGCCGCGAGCGCGGATTGCGCCCCGAAGTCGAAGCTCGCACCCACAACTGCCACGAGCACCATAACGGCCACGCCGNNCGCCAGGGCTACTGCCTGACCCGGCGTCAGCCATGGATTCAGCGGCGTTGTCAGGTACAGGCCGCCCAGGATGAGCATCGGCCAGTGCCACAGGTAGAGCGAGTAGCTGATCTTGCCGAGGAACCGGATCGGCGGCAGCCGCAGCAAGATACCGGGCCCGGTCCGCTCCGGGCCGGAGGCGATGAGCAGCACGCCGGCGACGGTCGGGATGACGGCCGCGATGCCCGGGTAGGGCGTCGCGACGGAACTGATGACGAAGGCCGCCGTGATGAGAGCGGCCAGGGCGGCCCAACCGGCGTAGGCGAGCAGCTGCTTCAACGCGACGCGCAGAGCGCCGGGCAGTCGATCGAGCGACCCGGATCCCACCGCCAGCAAGCCGCCCGCGGCCAGCTGCCAGGCTCGTGTCGGGAGCATGTAGAAGGCCGTCGAAGGCGAGTTCTCGGTGACGATCACGCTGGCGATGAACGACACCACGACCACGACGGACAGAGCAACGGCCGCGCCGGCCCGGGGCCACTTCCAGGCCACGATCGCGAGCAGGGCCGGCCAGACGAAGTAGAACTGCTCCTCGACGCCAAGCGACCAGAAATGCAGGAAGGGTGAGTAGTTGACCGGGTTGAAGTAGTCGGTCGTCATCGCGAAGCGGATGTTCGCGATGGATAGGGCGGCTGAGGCGGCGTCTTCCATCACCGACGAACGCTCCACGAGCGTCACCAGCGCGTTTGCCAGCGGGATCGTGATCAGCAAGGTGACGGCGGCCGCGGGCAGGATGCGTCGGACCCGGCGCGCGTAGAAACGCGAGAAGCTGATCCTGCCGGTGCGCTCGCGCTCGCGGATCAGCAGCCCGGTGATCAGGTAGCCCGAGACGACAAAGAAGAGATCGACGCCGATGAAGCCGCCGGTGAGCTGAGTGGAAGCCTGGGAGAGGAGCCCGGCGTGGAACAGCACGACGAGCGAAACGGCGACCCCGCGAAGCCCCTCGATATCGGGACGGAAGCTGTCCTTCTCCCCTGAGCGGCTCGCCTTCGGGTGCGCGACGCCCGATATCGCCTTTTCCGAACGGTGCATCCCACGTCCTTCCGGTGGTCGCCGTGGCGCGGGGTGCGACGGAACTTACCGGCTTCCCGTGACGAACCCCACCGGGGCCCAGCTCACGTCGTATTCTCGGACGTGAGCCGCTCATAGGTTACGCGATCGAGACAGGCTTCGGGACGGCGCGCGCCGCGGGACGCCATTGCGTCCTGGGACGGCATTGCGTCTTGGAACGGCGCCGTACGCGCGCCCGCTACTCCGAGCGACTCTGGCCCGCGGCGGCCCGCTCCCGCTGTAGCTGCTGTTCCTCGGCCGCGGGAAGAAGGCGCGAGACCACGGACTGGGCCACGCTCCAGGACCGGGCGGCATCACGGGGCAGCCGGATGCGGGCCTGGTTCGTGCCGAACCGAACCACATCGCGGCCCATCGATGCGAGGGCGCGCATCGCCGCCGCACGAGACAGCGTCCCGAGCCGGACGACGAGTTCGCCCTCCTCGCGCGAGATTGACGCGATGCCGGCGTTCTCGGCCGCCATCCGCAGCTCCACGACCTCGAGCAGCCGCNNACGTACGAGTCCGGCAGGTGAGCGTCCACCGGCAGGTCGACTACGGCGCCGGGCCGTTCGATTTCGGCCGGACGGCCTTCGAACTCCGCCTTCTGCTCCTCGACGGCCTCGGCCAGGAGGCGCGTGTACAGGTCGAACCCGACCGCGGCCACGTGTCCGTGCTGCTCCGCGCCCAGGATGTTGCCGGCGCCGCGAATCTCCAGGTCTGACAGGGCGATCTGGAACCCGGCACCGAGCTCCGAGGCGTTGAAGATGGCCTGCAGTCTCTTGCGCGCCACGTCCGAGAGCGTCTCGCGGCGCCGGTACAGCAGATAGGCGTAGGCGCGCCGCGACGACCGCCCGACACGGCCGCGGAGCTGGTAGAGCTGGGCCAGGCCAAGCGTGTCGGCTCGGTCGATGACGATCGTGTTGGCGTTCGGGATGTCCAGGCCGGACTCGATGATCGTTGTGCAGACCAGCACGTCGGTGGCGCCGCCGGCGAAGGCGAGCATCACCTTCTCGAGCTGGCCTTCCGGCATCTGGCCGTGGCCCACCGCGATTCGAACGCCCGGCAGCAGCGCCCGAAGCTGCTCGGCCTGCGCCTCGATCGTCTCGACGCGGTTGTGGACGAAGAAGACCTGACCGCCGCGGTCCAGCTCGCGCAGGATGGCGTCGCGGACGAGCCCGGTGGACGCCTCGGCGACCCGTGTCTGGATCGGCAGCCGGTCCTCCGGCGGCGTCTCGATCAGCGACAGGTCGCGGACGCCGGCGAGCGCCAGGTTGAGCGTCCGCGGGATCGGTGTCGCGGACAGCGTCAGCACGTCGACCTCGCGGCGCAGCTTCTTGAGCCGCTCCTTGGCGGCCACTCCGAAACGCTGCTCCTCGTCCACGATGACCATGCCCAGGTCGCGGAACCGGACGTCCTTGCTCAGCAGGCGATGCGTGCCGATGACGAGATCGACCGAGCCTGAGGCCAGCCCTTCGATGGTCTTCTCCTGCTCGCGGGAGGGAACGTAGCGCGACAGCAGCCGGACCGTCATCGGGAAGGCGGCGAAGCGCTGGCTGAACGTGGCGTGGTGCTGTGCCGCCAGGATGGTCGTGGGCACGAGAACGGCCACCTGCTTGCCGCCCTGTATCGCCTTGAAGACGCCACGAAGGGCCACCTCGGTCTTGCCGTNNCGGCCCGAGCGGCGTAGATCTCGAGCAGCTCTTTGGCGAGGTCGGTGACCGCGCGCTTGACGCGCTGCTTGGTACGCAACCACTCGGCGCCGCCCAGCTTGCTCAGGGCCGGATTCTCCCCGCCCGAGTAACGGCTGATGCGGTTGATCTGCTCGACAGGCAGGAAGATCTTGTCGGTGCCGGCGAAGCTCAACTCCAGGTAGTCCCGTTCCTCGCCGGAGATGCCACGGCGGAGCATGCGCTCGTAGCGGGCGATGCCGTGGTCGACGTGCACGACGAGATCGCCCGGCGTAAGACGCTCGAGCACGTCGCGCGGGACGACGCGTCGCAGCGCCTTGGGTCGCCGAACCCGGACGGAGCCGAAGAGCTCGCGGTCGGTGACGAACACGAGCCCATCCGGGCCGCCGGCGAACCCGCCGTTGAGGCTCCGGCCGATGAGGACGCGGCTCCCCCGCGCGGGAGCCTCGGATAGCCTATCGACGACGGCCGTGGGCAGGCCCTGCTCCGTTAGCAGGTCGGCGAGGCGTGGAGCCTGATCCGAGGCGAGCACGACTCGGTCGCCCTCGCCCGCCCAGCCTGCGATTGTCTGGGCCAGGCGCGCCGTCCTGGCGGGCGGCAGAGCCGGCTCGCGCCAGCCGAAGAGGTCCCCAACCGGCGTGCCGCCGCCCGTCGGGGATTGGGCCTCCGACTCCCATGTCAGCTCGAGGGTGCGACCGCGCAGCAGGCGGGTCTTCCAGTCGCGCGGGCCCAGATAGGCCCCCGGCCACCCCTCCGGAAGATCGCCACCCGCGACCAGTTCGGCGCGCCGCTCCTCGGCCTGGCGCCACAGGAAGTCGGCCGAGTCGGCGATGTCGCCGGGCTCGTCTAGGACGAGCAGCGTTCCGGCGGGGATGTGGTCCAGACCGGTCGNNTGGACGTGGCCGGAGTGCGCCCCGAGCTCGCCAGTACCGGCGCGGACTCCTTCCTCGAAGCGGGCCAGGTCCGCGGCCAGCCGATCCGGCAGCTTCGAGAGGCGGCCGGGCAAGGCGGCAATGCGGGCCCGGATCCCCGCCATCCCGCCGGGAGGCACGAGGAACTCACTGGCGGGCAGGAGCACCACTTCGTCGACGGCGCGGAGGCTGCGCTGGTCGGTGGGATCGAACATTCGCATCGAGTCGATCTCGTCGCCGAAAAGCTCGATCCGGATGGGCAGCGGCGAGGCCGATGGAAACACGTCCACGAGCCCGCCGCGCCTGGCGAACTCGCCGCGGCCGGCCACTTCGAGAACGGGGTCGTAGCCGAGCGCCAGGAGCTCGTGGAGCAGACCGTCCTGGTGAAGACGGGCGCCCACTCGCAGGCGGCGCGGCTCGGCAGGCACCTCTTCCGGATCCAGGGTGTGCTGCAGGAGAGCCTGAACGCTCGCGACTAGGACTCTGGCCCGGCCGGAGCGCCACGCCGCCAGCGCGGCGACGCGGGCGGCGGTTTCGTCGCGGACCAGCTCGCTGCGTTCGTAGGCCAGCGCGGTTCTTGGTTCGAGAACCGACACGGCATCGGGATCCCCCAGCCAGGCCTGAAGCTCCTCGGCCACCCGATCGCCTATCTCCGCGTCGCGAGCCACCCAGCAGAGCCGCTCCCCGACGACCGCTCCAGCGGAACGGTCGGACTTGCCCGCGCCGGCAGCGCCAGGAGGGCCGGCGGCCGTCGTCTCGACTCGGCCCGCAAAGTCACTCAGTGCGAGCGCGGCGGCCAGGAATGACTTGGCCCCGTGCGGGACTGCGGCCAGGGAGGCGTGGCGGCCGCCGCCGGGAAGTGGCGCGTTCTCCGCCCCGAGCCGCTCCCTCAGCGTGGCGAACGCTCCGCTGGCGTGGAGCAGTGGCGGCAGCACCCGAAGATCGGGCAGCCTCCGGGCCGTGGACCCCGATCCGGAGCCGCTCGCCGAGGCAACGCGGCTGGCGGCGGCCCTGGCTGCCTGAGCGGCCTGATAGGCGACCCGGATCTCTTGGTCGACGTGGCGCTCTTTGCCGCGTCTGCCGCGCGCGATCGGCTGCGAGGCGCCCTCGTCCGCGTCGGCGAACCCGTGGTCCGGGCCGGCAGGGGCCGCGGTGTCCGGCAAGCCCAGCCCGTCCGCTCCAAGCGGGTCGGCCTCACCGCTGAGCGCAGCTTCGATCTGGCGGCGGAGAGGACGCCCTCCCCGGACGCTCACTCGCCTCCCTCGGGCGACTTCGGCTTGCGCCAGCCCGTCCGCGTGCGCCTTATCCCATCGGATCCGGGCGGACCGTCGACGGCGCCCGGCGGCGCCGACCGAGCTTCGTCGTCGGGCCGCAGCTCGAAGGCGTTGAAGTGGTTCGCGGCCTTGCTCGTGCCATCGCGGGCCCAGGCTTCGACCGCGTCGGCGGCGGCATCGAGCAGCTCGGACAGCCGGGCCTTCTCGCCCCTGCCGAATTGACTCAGGACGTGATCGATCGCATCCCCGCCTGGCTCGCCGATGCCGACTCGAAGCCGACTGAACTGCTCGTTGCCGAGTTCGCCGATGATCGAGCGCAGGCCGTTGTGGCCACCGGCGCTGCCGCCCTCGCGGAACCGAAGCTTGCCGAAGGGCAGGGCGAAGTCGTCGCAAACGACAAGGAGTTCCGACAGAGGCGCATGCTGGCGCGCCAGGACCTTGCG
>PMNU01000042.1:6749-9253 GCA_003165675.1 Chloroflexota bacterium
GCCGGGATTCCCCAGTCCAACGACGATCTTCACCGCTGCTCCCGCGTGGGCTGCCGCGCTCCTGCGCGACACGCAAAACTAGCCCTGATCCGGGTCCGCAGGGCCTGCGTGGATGGTATCAGCCGGCGCGCGTCCGCCCCGAAACGTATGTGGTTCGCCCCAAACGACGCCCCCAACCGTACTGCCGGCTGCTTTGCCCTAGTCGGCCGCTTCCGTCGCCGGGCCGCGGTCGGCCTCGCCGGCGTGTTCGTGACCCGGAGTCGGGAGCGACGTCAGGACACGCCGCTCGAGAGCCCGCATGGCGGCCTCTTCGAGGGGCTCGGCATGGTCCCAACCGCAGACGTGGAGCGTGCCGTGGACGGTCAGCAGGAGCAGCTCCTCGGCGGCGGTCCACCGGACGTCGCCACTCTGGCCGCCGCGGCCGTCACGGGCCTGAACGATGGCCCGCTCCACGGACACGATGATGTCGCCGAGGTGAGCTCGCAGCCCGGGCGGGAGGGCAAAGGCCTGCCTGAGAGCCGCGGCCACCCGGGCGTCGCGCTGGTTGGAAACTCCACTTTCGTGGGACGGGAACGCCTCGGGCGGGAAGAACGGGAACGAGAGCACGTCGGTCGCGCCGGAGACGCCCATGTGCATGGCGTTCAGCTGAGCCACCTCGGAGTCGGCCGAGAGGACAACGCCGATGGAGGCGGGCGCGGGAGCCCCGGCGGCCTCCAGGGCCGCCCCGACGGCGGCTGCAACACGGCTCCGCGATACGACGTGAGGCACGCCGGTCCGGACGGTCACATCGATCCGGAAGGGCGGAAGGTAGACCGAAGAGGTCGTGCCCTCGGCGATCTCGGACGGATCCGGCGGGTCGTCTGCCGTTGGCGCGTCGTCAGAATCGTCGACCGAGTCGGTTGCTCCCTTGCCAGCGAATGGCCGATTGGCGATCGACCCGTCCGAGCCGACCTCCCGTTCCCCCATGTCGAGCTCCCCTCCTCTGCTACCCCGTACCTCGTTCACGCCGCGACTCGAGCTCGACGACCTTGTTCTGCGGGTACGCGATGCGCTGGTGGTACATGCCCAGGAGCTGCCCGACGAACGCCTCGCGGATGTTTTCGAGGTCGCGAATCGTGAGGTCGCACTCGTTGAGCTGACCGTCGCTCAACCGCTCCTGAATGATCTGGCCGACCATCGCCCTTATTGTCGCCTCATCGCGGCTCGAGAGTGAGCGCACCGACGCTTCCACGCCGTCGGAGAGCATGAGGATCGCGGCCTCGCGCGACTGGGGTTTCGGGCCGCCGTGGCGGAAGCGGCGCTGATCGACCGCATCGGCGGCGGCCTTTCCGGCGGGCGTCCCTTCACCGCCGAAGGGCTTTGCCGCGGCCTCGCGAGCCTTCCCATACACATAGCCCAGAATGGCCGTTCCGTGGTGCTGCGGGATGAATGCGATCAGCGGCTTGGGCAGGTGCGCTTTGTACGCCAATTCGATCCCGTCGGCGACGTGCTGCTTGAGGATCGCGGCCGAAACGTCCGGGTCGAGCTGGTCGTGGATGTTCTCGCCGCCGGCCTGATTCTCGATGAAGGCGAGTGGGTTGGACAGCTTTCCAATGTCGTGGTAGTAGGCGGCGGCTCGGACCAGGAGTGGATCCGCACCGATGGAAGAGGCAGCCCGCTCGGCCAGGTTGCCCACAGTCAGCGAGTGGTGATACGTGCCGGGCGTCTCAATGAGAAGCCGGCGCAGCAGCGGCTGAGAGGGGTTCGCGAGCTCGAGCAGCTGGGAGCCCGTCAGGATCCCGAACAGGTTGCCGAGCACCGAGAATGAGCCGAGAGCTATGACCGTGGCGATGAGGGCTCCGCCAACCGCGGCGGCGCTGAGCTGAAGCATTCCGGTCATGTCGTGCTGGCCCAACAGCCCGAACGCGCCGATGACCAAAACGTCCGTGACCGCGACGGCGAGGCCTGCCTGGATGAAGAAGTGCTGCCGCTCGCCCTTGCGGATGGCCAGGATTCCGGCGAAGCCGCCCAGGAAGACGTACGCGGAGAGCTCGACCGGCGAGCCGCTGACCGGGCCGGCCAGGACGGCCAGTAGAGCGACCATGACCATGCCGGCTCCGGCATCGAGCAACAGCGTGAGCAGCATGCCCGCGGCCGCCGTCGGGATCACGTACGGCAACCAGGCCCGGCCTCCAGCCAGCTTCACGGCCAGAACCGACACGACGAAGATCAGGCCGATAAGGACGAGCGTGCGGCTGCGGTGCCAGTACTCCGGCCGGAAGCGCCACAGCCAGCCGAGCATGAGCGCGGCNNCTGTCCAGACCGAAGTAGCTGATCGCGACCATGTCCGACGCGGTGATCAGGTGGCCCTGATCGACTATGACCTGGCCGGCCTTGAACGTGTCCTGGACGGTGGCGACTGCGGCCACGGCTTTCGTGCGCGCCTGCTGCGTCAGCGTGGGGCTGTAGGCGGAGTTGGCCACGAACAAAGGCGTGGCGATGCCCTCGGCGAGTTGCTCCTCGGC
>PMNU01000042.1:9264-11001 GCA_003165675.1 Chloroflexota bacterium
GTCAGAAGGATGGTCCGATTGTCCGCCGAGAGCGAGGGCAGCACTGTCTGCAGCGCCGCCGTCCTGGCCTCCGGGGCCTTGGACGCACTGAAGGCGTCGTCGACAGGCGCGAGGTCGAGCTGCAGCTCGGCGACCTGAAGGGCGGCAATCGACTTCGCCCGTTCCGGGGTGTAGTCGTAGACCGGCGGTTGGGCGTTGGAAGCGGCGTCCTGGGCAAGCTTGGTTTCGACGGCGTTGGGAATCGTGGCGTCGCGCGGGGCGACGATCGCCGATTGGGCGATGGTCCCGGCCGCGAGGTTAGGGTTCGAGGGCGTCAGGTCGCTGGCGACGCCGGCGGCCAGAGCGGCCACGATGAGGACCGCCGCAACGACCAGCCGGACCGCATCGCGCCGGCCGAACGGACTGCGTCGTTCGTGCGGCTCTCTCAACACGGCTGCGCCGTCACGATCCGGTGGCGCGGGCTGCCAGCAGCTGCGTCACCAGTTGACTGACGGCCTTTCCGTCCGCCCGACCGCGCGTCTTCGGGGAGAGCCAGCTCATGACCTTGCCGATGTCGCGCGGTGACATGGCTCCGGTCTCGGCAACGGCCTGTTCGACCAGAGCCCTCAACTCCTCTTCAGACAACGGCTGCGGCATGAACTCGGAGACGACCGCGATGGCGGCCTCCTCCCTGGCAACGAGGTCCTCGCGGCGGCCAGCTCGGAAAGTGTCCACGGACTCATGGCGGACCTTGAGCTCGTGGCTCAGGACGCCGAGCATCTCGTCATCGGCAAGCCTGTGCTTGCCTTCCTTCTCGGCTCGCTGGACGGCCGCGAGCACCATGCGCAGCGCGTCGCGGCGCACGGCGTCATTGGACCGCATTGCGGCCTTCAGCTCTTCATCGAGTCGATCGCGGAGGGACACCGGTGTGGCACCTCGGGGCGGATTGCGCGATCAGCGTGGCCGCGCACCCTTCGACGGCGTGACTGGTCCCGCTAGCTCTGCTGCTGGCGAGCGACCTTCTTGCGCTTCGCTTCCTTGCGCTTGCGCTTCACGCTCGGCTTCTCGTAGTGCTCGCGGCGACGGGCCTCGGCCAAGATGCCGCTCTGCTGAATCTTCTTGTTGAACCGGCGCAGGGCACTCTCGAAGCTTTCGTTCTCACCCACACGGACTTCTGCCAATCCGGAAATCACCTCCTTCGGGGCTCGCTCGCGATCGCGGCTCGCATTAGCTCCTGAGAGCATGAGCACACCGCCCGCGGACAGGGCGCGCGGAGTGTAGCCCGATCCCAGCGCCCTTGTCTACGGGACCGTCCTCGCANNGCCTATGATGGCCGGCGGATGGATCGACTCTATAGCCTCCTCGACATCATCGACCAGGGCGAGAGCCGCTACGGCGACCGGCTCGCTTTCGGCATGCGCGGTGACGACGGCTCGAATGAGCGCTGGACCTACCGCGAGCTGAATCGGCGCAGCCGGATCGTCGCCTGGCGGCTTCGGGCGCTCGGTCTCAAGCCGGGCGATCGGCTGCTGGTCTGGACGCCGTCGAGCCCGGCCGTCCCGGCCCTGTATTTCGGTGCGATGCGGGCCGGCGCGGCCCTCGTGCCCCTTGACCTGAGAATGTCCCCCGGGGCGATAGAGCGGATCGTGGCGCGGGCCGATGCCCACCATCTGATCCTCGGCACCGGCCGCGACACACCCGACCCGGCCGATGCTCGGCTGGAGCACTTCCCGCACTCGATCGTCGAGCGATTGGCGG
>PMNU01000066.1:0-1472 GCA_003165675.1 Chloroflexota bacterium
GCTCCGTACCTCAACGCGTTGATCGCCCGCTACGGCCTGACCACGAACTTCCACGCGGAGGCACATCCGTCGGAGCCCAACTACATCGCCCTGACCTCGGGCGGCCTGCAGGGCACCGACAGCGACGGCACATACAACCTCTCCGTCCCGAACCTCTTCGACCAGGTCGAGGCTTCCGGGCGGACCTGGCACGTCTACGCTCAGGGTTATCCCGGCAACTGCTTCAAGTCGTTCCAGGCCAGTCCAGTAGCGGACGGCACGGGCGCAGTCGGCGACTACGTCCGCAAGCACAACCCGGCCATGAGCTACACCTCGATCAGCGGCAACCCGACCGAGTGCGCGAATATCACCAAACTGACTGGGTTCGATCCGGCGGCGGCGGACTTCGAGATGATCATTCCCAACGAGATCAACGACATGCACAGCAGCTCCACGGCCGCCGGCGATGAGTTCCTCAAGGCGTTCGTGCCGCAGATCCTGAACAGCCCGGCCTTCGACAAATCGGTCCTCTTCATAACCTGGGACGAAGGTGACGACAGCGACGTCCAGGGTGGCGGCGGCCATATTGCGACAATCATCGCCAGCCCCAACATGGCACCGGGCTCGCGCTTCGACGGCGCCTGCAACCACTACTCGGTGCTTCGCACGATCGAGCTGGCCTGGGGCCTGCCACTCCTCGGCGGGGCGGCCACTGCCTCGACGATCACACTTCCCTACTGATTGCCCGGGCTCCCGAGGCGGGGAGAATGCCGCCAACCGGACGGCCGATCCACGCCACCTGCGTGGGGCGCCGCTGGCCAGGCGGCGCGCGGCACGCCATCATTCCGCAGAGGCACGATCCGGCAGCAGGAGGCATGGCAGAGGTGGCAGTCAGCGAGCGAGCGGGAAAGCCGGCGGAGGCTTCGATGCTGGTCGACATCGGCCGGCTGGTCGACGCCTACTACGACATCCACCCCGACCCGGACGTGCCATCCCAGGCCGTGGCCTTCGGCACATCCGGGCATCGCGGCTCCTCGCTTGGCGGCTCGTTCAACGAGGATCACATCCTGGCCACCAGCGAGGCAATCTGCCGCTATCGCAAGAGCAAGGGAATCACCGGGCCGCTCTTCATCGGCAAGGACAGCCATGCCCTGTCCGATCCGGCCACGCGGACAGCCCTCGAAGTGCTGGTCGCCAACGGCGTCTCCGTCCTGGTCGACAGCGCGGACGGGCTCACCCCCACCCCGTCGATCTCACACGCCATCCTGACCTACAACCGCGACCGGACCGATGGCCTGGCCGACGGTATAGTCGTAACCCCGTCGCACAACCCGCCCGAGGACGGCGGCTTCAAGTACAACCCGCCCAACGGCGGCCCGGCGGACACCGACGTAACCGGGGCGATCCAGACCGACGCCAACGAACTCCTCCGGGCGGGCCTGAAGGGCGTCGCCCGCGTCCCCTTCGAGCGCGCCGTCGCATCGGTCGGCCGC
>PMNU01000066.1:1542-18045 GCA_003165675.1 Chloroflexota bacterium
TACGCCATGGCCAGGCTGGTTGCTCTGAAGGACCGCTTCGACGTGGCCTTCGCCAACGACACCGACGCGGATCGCCACGGCATCGTGGCCGGCTCGGCCGGGCTGATGAACCCCAACCACTTCCTGTCCGCGGCCGTCGCCTACTTGTACCGCCACCGCGACTGGCGACCCGAGGTGGCGATCGGCAAGACGCTGGTCTCGACGAGCATGCTCGACCGCGTCGCCGAGGAGCTGGGCCGCAAGCTGCTGGAGGTGCCGGTCGGGTTCAAGTGGTTCGTGGCCGGGCTGGTCGACGGCTCCCTCGGTTTCGGCGGCGAGGAGAGCGCCGGGGCTTCGTTCCTGCGCCGCGACGGCACGGTCTGGACGACCGACAAGGACGGCCTCATCGCCTGCCTGATTGCGGCCGAGCTGACCGCCAAGACGGGCCGGAACCCGGCGGTGGCCTACGAGGCCCTGACCGCGAGGTTCGGCACGCCCGCCTACCGGCGCATCGACGCCCCCGCCACACGCGAGCAGAAGGCCATCCTGGCAAAGCTGTCGGCGGCCCAGATTCGGGCGTCCACGCTCGCCGGGGAGCCGATCGTGGCGGTCGTCACCCGCGCCCCCGGTAACGACGCCCCCATCGGCGGCGTGAAGGTGGTAACCGACCATGGCTGGTTCGCGGCGCGCCCATCCGGGACCGAGGACGTGTACAAGGTCTATGCCGAGAGCTTCCTCGGCGAGGAGCATCTCGCCCGGATAATCGAGGAGGCGCAGGCGGTCGTGGCCCAGGCTCTGGCCGCCGCCGGCTGAGTCTGCGGAGACAAGCCGGCTGAGCACCGGGCCGGAAGGGCCTGCCGGCGGTCCTGCGACGGTGCCGGCTGACACCGACGTCTGACGGGCCCATGAGCGCACCCTCGTGGCGGAGCCACGAACGGCTGTTGCAGCGAGGCAACGACGCCGCGCGACGGGCGGGCCACTGCGGCTCAACCCAAAAGTACTCATCCACTGGGCCGTAAGGCCGGTATTGACGACCCGTCCAGCTCGTCTAACGTGTAGGAGCACACGGCCGCAATCATGAGCACAACGGTGGATCAGCCCGATCGTCAGCAGAACGTTACGAGCGCCAAAGGCCCAAGTCAGGCGGTGAGTTCGCTCAACCGCGAGTACCGCGCCGTCCTCATCAACGAGGAGGCCACGGGGATTGGCCGCGCCGTCGCCCAGATCGTTCGAGGCGACGGGTGGCACGAGGCCAAGTCATCCGCGGTGCTCGTTACGGCCGTCATCGGCTGGCTCGGCGGGGACGCGGTCCGACCCATCGGTTTCTGTGCCAACGGAACCGGCCCGGTCGAGATGGTCGCCAAAGTCGGCAACTACTACATCACCGGCCACGGCATCGAGAGCGAGGACGACATCACCGTCAACTGCTGCGAACGCCATCGGACCCGGTTCAGCCAGGCGCGACTCGAGGACCTCGATCCGGCCCAGCCGAACCCGCGCTTCGCGATGGGCAGCCCGCTCGCGCAGCGAGCGGTCGATCGGTTGGCGGCGATCCTGTCCGAAGAGATCGACCCCGAGATCGCTCGAGTAGTCCTCGGATGCTGAGGGCCCAAACTCGGGCCGAGTAGTCCGGGCGCTCAGACGGCGACGCTCACAGGGCCAACCGCGCCCGAAGCTCCAGCGTGTGCTCCCATTCGTGTTCAAGAAGCCGCCGGAGCATGCGGCGGGCTGTGCGCGGCGGTCTTCCCCCGCCCCGGTCCGCGACTCTTGCCAGCTCCTCTGGCGTCATGCCGCTCAGACGCTCCATCAACGCCTCCCGTTCCGCTGCGAGAGCAGCCCAGGGGTCGTCGCTGGCGCTCTCGATGGCCGCGACCACCGCGCCGCCTCCGGCGAGCGTGCCGAGAGTGGAGCTGACGTAGGCCCATTCGGCACCGGCCACGTGCGACAGGATGGCGGCAGCCGATCGCCCGCCCGTGGCCGGCTTGACGGTGAGTGGCACCTTCTGAACCACCGCCGCAGCTACCAGCTCATCGCGCGACCAGGCCGCCCAGCGCAGCAGGCGCGTGGCCTCGTCAGGGCTGAGAGGCTCGAGATCGGTCGCGAACGTGTGCTGGCCGTAACCGAGCAGGCTCCGCTCTATGACGTGCTCGGCCACCGTGAGCTCGATCGGCTCCGGATCGGGCACGGTCTCGCCGTAGCGACCAAGAAAGGCGACGCGCTCTCGGATTGCCGTCCGCGCGTTCTCGATGGCCTTCTCGGTGGTCGGGCCCACGGTGCAGCAGCCCGCCAGACTCGGGACGGAGACCCAGGTCTTGCGATGCTGCGGGCCCGATTCGAGATAGAGGTCGAAGCGCACGGCGCTACAGGGCGAGCGCTTGTTCGGGGGGCACGAAGTCCAGCCCGTGCGCCGCGGCCACTCTCTCGTGAGTGACCTTGCCGGCGAAGACCTGGAGCCCGTCGCGGAGGTGACAGTCGGCCTCCATCGCCGCCCGGTAACCCTTGTCGGCGAGCGCCAGGGTGAACGGAAGCGTCGCGTTGTTGAGGGCGAAGGTCGAGGTCCGAGCTACGGCGCCGGGCATGTTGGTGACACAGTAGTGGACCACGCCGTCCACGAGATAGGTCGGGTTGGAATGGGTCGTAGGTCGCGACGTCTCGAAGCAGCCGCCCTGGTCGATCGACACGTCGACTACCACGGTGCCACGTCTCATCGCCCGAACCATCTCGCGCGTGACGATTCTGGGAGCGGTGCCGCCTGGTGTCAGGACCGCCCCGATGACCAGATCGGCGGCGATGACGCTCTCCTCGACCGCATCCGTGGTCGCATAGCGCGTCTTGAGGGCCGGGGCAAAGGCCAGGTCGAGCTCCTTGAGTCTGGGCAGCGACTTGTCGAGAACGGTCACGTCGGCCTCGAGACCCAGGGCCATCCGCAGCGCGTTCATGCCGACCACCCCGCCGCCCAGGACGACGACCTTCGCCGGCGGTACGCCGGGCACGCCGCCGAGCAGGATGCCTCGCCCGCCGGCCTCGCGCTCCAAGGCATGAGCACCGGCCTGTATCGACATCCGACCCGCGACTTCGCTCATCGGGGCGAGCAGGGGCAGACCGCCGCGCTCGTCGGTGACGGTCTCGTAGGCGATGGCAACGCAGCCCGACTTGATGAGGCCCTCGGTCTGGGCGCGGTCCGGGGCCAGGTGCAGGTAGGTAAAGAGGACCTGGCCCTCGCGAAGCATTCCGAGCTCGGAAGGCTGAGGCTCCTTGACCTTGACCACGAGCTCGGCCCGACCGAAGATCGCGGCCGCGTCGGGGACGATCTCCGCACCGACGGCTCGATACAGGGCGTCGTCGAGGTCGATCGTCTCTCCAGCGCCGGCCTGGACGATCACCTTGTGCCCATGCGCCACGAGCTCCCGAACGGCGCTCGGCGTCAGGCCAACACGGAACTCGTTGTCCTTGATCTCGCGGGGTACGCCGACAAGCATCTCGACCTCTCCGGGCGATCCGCTGCCCAACCTCAAGGCCCCAGGCCGGCGGCATTCGCACGCGGTGTTCGAGCGGCGGCATGGGCGGTCACGCGGGAACATCCCAGGACCGTGGGCGCCTGCGTGCGCCGCCTTCGTCCACGGCTGGGATCCTGGCCCCGTCGAGATCGACCTACCGCCGCCCTCCTGGGAGCCGTTTCGGCCATTCTGCCACTAGCTGTCGATCTTGCCCCGCAGCGGCTTAGCCGGTCAGGCCGGAGGGCGATACGGGAGGTAGGCCGGGAACCAGATCGCCGAGTCGACCGCGTCGAAGACCTCCTCGTCGCGGTACAGCCGCCCGACGCCGCAGTCGCGACTCTGGCACACAACCTTGGCCGCGATCTGGCGGGATACGTCGCGCAATTCAGAAACGGCCGGATAGAGCGCTCCGGCGGCTAGCCGCTCGGGCGAAACCATCTCGGCGAGCGTTCCGGCGGTGAGCAGGAACATCTCGTCGGTGATCTCGCGAGCCTCCGCGACGATGGCCCCCAGGCCCATGCCCGGGAAGATGAAAACGTTGTTGGCCTGGCCGATGATGCGGCTCTCGCCGTTCACCGTGACCGGCTCGAACGGGCTGCCGGTGGCGATCAGGGCGCGGCCACCGGTCCAGGCCATGATGTCGGCCGGAACGGCCTCGGTCTTGGCCGTGGGATTCGAAAGCGGGAAGACGACCGGCCGCTCGGTGTGGGCCGCCATCTCGCGAATGGCCGATTCCGTGAACGCGCCGGGAACGCCGCTCGTGCCGATGAGAATCGTCGGCTTGACCGCCGCCACCACCGCGTCCAGGTCGCGCCGATCGCCCGGGTTGAGACTCCCCATGCCGTAGAAGGCCAGCTCGTCGGGGCCGAGAGCGAATTCGCGCTTGTCGTCGTCGAGCTGGTCTCGGGCCGCGAACACGAGGCCCTTCGTGTCGGCCGTGACGATGGCCCGCTTGATGGTGGGCCCGTCCGCGCCCTGCGCGGACATCGCGGCGCGGACGGTGCGGGCGATGCCGATGCCGGCGGCGCCGGCGCCGAGGAAGACGAAGCGCTGCTCCGCCAGCGGCCGCCCGAGCGCCCTGACGGCGGCCAGGATGCCGGCCAGAACGACCGCGCCCGTTCCCTGGATGTCGTCGTTGAAGCTGGTGATGCGATGCCGGTACCGGTCCAGGATGCGGATCGCGTTGTGCTGCTTGAAATCCTCCCACTGCAGCACGGCCCGCGGACAGACATCAAGGGTCGCGGAGACGAAGGCCTCGATGAAGTCGTCGTACTCGGCGCCGCGCAGACGCGGCCGGCGGTACCCGATGTAGAACGGGTCGGCCAGGAGATCCTCATTGTCCGTACCCACGTCCAGGGACACCGGCAGGGTGTGAGACGGGTAGATGCCGGCTCCCGCGGTGTACAGGGCCAGCTTCCCGACGGGGATGCCCATGCCGCCCGCGCCCTGGTCGCCCAGGCCCAGGATCCGCTCGTTGTCCGTGGCGACGATCAGGCGCACTTCCTCCACGGCCGACCCGGCTCCAGTCGAATCCGGGCGGGCGTTGCGCAGCAGGTCGGGGATGCGATCGATGTCGGCCGGGGTGATCCAGAGACCGCGCGGTCGCCGCATGATGTGGCTGAAGGTCTGGCAGGCACGCCCGACGGTGGGCGTGTACACGATGGGCATGAACTCCTCGAGATTCTCGAGGACCACGCGATAGAACAGGGTCTCGTTGCGATCCTGCAGCGCCGCCAGGCCGATGTAACGCTCGAGGTCGTCGCCCTTGCGGCGGATGTGCTCCAGTTCCAGGCTGACCTGCTCTTCAATCGAGGACGTTCGCGGCGGGAGCAGACCGCGCAGCCCGAAAACATCTCGCTCACCTTCGTCGAAGCCTGTGTCCTTGTTCAGCAACGGGCTCTCGAGAAGCTCGGCGCCCCGGAACGGAACGTGCAGAATGCCGGCGGGACGAAGGTCCTTGACCGACCGTGGGATCTGTCTCATAGAGCCTATATTCGCCTTGCATAGGCTGGATGCAATTGCCGTTCGGCCCTACAAGAGGCACCCGTTCAGGAGGGCGGCGACGCAGAGGCCGCAAGGAGCGCCGGCAGGATCGCCCGCCGACACAGCGCGCGAAGTCGCGCTCCAGAGGCGAGGAGCATGCCGCCATCCGGACGGCCGATCCACGCGCCGGCCTCGAGCGTCCGGAGGCTACTCGCAGGGGCTCGACTCACCGGGCAGGAGCACGCGGACCAGGAGCGACTCCTTGGCGCCCGACGAGTCGACGAAGCGGGTCAGGGCGTTCGACGCCTGGACGACCGGCAGCAGCTTGCCGAGATCGGCGCCCGAGACGACCCCGCACCGATCCTGTCCGCCGTACTGCGAGCCGAACGTCGCGAATGTCCCGGACAGCGGCCATGGAGTTTCCTTGGGCGTGATCCCGGAGGTCTCGTCGGTGGGTGGCGTCAGCAGCACGGCAATGCTCGTCGGCGCGTACGGGCTGCTCTGCCCCAATTCGGCTCCNNACTGTCAACTCGACGTGGGCCACGACCGAACCGGGCATCGCCGCGCCGAAGTCCGCGGTGTCACCGAGCAGACCGTCCTTGCGGGCCTCGGCCACGATCTCGTCGATGCCCTTGGCGCTGATCGGGCGCGTCGAAAGGCCGACGTAGATCGGGCCGGGGTAGATTGCGGGGATGGCCACCATGCCGTCCACATACTGGCCGTCCGAGATGGTCACGCTGGGCAGCCAGCCGAAGGTGGTCGGAGGCGGCAGGGCCTGCGTCTGCCATGCGCGCAGGTAGAAGCCGCTCGCGGCCGAGGGGCCGGACGAGGAGGAGGATAGGGTGCCGGAAGGCGACCCCGATGCCGCGGGCGCGCTGGAGGCGGAGCTGGAGACGCCGGTGGCGGCGACGCAGCCGGACGCTACGAGGGCCACCAGGAACGGAAAGGCGGCCCGCCGGACCAGCGAACTCAGCGATCGATGGATTCGAGTCGGCATCGGCTCCCCAGGCTAGATCGGATCGAATTATCCACCCGCCAGACGCCACGGCGGTACAGGAAGTTCCGACGCGAATGCCGCAGCGAGGCGGCGATGCCGGCTCACCCCGGTTTCAGCTCTCGATGACCGCCTTGACCGATGCGACGACGTGCGGCAGGTTCGCGGCGGTGAGACCGGCGACGTTGATGCGGCCGCGGCCCACAACGTAGACGGCGAATTCGTCGCGGAGTCGCGCCACCTGGCCGGCCGATAGGCCAAGCAGCGCGAACATGCCCCGCTGGCGCCGGATCGGCTCCCAGTCGCCCGGCACTCCCGCGGCCAGGAGCGAGTCAACGAGAGCAGCGCGGTTGCCGAGGATCCGGTTGCGCATGCCGGCCAGATCAACCTCCCACTGAACTCTCAGGGCTGCGTCGGCGAGGATCGTCCCCACGATGTCGCCGCCGTGGGCCGGTGGGTTGGAGTAGTTGGAGCGGATTGCGATCTTGAGGTGGCTCAAGGCCGAGGCGGCTCGCCCGGAGTCGGCCGCGACGACGGTCAGCGCGCCGACGCGTTCGTTGTACAGGGCGAAGTTCTTCGAGAAGCTCGAACAGACCAGGAACTCCAGCCCGGGCCGCGCCAGGCCGGCCTGCCAGTCGGCGTCCTCGCGCAGACCGAAGCCGAAGCCCTGATACGCGAAATCGACGATCGGCAGCAACTCCCGCTCGACGACGACCTCGCCGGTGGCGGCCCACGTCTCCGGGTCCGGATCGACGCCGCTCGGGTTGTGGCATGAGCCCTGGAGCAGCACCACGTCGCCGGGCGTCGCGGATCCAAGAGTGCCAAGCATTCTGTCAGAGTCAACCCGGCGCCCGGATTCGTCCAGGTACGGGTACGTTCGGAGCGCGAACCCGGCCATCGCAAAGATCTGAGGATGGTTCGGCCAGGTCGGCTCGCTCAGCCAGATCGTCTTCGAGGAACCTGTCTGGAGAAGGAAGTCTGCCGCCACGCGGAGCGCGCCCGTGCCGCCGGGGGTTTGAGCAGTAGCGGACCGCCCGCTGGCGACGATCTCGTGGTCGGCGCCGAAAACGAGATCGCGAACGGCCTCCCGGTAAGCCGGCCTGCCATCGATCGGCAGATAGCCCTTCGACCCTGCCTTCTCGAGGAGCCGGCGCTCGGCCTCCAGAACCGACGGTATGACCGGCGTGACGCCGGAGTCGTCGACATAGACGCCGACGGAGAGGTTGACCTTCTCCGGGCGCGAGTCCGCCTTGAACGCCTCCGTGAGACCGAGGATCGGGTCCGGCGCTGCGGGTGTCAGGGAGCGAAGAGGCAGGGCCACAGGAGATTCCTTGAAGCGGGGCGGCGGCTGGTCCAACACACGATAGCGAAACGCGACGCAATAGGCCCGCAGATCGCGTCGGCTCCGGCGCGGACCGGACCGGCAAGTCGCGACGCGCGACCCCGATGCCACGGGCTGGTCGAGCTCGTTTTCAGGATTCTCTCAGCCGAAGGTGCGACAAATGTCCGCTCGGGGGGCGCGGCGCTATCCCCTCCGCATCGCGTCCCCCAAATCGCCGGCTGGCGAATCGAGAGGCTCTCGAGGGACTGGCCTGCAAGACAACGATATCTCACCCCCGCTCCCAGACGCCCTCCCGCTCTCCCTCCGGGAGGGCGTCGACTATCCGCCCGGGTTTGGAGGTGCGGGTCGACGGCCGAACCGCAACCCATGAACGGCAGCGGCGGGCAGCGGGCATGACCCGGGATGCGCACATCGGATTCTCCCCGGCGATCCGGACAGCCGACTACTCCTCTGAGCCTCGCCCGAGGTGGGCTACTGTCGCCCGGAGAGCGGAGTTGTTGAAGTCGCTTTGGGCCCGCATCTCTGTGCTAGGCTTCCGTGCTTGTTGGTCAGTTCTGGAGGGGCGGGGTGAGGCGGATCCGCGACTCGGAGGCGCTTTCGGGGGTCCTGGCGCACTGGCGCGAGGCTCTGTTTGTGGCCCTCGCAGCCATGTTGATGCCGCTGATCCAGTGGGCCTGGACGAACGCCAACGGCAGCTTCAACGACTTCCACGACTACTGGCTGGCGGGCAAGCTCGTTCTGCAGGGCCAGTCTCCGTATGACCTCGCGGCGTTGCGGGAACTCGCCAGAACGGAACATCTGAGCTTCCTGGTCGGCGGAGGCTACTCGTATCCGCTGCCGTTCGCGATCTTCATGGTGCCGTTCGCCATGCTGCCCTTCCAGCTCAGCCTGGAGGTCTTCATGGGCCTGTCGATCGCACTGTTCGGGCTTACCGTCGCGGCCTGGATCGGTTGGGCCCACGGCTGGGAGCCCGACCGGGCACGGCGCCGGCTCGCCCTGGCCCTGGCCGCGGGCTTCTACCCGCCGGTCTTCGGCACGGTGGCGAGCGGTCAGGCCAACCTGATCCTCTTCCCGCTCATAGCCGGAGGCGTGGTCCTGGCCGTTGCCGGGTCGGGTTCGGGGCGGCGAACGATGGGCGGAGTGCTGCTAGGCCTTGCGGCCATTGTCAAGCTCGTCCCCGGCGTTGTCGTGGTCCCGTTCGTCATCGGTCGACGCTGGGGCGGAGCAGTCGGGACCGCGGCAGGTGCGCTCGGCGCGCTCGTGGCGGCCACGCTGGTCGCCCCGTGGGCGGCCCAGGGCAGCAGCGGCCTCACCGCCCTCCTGGACCCGGACTCCTACTTCACGAACCAGTCGATCAACGGCTTTGTGACCCGGCTGGTCACGCCCTCGGACCGGACGATGCCGCTGTACGCCCATGCTTTCGACCCCCGCCTGCCGATGCTGGCGCTTACCGCCGCGTTCGGCCTGGTGACGCTGGCGGTGTTGTGGCTCGCCCGGGACCGGCTCACGACCCGGCGCGGCCTGGCGCTCGGTCTTGGGGTGGCGCTCGTCGCGGGCGTGATCGGGGCGCCCAAGAACAGCTTCTGGAACCAGGCATTCGCTCTTGCGGCAGTTGGCTTGCTGCTCGCCGTGGACTGCCCCGACCTGCGCCTACGCAGCCTGGGCCGCGTCGACTTGGCGCTGCTCGGGGCCTGGCTGGCGGGCGCGGTCATCTGGACCCTGCTGTGGATGTTTCCTCCCTCGAAGACGGCCGGATTGCCGGCCCTCGCCACCCTCCTGCAGTCGTCGTCGCTCTACGGGATGCTGGCCCTCTGGCTGGTCCTGGCCCACCGTCTTGGGATGCGAGTCCCCGAAGCGGCAGTGGCGAGCCTGGAGCCGCCGGCGGGCGCGGGCGCGCAGCCGGCCGGCGCGGGTGAGGTGGCGGCGGACACCGTCTGACTAAGCCACGATCTCGTAACCCAGCCGGGCCCGAAGCCGGCCCATGGCCATGAGCACCGGCGCACCCAGTGCGAGAACGGCCAGCGCGTCGCCGACCGCTCGGACGGAATCCCAGGTCAGCGAAGTCACGGCGTAGTAGCGGCCGAATTGGGCCAGAGTCTGGATCGCGGAGAGACCCGGGATCCAGCCGATGTTCTCGACGCCGCGATAGAAGGCGACCCAGCCCCAGATGTCGGTCAGGGCGCCATAGGCGAAGCCGGTCACGAGGGCCACTCCGATCAGGATGGCCAGGTCCAGCCGATCGGGCAGCCATGTCCGGCGTCGGGGCCGGAGGCGGCGAACGAGCGACCCGGCCAGGCCCGAGGACGCGCCCACCCAGCCGACGGCGAACGTCTCGTACGGCAGCCACGGCCCGATGCCGCCGGTGACCAGCCCGGAGACCATCAACGAGAAGGCGCCGACGAGGAACCCATACGAGGCCCCGAACTCGTAGCCCGCACACAGGACGAGGAAGAAGATGGGGCTGAAGCCGCCGATCCCGCTGACGAGCGCCAGCCGGAGGGCGGCGTCGATTGCGGCCAGGGCGGCGAGCAGTGCGAGGCGCCCCGAGTCGAGACGTCTCGCACCGGCCTCCATGAGCACGAGCGCCGCCACGGCGCCACCGGTGACGGCCAGGGCGGGAACTTCCGGCGGCAGACCGAGACCGAGGAACGGCCAGATGAACAGGACGATTCCGGCCAGCGAAACGACGGCAACGCTCATCGCGAGCCTCCGACGGGTGGCGCTGGAGGATGCTCGGTGGCGCGGCCCGGTTCGGTGGCGCAGCCCGGGTCGGTGGCGCGGCCCTGGTCGGTGGCGCAGCCCGGGGTCACCTCCGGCGCCCGCTCCGTGGCGCGGCNNCCCGCCGTCAGTGTCTGGACGGCAGCGGCGAGCGAGCGGCGAGCGGCCGGGTCCATGCCGCGGGTCGGCTCGTCCAGGAGGACCAGCGTCGGCGAGCCGGCCAGGGTCGCTGCCAGCGCGGCCCTCTGCCGCTCCCCGGAGCTCAGGTCGCGCGGGTAGCGATCGGCCAGGTGGTCGAGCCCGAAGGCGGCGAGCATCGCCTCCGGCGCCTCCTCGCTGCCGGTGCGGCGGAGCGTCAACGCCACTTCCTCCCGGACCGTCGGCAGGTGGAGCAGCGCGCCGGGGTTCTGCGGCAGGTACGCCGTCCGGCCCTCGGGGCGCCGCACCGTGCCCGCCAGTGGGGGGATCAGCCCCGCCAGCGTCCGGAGCAGCGTCGTCTTGCCGGAGCCGTTCGGGCCGACAAGCGCCACGACCTCACCGCGGCCGCCCGCCAGAGAGACGTCGTGGAGCACCGGCACCCTCGTCGGGCCCGCGGTTACGCCGTCCAACTCCCACGCCGTCTCGCCGGTGGCCGCGCTCGGCCGCGCGCCGCCAACTCGCGGCGGGAGCCGAACATCCGCCATCGCCGTGACGCGGCCGCCGTCCACGCTCAGCACCCGCTCCGCAGCCGCAGCCACCCTTTCGCGTCGGTGCTCTGCCACGACGACCGCCCGACCCTCCGCGGCAAGGCCGCGACACGCCGCCAACACCGCCGCCGCGCCTTCCGGATCGAGCTGCGAAGTGGGCTCGTCCAGGGCCACGAGCCACGGCCGGAGGACCAGGACCGCCGCCAGTTGCACACGCTGCCGTTCGCCGCCGGAGAGCGTGGCCAGCCGCCGCCCGCGCAGCCCTTCGATCCCGAGCGCGACCATCGTTCTGTCCACTCGATCGTGCATCTCCGACCGCGGCACGCCCAGGTTCTCCAGGCCGAAAGCGATCTCCCGTTCGACCGAGCCGTATACCGACTGCGTCTCGACGTCCTGGAAGACGAGCCCGACGCGCTCGGCCAGGCGCGGAATGGGCGTTCGGAAGGGGTCCAGACCCGCCACCTCCGCCCGACCCGAAACGCGCCCGCCGTGGAACTGCGGCACCAGGCCGTCGAAGAGCCGCAGGAGCGTGGACTTGCCACCGCCCGAGTCCCCGACCAGCAGCGTGAAGCCGGGCTCGATGCGGAGATCGACCTCGCGCAACGAAGGCTCGCTCCGGTTGGGATACCAGTACGAAACTCCGGATAGTCGGGCTATGGCGCTCCCGTTCGGGGCGGTCATTCGGGTCGACCTGGCGGGGCGATCCGCGTAAACGCGGGCGGCAGAAACGCGGGCAGAGCCAGCCCAAGGCAGCCGGCGACCGCGAGCGGCTGTATAGGCGGCAACGAAAGCGTCGGGTACGGGTACCAGTCCATCGGGGCGCCTGCGACTCGCAGACCGACGAACGCGACAGCCGCCGCCAGGGCCGCAGCGACGACGATCGTCTCGCGCCGCCCGAAGCCTGAAGCGACGTAGCTCGTGCGCCGTCCGGCTCCGAACGCCCGAGCCTCCATGGCCTCGGCCAGCAGGACCGAATCCTCGATGGCGGTGAGGAGGGTGGGCACAAGCACCTCGTTCCAGGATCGGAGGCCGCCCGCTTTCCAGCCGCGCATCCGCTGGGCGTCGCGGACCTCGGTGAAGGTCCGCCCGAACCCCGAGACCAGGTTGAGCGAGGTAGCCACAGCAATCCCGGTTCGCTCCAGCGAAGCGGGCATGGCGTCCACGACGTCGTGCGGCTCGAGGACCAGCGAGAGCGGAGCCACCGACAGAAGCGCGGCAACAAGCCCGAGCCCCAGCGCGCCCCCGAAGGCGAGCGACTCGAGCGTCAGCGGCCCGCCGACGAGCGGCAGCCCGTCCGGCAATCGAATGAGCACGTCGGCGCCGGTGTGGCTAGCGAGCAAGTTGATGAGCGCGGCCAGCGCCGCAGAGAACGCCACGGCCACCGCGAGCGGCCGCAGGCGGCGACGCGGCGGAAGCCACGCCAGCAAAACGTTCAGGGCCGCCAGGGCGACCAGCCCGCGATAGACCGGGTTGTCGGTGACGAGGGCGATAGTGACAGCCGCGAGAGACCAGGCGAGCCATGCTCGCGGGGCGAGGGGGACGCGGAGAGGCAGGGCTGGCGCGCCCACGACGTAGGGCGAGTGCGATGCGGCATCTCCGGAGGACGGACCGCGTCCGGTGGTCACGGACCCGGACGCCGGGCTAGAGCTAGCCGCAGGATTGCTAGCCCGGCCAGCCCGCTCCCAACTCCGACGGCGAGAATGAGGCCTGGGTCGGCGCCACCAGACGGGGTCCGGTTCGGCGCCGAAGGCGGCGGAGATAGGGCGATGGTCGCGGTAGCGACTACGTCTGCGGCGGCGGAGGCCGTCGCGGTTGGAGTAGACGCCGCGGGCGATCCGGTCGCCGTGGCTGCTGCGCTCGGATTAGTCGCGAGCAGGGTCGGGGTCGCTCCAGCGATCGGCCTTGCCGTCGCGGTCTTGGCCGCCACGGACCGGCTAGGAGTCGGGGTGGCCTCCGTCGGACACACTCCTGAGGGGAGGACGGGCGCAGCAGGTGTCCCGGCGTCAGGCACGTATCGGAAGCCCTCCGCGTCACCGTCGTTCAGGGTCATGGTCGAGATGCCGACGCTGGCGAGTTGCCAGGGCCCTCCGCCGCGGGCCACGAAGACGGCCCAGTAGCTGTCCTTGCCGGGGCAGTCGACGTAGTGGGCCGGCTCGCCATCGAGGGCGCATACGGCGCCGCCGAAACCACCGAATGTCTGACTCGACCAGGCCACTCCGGACTCGCTCAGAAGTTCCTCGCCCGAGATGGCGCCGGCATTGAAGGCGACGCAGCGGGTCACGACCGAGCCGTCGCCGTGCTCCACGACCAGAGCCGCATGGGCTGACCCCGCGGCCGCGCAGCCAGGGACGACCGGCGCCAACGGAGCGAGCGGAGCCAGTGTCGCCAGGATCACGGCGGACAGTAGAACCGCACGTCGGCGCATCACCGCTTCCTCGGTGCGATCATCAGTGCCCAACCGTCACCCGGCGGGGCGACAAGTCCCGGGCGCGACGCCGACTTGTACGGCAGCGGCGGCGGTGTCGGTGAATCGGACCGGCGAGAAGTCGAACCGACGGGCTCGCTTGGCGTGGGTGTCACGGCCGGAATTGGATCAGCGCTTGCTGTTGGCATTGTCGCCGCGCTTGCCGTTGGCCCGGTCGACGACGCCGCGTCGCTGCGCTTCGACAGCCGCAAGACCCATCGCGCTGAAGGCAACGCATGTCAGTGCTGCGAGGAGCGGCGCGGAGCCACCTGGCTGCGACTGATTGGTCACGGTGGAAGTAGTCGCCGGAGTGCGGTTCACGCCCGCACCTGAGGTGGGGTTTGGAGCAGCGCAGTCTGTCGTCGGGACGCTCGTCCCCGCGGTGAAGCGGACGGCTGCACCGTACGGGACCTGCATCAATGCGGCCGGCACCTGGCTCGTGGTGAAGGCATCCTCGCTCTTCTTGCCCGGATAGGTGAAGCCGCCGTCGACACCCTGATACGTGCGCAGGTCGGTCAGGACGTTGTTCGATCCCTGCGCCCAGCCGGCCGCCTCCGGGTTCTGGCCGTTCGCCACGAGCGCCTCAATGACGGTCGAGTCCGAGTCGGGGTCAGCCGGAGGTCCGTAGGCAGACGAGTAGAGGAATCCACCGTCGGCGATCTGCTGCGTGTGAAGGTAGGCGAGGCCCGTAGAGTCGGCCGTATGGACGCCGGCGGCGTTCAGTGCCATTAGAGCAATGGCCGTCGAGTTCGTGTCGCCGCCGCCCGCCGCTACGGGTGCGGAGCCGTGGCTCCAACTGCCGTCCGTATCCTGCCGAGCGGCAAGCTCGTCCGAACCGGCCGCCGGGACGGAGCCACCGGACGCCACGACCGCCAGAATCGCGAACGATTGGCTGAACGTGGAGCCGTCGCCGTAGGCGCCCGTGGTGGAGTTGTAGAGGGCCGCGAGTGGGGCCACGAGATCGCGCCCGGCAAAGCTCGCCGGATTGCCCCCGGCGGCGACCACGGCCAGGATCGTCTTGCCGGCCTTAGCGGCATCGCCAATCGCCCCGTCGGAGGCGCCGGCGAGATAGCTCAGGGCGCTGGTCGTACCTGAGCAGCCCGTCAGAGTCGAGGGATCGTAGCCCGCCGCAGCCGTCCCGATCACGAAGTCCGCGGTCTCGCCGATCGAGCCGTCGATCGAGCCGTCGGTCTTCTGGGCAGCCAGCAGGTAGCTCAGTGCTTGGGATGCCCGATCCGAATCGGTAGGCCCAGCGGCCGAGACCTGGGGAACCGCCGCCATGCTGAGCGGCATCGTGAGGAGGGTCGCCAGTATCGCGCTGGCGACGAGGGTTCTTCGCATTCTTCCTCCGGCGGCATTACCCGCCTGCCGGAGGGACCTCGCCGCCGGAGGCCTCCCATCCGATCCGCGCAGGTGGGTGACATGCGCCGTTCGATCAGGTCTCCTGGCTTGCGGATCGTGGCTGCTGGCCGCCTTCCCGGGCATCCGCCCCGTGGCGCCGTCCCGGGCATTGCCCGAGACGCGTGGCCAGCCGCTCCTCGCTTACAGTTGCGCGACAGCGCCGGTTTCACACCGGCTTCCCTGATACGAGCGGCTCTATTCGATTTGGCATGCAGAGGTTACCGCGCCGATGGGGTCGCCGCCAGATGCGATTGCCCAAGACATCGACGATCCACGCCGCCCCTGACGCTGGCGGCCCGGTCGGCCCCTCGAAACCCCTGGCGTTGCGAGCTCAGCGACAACTGGCGCGCTATCGTGTCGGCAAAGGTCGCAGTCGGAGGATGGTCATGACTCCCGTTCGGTTCGGTCTGTTCGTGCCTCAGGGCTGGATCCTCGATCTCGTCGACATCGAGGACCCTGTCGAGCAATACGAGACCATGAGCCGGGTCGCCCAGACGGCCGAGCGCCTGGGCTTCGACTCGATCTGGCTCTTCGACCACTTCCACACGTACTACAAGCCGGTGCTCGAGACGACCTTCGAGTGCTGGACCGCGACGGCAGCCCTGGCGCGCGACACCAGCCGCATCCGGCTCGGCCAGATGGTCACCTGCAACGGCTATCGAAACCCGGCTCTGCTGGCCAAGATGGCGTCGACGGTGGACGTGCTCAGCCACGGCCGGCTCGATTTCGGAATTGGGGCCGGCTGGTACGAGCACGAATACCTGGCCTACGGCTACGACTTCCCGCCGACGCCCGGCGAGCGACTCCGGATGCTGGGTGAGGCCCTGCCGCTGATCAAGGCCATGTGGACGGAGCCATACGCCTCCTTCAAAGGCGAGCACTACGAGATCTCCGGCGCCATCAACGAACCGAAGGGTGTGCAGAAGCCGCACCCTCCGATCTGGGTCGGTGGCAGCGGCGAGAAGGTCACGCTCCGGCTCGCGGCCAGGTACGGCGACGCCACGAACTTCGGCGGTCACCTCGACGACATGTCCTGGTACGCGCACAAGTTCGACGTCATCCGGACACACTGCGAGGAGTTCGGGCGCGACGCGGGATCGCTCATCCGGTCGACGAACGTCGAGACCACTCTCTTGCGGGCGGGCGACGATCCGGAGGAACTTACGAAGCGGTACCGGCGCGACCAGTCGCTGGCCGAGTACAAGACGCATGCCATCGTGGGCGGCCCTCAGGAGGTCATCGACACCTACGGCCGCCTGATCGACGCGGGCGTCAACTACATCGTCATCTCCGACGTGCCCGGGCTCGCGACGACCGACATCCTGGAGTACCTGGGATCGGAGATCCTGCCGGCCTTCCGGTAGCCCGGCCTGTGGCCCACGGCAATTCGGGCAGACCCCTGCGGCCTTCGGGCGGCGACGCGCGAGTCGCTTCTGCTA
>PMNU01000164.1:0-353 GCA_003165675.1 Chloroflexota bacterium
TTCGGGGCGATGGCGCCCACCACCGCGGTCGCCGCGGGCCCGATTTCTCGCTTCCAGAAGGTCACCACGGTCAAGATCGATCCGCAGGTGACGCCCTATCTCATCGACAAGAGCCGGCAGCTCGACCTGATGGTCGAGCTCTCCGACGAGTCGGTCGCGGCACGCGTGGGCGACGCCACGGACAACGGCACGACCGTGACGACGTCCGACCGCGACACGTGGCGGAATCAGATGAAGACCAACCAGACGCCGGTCGTGGATGCGGTCCGCAAGAGCGGCGGCACCGTCCTCAGCCAGATGCAGGACGCCTATGACGGTGTTCACGTCCACATCCCGGCCGGAGCCGTGTCGAC
>PMNU01000164.1:388-7418 GCA_003165675.1 Chloroflexota bacterium
CCGACTTCGGCGGCTCGGGCGACCCGGCCGACTACACCTACGGCCTGGCCCACGACACCACCGCTCCGGGCTACGACGCCGACGGCACGACCGTCGCCTTCCCCAGCGCCAAGATTCCGAAGGGGTGGGACTTCGTGGGCGACAAATACGACGCATCGTCGGCCGACCCATCGATCAACACGCCCCAGCCGGACGCCAACCCGCTCGACTGCGACAGCCACGGTACGCACACTGCCAGCACGATCGCCGGCTTCGGCGAGCTGGAGAACGGCTCGACTTACCACGGCTCTTACACCTCGTCGATCGACGAGTCCAAGTTCAAGATCGGCCCCGGCGTGGCCCCCAACGCCACGCTCTACATCTACAAGGTCTTCGGCTGCAACGGCTCCACTGACGTTGTCACCGAGGCGATCAACAGGGCCGTCCAGGACGGCGCCGACGTCATCAGCATGTCGCTCGGTTCCGACTTCGGCACTTCCAACACCCCGGACGCGGTCGCGGCCGACAACGCCTCCCGCGCCGGCGTGGTCGTCGTTGCCTCGAGCGGCAATGAGGGCACCAGCGCCTACATGACGGGCACTCCGGCCTCCAGCTCGCGGACGATCTCGGTGGCCGCGATCGACTCCAACGCCACGTTCCCGGGCGCGACGATCGAGCTCAGCACGCCAATCGCGGCGATCGACGCCAACAACGGCCCGCTGCCGGTCACCGGCGACCTGGACGTCCTGACGTCAGGCGGCACCATCTCACTTGGCTGTGATGCGGCCGACTACACGGGCACGGCCGGCATGATCGTCGTGACGGCGCGTGGGACTTGCGACCGCGTACTCCGCGCAGAACTCGGTCAGGCGGCCGGCGCCGTGGCCGTGATCATGGTCAACAACGACACGGGCCTCCCGCCATACGAAGGGACGATTCCCGCCCAATCGGTGTACCCCGCGGTCACCATCCCGTTCATTGGGGTCGACATCAAGGACGGGCCCGCGCTGCTCGCCGCCAACGGCACGAAGCAGGTCAAGATCGACTCGGCCGGCAAGCTGGACAACCCAACATACAAGAGCCTTGCGGACTTCTCGTCGTGGGGGCCGCGCTTCGGCGACAGCGCCCTCAAGCCTGACATCACCGCTCCCGGCGTGAGCATCGTGGCCGCGGGCATGGGCACCGGCAACGACGTCCTCGTCGATTCCGGCACTTCCATGGCCGCGCCGCACGTTGCCGGCATCGCCGCCCTCGTCATAGCCGCGCATCCAGGCTGGAACGTGAACGACGTCAAGGCCGCGATCATGAGCACCGCGGACGACACCTCGGCCACGATCGTCGGCTACGACCCGCTTGGGGCCGGCTCCGGCGTGGCGCAGGCTCAGCGGGCCACCACGACGGCCGCACTCGCCCTCACGAACGACCACCTCGATAGCCTGGCGTTCGGATATCGGCCGCTCGACGGCGCCTTCTCGGACGTGGAGAGCTTCACGATCGTCAACAAGGGATCCAAGCAGATCACCTACAACCTGGCCGCCGGCTTCATCGGCGGTAAGGCCGGGGCGAAGGTCAAGGTCGATCCTTCGAAGGTCACGGTTCCGGCTCACCAGTGGCGCGACGTCGATGTGACGCTGTCGCTCTCCGCTTCGGCGGTCGCGGCACTGCCGACCGCCGAGACGTTCGGCGGGATGGGCCCGGGCGCCGTTCTGACGGTGGAGGGCGTGGTGACGGCCACCCCGACCGCCTCAGGCACAGGCGTCTACCCGCTCCATGTTCCGTTCCTGCTCGTGCCGCGCGGCGATTCCCAGGTAGCGGCCGGCCCGCCCTCGCCCTACAAGGTGACCAGCGGCGTGGCCAACGCCAACGTTCTGCTACGAAACAAGGGCATTCACGACGGCACGGCCGACGTCTACTCGTGGGGCATCTCCGACAAGGACCACACGAAGGGCATTGCCAGCATCAGGGCGGTGGGTGTGCAGTCGCAGCAGGGTGACGCCTGCGGCGGTGCCGCCACCGACGAGTGCATGATCTTCGCGATCAACGGCTGGCACCAGTGGTCCAATGCCNNGCGGACGCGCCGATGAACGGCTCGGTCATCGAGCTCCCGGCGCTCGCCAGCGAAATGGGCATCACAGCCGCAGCGCCCAAGTTCACCTATTCGATCACCGGTCTCGACCTGATCACCGGCAATGTGGATGCGGTTCCGGGGACGGCGACCTACGACGCCTTCGCCCCGAGCGTCTCGAACGGGCAGTACGTCTCGCTCGCCAGGAACTCATCGGCCACGCTGCCGATCAGCGTCAACGTGAGTCTCCAGAAGGCGACCCCGGCCCTGGGCTGGATGGTCGTCAGCCTGGACAACCCGAACGGAGACGATCAGGCGGCCCTGATCCCGGTCGGGAAGATACCCAACCACTGACCCCTACCCGCCAGCGAAGCGGCCCGCCCGGTCCTCCGGGCGGGCCGCTTCGTCTCTGCCGGGCCCGCGGCAAGGTCAACCGAACCCGGGACCGTCGGCGGCGGTCCTACCCATGGTGACCGGGCCGATGCCGACCGATTCATCGCCCCGCCTCGAGCGGCGAACGCCATCCGACCCTGAACCGGCGAAGCATTACCATGGGCAGGCATTTCCCAGCCAGCGTTCGGAGAGCAAGAGAGTGTCGTACGACGTCATCGGCAAGATGGGGCGCGTCACGGCGGACATCACCCCGGGGCACCTCGGCGAGGTGCTGATCGAGGTCCGGCAGGGGACGGAGAGGTTCCTGGCGTCCGCCGCGGACCCGGAAGCGACGATCAAGAAGAACACCCAGGTTCTGGTGGTCGGCAGCCTGGGAGGTCGGACTGTTGAGGTGGCGCCGACCGACGCAGTGAGGCTTCCACGATGACTGACTCCCAGATGTTCCTTCTCGCCGTCGGGATCGGCGTCCTCGTCGTCCTGCTCNNGCCAGCGGGATCACCGGCGAGAGCATGCGCTTCAAGATCGTGACGGGCGGCGGCACCGTGGTCATGCCGGGCCTGTCCAAGGTCCGCGCCATCTCGCTGATGGCTCACGAGAGCGAGATCGCCGTACCGTGCGTCAGCCAGCAGAAGATCCGCCTGGACCTGCGCGGCGTCATCGTCTACAAGGTCGGCGACGACTTCCGGTCCATCGCCAACGCGGCCCGCCGCTTCCTGGATCGGCCCGCGGCCGAGCTCGAGTCCAAGGTTCAGAACGTCTTCGTCGGCCACCTGCGAGCCATCGCCGGCTCGATGACCGTCGAGGAGATGATCAGCGACCAGGACAAGTTCGCCCAGCAGGTCCGCGATCGCTGCACCCTCGAGATGGAGTCGTTCGGTCTCGTCATCGACAGCTTCCAGATCCAGTCGATCACCAGCCCGTCCAACTACATCGAGAACCTGGCCGTGCCGCATCAGGCCGAAGTCGAGCAGAACGCCCGCATCGCCCGCGCCCAGGCNNGACAAGGCCCAGAAGCAGGCCGGCCAGCAGGGTCCTCTCGCAGAGGCCCAGGCTCGCCAGGCCGTCGTCGAGCAGGAGACGCGCGTCGCCGAGCTGCAGGCTCAGCAGAAGGAACAGCAGCTCCAGGTAGACGTCCGCAAGCCCGCCGACGCCGAGGCCTATCGCCAGACCACCCTCGCCGCCGCCGGCCGCGACGTTCGCATTCGCCAGGCCGAGGCCGCCGCGCAGGAAGTGCGCCTGGCGGCCGAGGCTCAGGCCGCGGCGATCAAGCTCCAGGCCGAGGCCCAGGCCAACGCCACTCGCGTCAACGGCCAGGCCGAGGCGGACGCGATCAAAGCCCGCGGTCTCGCCGAGGCGGACGCAATCCGGGCTCGAACTCAGGCGGAGGCGGCCGGCATCGAGAGCCGCGCCGCGGCCCTGAGTCAGAACCAGGAAGCGGTCATCGCCCAGCAGATCGCCCAGACCATGCCGGAGATCGTTCGTGCGGCGGCCGCGCCGTTCGAACACGTCGGCCAGTTCACGGTTCTGAACGGAGCCCAGGGCGTCACGAGCGCCCTGTCCGAGGTCATCCAGCAGGCCGGCGCTCTCGCGATGGTTGCCCGCCGGACGATCACGCCGTTGCTCACCGGGCCCGAGGGCCAGTCGACACCTGGCGACGGGTCCGCCGCCGCCCGGCCGAGGCCGGCCGGACCGGCTCCCGCTCCCCTTGCCGCCCGGCGCCCCCCAAGGCCGGCGGATGCAGCGAAGCCTGCAGACGCGCCCAAGCCCGCGGACGCCGCGAAGGCGCCCGACGAGCCCAAGGGGTAGCCGCCCCGCCCTGTCCAGTGAGCCAACCCGACCATCCATCTCACCCGGCGGAGCCCGCGAAGGCCCCGCCGGGCTTCGTTTCTGGCGTGCCTGTGGGGCTCGACATCGAGCCGGCCGCAGTCGAGGGAATCGAACGTATGGCGGCCGACTACGTCGACTCCCTGGCGTCGGCCGAGCCGTCGGGCGCCGAGGCGGTCCGGACGGTTGCGGCGATAGATCGGCTGGGTGAACGCGATTTCGTGGTAACTGCCGCCATGAGCGGCAGGCTGCTCGATCGGCGCTTCCGCGCAATGGACGCCCTTCTCGGAGCGAAGGCGCCGATGGCCCGGGGGCTGGCAGACCTGCGCAGGCTTGCCGCCGAGATCGACCCGAACAGGCTCAAGCTCGGCGGCAAGCGCTCACCCGAGGTGGAGATCCGCGAGCTCGATCGATACTTTGAGCGCTTCTCGAGGTTGCAACCCCACCTGCAGGAGATCCTGAGCCGGATCACCGAGGGGCGGTTCTTCCTGGAACAGGACAACGCGGCCATCCTTCAGGAAGAGGCTTCGCTTGGGACGGAGCTCGAGACGCTGCGCCAGTACGCCTTCCTCGCCGAGCGTATCGATCGGTTGCTCAGCGCGCGCATCGATGCGACGGCGGCAACCGAGCCTGCCCGCGCCGACTCGCTGCGGGCCGACGTTCTGGCGGTCGTTCGACGGCGGCGCCAGGAGATCCTGACGCACCTGGCGGTGGTGACTCAGGGTTTCGCGTCGCTGCGGATCGTCGAAGAGAACAACGCCGAAGTGATCCGCGCTCTGGACTCGGCGATCACGACCACGCGGACGGCGATGCAGACGGCCGTCATGGCGGCCCAGGCCGCCGCCAGCCAGCGGATCGCTCTTGGGCAGCTCCACGCCGCGCAGCAGGCGGCCAGCGCGATGGCCGATCAGGCGGCCACCCAGGAGACGAGCGCTGCCGGACCCGGCGGGCGAGTTGCCGTCCTGCGAGAGGCGTGGAGCGAGGTCTATGCCGCGCTCGACCGGGTCGAGGACCAGAAGGCGCAAGTCCTGCGAGCCATCGCTCAGGCCGACCGCGAGCTGACCAGGCCAAAGCCGGGGCCTGGCTGACCCTCGGCCCGCGACGCGTCTGCAGCGGCGTGACCCGCCGATCGCCGGCCCGAACCCTCCTTCTGGAGCGCCACGGCCCTCACTGGGCCAGCCGCGGGTACAGTCGGGCCGCGATCATGATCAGGACGATGGTCGATCCGATCAGAACTCCGAAGTCGAGGGCGAGGGGGAAGCTCTCGACTGCGCCCTGGATCATCAGCCCTCTGAGCGCGTCCACCTGGTATGTGAGCGGGTTGACCTGGGCGACCACCTTGAGCCAGTCGGGCATCATGGCGATCGGGTAGATCGCGCTGCTGGCGAAGAAGAGCGGCATTGTGAGGACCTGGCCGATGCCCATGAAGCGCTCACGGGTTCGGACGAGACAGGCGATCACCAGCGAGAAGGTCGCGAAGGCGGCGGAGCCGATGACTACGACCAATGCCACTCCGATAAGCGAGAGTGGGTCCAGGCGAAGGTGCACGCCGATCAGGAGGGCGACCAGGTAGACCATCGCCGCCTGGACCAACGACCGGAGGCCGCCCGCCAGAGCCTTGCCGGTGACCAGGGCACTCCGGGCCGCCGGGCTGACCAGGTACTTGTGCAGGACGCCCAGGTCGCGCTCCCAGATGACGGCGATGCCGAAGAAGATGGCCGAGAAGAGAGCGCTCTGCGCCAGGATGCCCGGCGCCAGGAAGTCCTCGTAGCCGAGGTTGCCCGTCGAGATCGCCCGAGTCTGCGCCATCACCTGACCGAAGATGAGGAGCCAAAGCAGCGGCTGGACCGCTCGAGTCAGCAGCTCCGTGGGATCGTGGCGGAGCTTGCGCAGTTCACCTTCGGCGATCGTCCAGGAGTCCAGCAGAAACCGAACCGGCGCAACCGGCTCAGCCCAGGCGGCGGGCCGTTCGACGCGTTCTGGAGACGTCACGGAACTGACCTCCTTGCTCGCCGGCCTCGTCCAGCCCAGAGCCGGTGAAATAGGTGAAGGCGTCGTCGAGGTCCTTGCCCGGGCCCGCCTGCGCGGACAGCTCCGCGGGCGTTCCCAGGGCGACCAGCTTGCCCAGATGCATGAACCCGACTCGCCCACATAGCTCCGCCGCCTCGTCCATGTAGTGGGTCGTCAGCAGGATCGTCGTCCCCTCTGCTTCGCGGAGTCCGCGAATATGGCCCCACACGGCTTTCCGGGCCGTCGGATCCAACCCCACGGTCGGCTCGTCGAGGAAGAGGACCTCGGGGCGGTGGAGCATCGCCTGAGCGATCTCCAGACGGCGGATCATCCCGCCGGAGAAGGTTCGAACGAGCCGGTCGGCCGATGACTCGAGGCCCATGAACTCGAGCGCTTCTTCTATTCGGGCGCTTCGATCCGCGCCGGGCAGGTGGTAGAGCCGGGCGCTCGTCATCAGATTCTCGCGTGCCGAAAGCGCGCCGTCCGACGACAGCAGCTGGGGCACGTACCCGATCGACCGTCGCACCAGCCGCGGTTCGTGGAGAATGTCGTGGCCGGCCACGCTGGCGGTGCCGCTGCTCGGCGGGAGCAGCGTGATCAGCATCTTGATCGTCGTGGTCTTGCCCGCCCCGTTGGGACCGAGCAGCCCGAAGACCTCGCCGGCCTGGACATCCAGGTTCAGGGCGTTGACCGCGACCAGCGCATCGAAACGCCTGGTCAACTCGCGAGTGGCAATTGCTGGGGCCATCGATCTCCTGG
>PMNU01000103.1 GCA_003165675.1 Chloroflexota bacterium
TCGTGACGATCTGGACCGCCTCGGCGCCAGGTCAGGCCCCCAGGGCGAAACGCTCAACGACCGCCCACGACGCCTCCTCGGCCCGGCCGGCCATAAGCCAAGCTTCTGCGGCCGAGCAGCGGAGTGGTAGACCGGGCGTGACGGCCTCCTCGGCCATGGCGATCTCCTCGAGCGGAGCACCGTCGGCGATAGTGAGATGCGGGATCACCTCACTGAATGCCCCTCCGTACGGCGGGTAGTCCGGAAACTCCGCCATGATGATCTTGGTCAGGAGGCGGAACGGTTCATCCGGCGAAGGCGCCAGATACAGGACCTGATCGCCAAAACGTCGCGTCTCCATGAGCGAGTAGGCAACGCGCTCTGCGCGGCGGAACAGGGCTCGCAGGCGAGAAACGGCGCCAGCGTCGATGGCCTCCGGGGGCGCGAACGGATAGACCAGCGTGATGTGTGCGGGAATGCCCCATCGCGCTGCCCGATCAAATTGCCGCCGCCACGAGCCCACGAGCTGCTCCGCCGCAGGAACCGGGACGATCAAGGCGCTCTCGGTGAACATGCCGTGCCAATCTCAACGACCTCGGTCGGCCTGTCAATGGCTGGCCACCACCTTGTGTACCACAGACGGTTGGTAAGGCCGAGTAGCTCTCGGACCCCGCCGATCACCGAACAAGAACGACTAGCCCAGCGGGCAGCACCGGTTCGTCGCACCGAATATGCCTCCGGCTGATCCCTTGGCCCGATCGGTGGCCACCGCCGCAACTACAATCGGCCGATGGTAAGAAGCTGGGACGTCGCCCGGGACCTGTCGCCCGTCGACCTTCGCCCGCTGATCTCGGCGGAGAGAGCCGAGCTGCTCGCCTTCCTGCGCTCGCTCGACGACTCGGGCTGGGCGGCCCCGACGGCCACCGCCGGCTGGAACGTCCACGACGTCGCGCTTCACCTGCTCGGAGGTGACCTCGGCCGGCTCGGCTCTTCCCCAAGCNNCGCTCGAACGACGAATGGGTGCGCGCCGCACGGCGGATAGCGCCCATCGTCGCGGTCGAATTGCTCGCATTCATCGGCCCCCGCGTCGATGACACGCTCGCCGCGCTCGACCTCGATGCGCCGGGCATTTCGGTCGGCTGGACCGGCGACGGACCCACCCCGTACTGGCTCGATATCGCGCGGGAGTACACCGAGCACTGGGTCCACCACGCCCAGATGCGCCTTGCCCTAGGCGCTCGGCCGCTAGTTGAGCGTAGGTTCCTCCACCCCGTGCTCGACACATTCATGCGGAGCCTGCCGCGTGCCTACGAGGCGGTCGAGGCGGATGTCGGAACGCGCGTTGATGTTCTGGTCGGAGGCGAGGCTGGAGGACGCTGGACACTGCGGCGCGAGGCCGATCGGTGGCACCTCGTGATGGCCGACGAGCGAGGGGCCGCCGCCTGCGTTCGAATGTCCCAGGACGTCGCGTGGAAGCTCCTGAGCCGGACTATTGCGGTCCCGGACGCAGTCCCCGAAATTGCGATCGAGGGCGACGAGCGCCTCGGACGGCCGGCTACCCAAGCGGTCGCCATCATGACGACGCAAGCATGATCTCGCGGCCTCCGCTCCAATATCCAAGTAAGCCGAAGCGTGGCGATCGAGTGGCGATCGTGTCGCCTTCGTCGGGCCTGCCGGGCCTGTTCCCCGTCCCCTACGAGCTCGGCCTGCAACGCCTAGGCGAGGAGTTCGGACTCGTGCCCGTCGAGTACCCCACGACGCGACAGATGAATGCCGACCCGAAGGATCGGGCGGCCGATCTCAACGCCGCCTTCGCTGATCCCTCGATAACGGCGATCATTTCGACGATCGGCGGCGAGGACCAGATCCGCGTGCTGCCGTACCTCGACCGCGCCCTAATCGCGGCCCATCCAAAGCCCTTCTTCGGCTACAGCGACAACACCTGCCTACTTGTTTTCCTGTGGAACGCGGGTGTCGTCGGCTATCACGGCAGCTCAGTCATGCTCCACCTCGGCCGGCCGCTCGCGCTGCATCCCGCCACGCGGGCGTCATTCGAGGCGGCGCTCTTCGGCTCCGGCGAATACACCCTCGTCGAGCCGACCGATAGCGGCGACGTAGACCTCTTGTGGTCCGACCGCGAGACCTTCCGGCGGGAGCGGCCATCCGAGCCCGCCGAGCCCTGGACGTGGCACGCCACTGACCGGGTCGTCGAGGGCATTGCGTGGGGCGGCAACCTCGAGGTGCTGTCATGGCTCGCGATGGCCGATCGGGAGATCGGGCCGCCTGAGAACTACGCGGGCTGCGTGCTCCTCATCGAAACGTCCGAATCGATGCCGAGCGATGATGAGGTCTACTGGATACTCCAGTCCTTCGGCGAGCGTGGCCTGCTGCGCCAGTTCGTGGCGGTCCTCGTCGGGCGCGCGAAGGCATGGACGAGGTGGCGGCCACTCGACCACGACGCGAAGCTGGCTTTCCGGCGCAGCCAGCGCGACGCAATCAGGCGTGCGTTCGAGCGGTACGGTCAGGACCCGCTGATCGTGTTCGATGTCGACTTCGGACACACCGAGCCGCAGTTCATCATCCCGACCGGCGGGCTCGTCCGAGTCGATGGCATCGCTCGCGCGATCACGGTCACCTACTGACCGGTCATGAGCAGCTTCCTCGCGGCCGTTCCAATGGAGCGAAAGTCATCGTTGCATCCGCAATCGCCCCAGTGGCTAGAGAACCCCGGGCCTCGGACCTGCCAACCGGCTGTGGCGCACGAGGCGACCACGCTGTTCACGGCCGGCGGCATGTGCCGCGTGGCCCCCGGCAGCCGGCTGATCCTCACCAACGACCGCGGCGCGGCTCAAGGCGCTCGCCCGTACGGCCATGAGCCGCGCGAACAGGGTCCCCGTGGAAACCGGCACGATCCGCGCATCGTGATCGACCGGGTCACGGGTGGCGGACTTGTAGAGATTCGTAGCCACAGTGCGCGGTACAACCAAAGGCTGGGGGACCGCGACGACGCGGGCTAAGTCGGTCGGGAATCAGTCGGGCCGGCTCGGCTGGCTTGGCCCGCGGCTTCAGGGCTGGAGCCGTTCGATCTGCATGGGCTTGCCGTCTCGGAGGATCGGCACGGTGTCAGTCACGTCCAGCTGGGCGCAGAACGGGATGTCCTCCGCTTCACCTATCGCCTGCAGAGTGCGTCCGCCATCCGAGTCGAGCAGTGCTG
>PMNU01000154.1:0-2536 GCA_003165675.1 Chloroflexota bacterium
CCCCAGACCGCCTTTGGCGTCAGCGGATCCATGTCCATCGTTTCCGAGCCGTAGCACCAGCAGGGCGTCACCGTGATCGAAACCCCTACGCCCTCCCTGCGGAAGCGTTCGGCCGCGCGGGCCGCCTCTACGACGCCTCCGATGCAGTCGTCCGGGACGACGCATTCGACCGGTTTGCCGTCCGGGTAGCGCAGGTTCGCGCTGAGGAACTCGGCCGCCGACCGCGCCAGCCCCATGGTCTGGTCTTCCAGCGACTCGCGGACCCCGTTCCGGCGCCCGTCGATTGCCGGGCGGATCCCAATCTTCGGCCAGGAGCCGACATAACGGCCGGTCGAGAGCGCGGGCTTGACCACGATGCGCCTCCTTGGAGCAACCGGGACGCTTGTGAAGGGTCGCGGGCGTCAGTGGCGTCCGCGACTTTGCGGGGTCATTGCGCGATGGTGCCGTCGAGGTCCCAGAGATCCTCCCAACTCTGGCCGTCCTTCCAGAGGAAGACCTGGCCCTTGATGAGACGGCTGTTGCGGTCGCAGGCCGCGACGGCGGCCATCTCCTCGTCGGTGAGCGGCTCGGAGACGGTCGAGCGCAGGTTGGACAGGTACTCGTTGCGATAGATCGAGAAGGGGATCGGGACCTGGCCGCGCTGCGCCGCCCATTTGACGCAGACGGTAGCCGGATGGACGCCCAGGCGCCTGGCGATGGCGACGATCGCCGGCTCCTCGATGTCTACCGCATCGTCCGCGGTTCGGTCACGGTCGGGACGAGTCGGCGAGCCGATGGGGGCAAAGCCGATCGGGACGATCCCGGCCTCCATCACGAACTTGAACAGCTCGGGCTGCTGGAAGCACGGATGCTGCTCCATCTCATTGCAGGCGGGCTTGATGCGGGCGTCCCGCAGGAGCAGCTTGAGCTTGGGGATCGTCATGTTGGACGTGCCGATGTGCCGCACCAGCCCCATGTCCACGAGGTTCTCCAGCTCGCGCCACGTCGCCATGAACTCCTCGTGGATGTACGGCCTCGCGTTGGGCGCGCGCGAGGTCACGTCGACGCCGGGCGCGTGATGGTTGGGGAACGGCCAGTGGATCAGGTACAGGTCGAGATACTCGAGGCGCAGGTCCCGCAACGAGCTCCTGAAGGCCGGGATGACGTCCGCCGGGTCGTGCTTGTCGTTCCAGAGCTTGGAGGTCACCCACAGCTCTTCCCGCGGAATCCCGCCTCCCAGGATCGTTTCGAGTGAAGCCCCGATGAGGTGCTCGTTGCCGTACACCGCCGCGCAGTCGAAGTGGCGGTAGCCGACCTCGGCGGCGCCGATCACAGCCGCCGCAATATCGTCGCCCGAGAAGCGATCCGAGCCGAAGGTTCCGAGCCCGATGGCGGGCATCCGGGCGCCGGTCCAGAGCACGCGCTGGGGCACGCGGCGCGGGTCCACGCCGTCATCGGCGATGGCGAACGATCCTGGCGTTGTCTGACTCATGCAGGGTTCTCCATGTGCGCGCGCAGGGAGGGGACTGTAGCCGCGACCTCGCGGCGCGGCGGCGCGGTCGACCGCCGAACGATGAGCTCGCTCGCCAGGACGATGGTGCGAGGTTCGCCGGGCGGATCGCCCGTTAATCGCTCGAGCATCAGCTCGGCGGCCTGCTTGCCGATCTCGTACGCGGGCTGGGAGACCACGGTCAGGAATGGGTCCAGGACCCAGCCCTGGGGCAGGTCGTCGAAGACGACTATCGAGATGCCGTCCGGAATCGCGACCCCCGCCTGTCGAAGCGCCTGGATCGCGCCGAAGGCGATGAAGTTGTTTCCGGCGAATATCGCCGTCGGCCGCGGCTGGGCCGTCAGGACCCGCCGGGTCATCTCGTATCCGCTGGCTTCGTTGAACTCGCCGAACAGGATCTGCTCGCTTTCGGCTCCAAGACCCGCCTCGGCGAGGGCGCGCCGGTAGCCAGCGACCCGGTCCACGGCCGTGGAGACCGTGGCGGGTCCGGTGAGGATCGCGATGCTGCGGTGGCCCAGGTCGATCAGGTGGCGGACGGCGAGGTAAGCTCCGGTCTCGGAGTCGGTGAGCACCTCATCGACGAGCGCGGAGCGAACGTGCCGATCCAGGACCACGACCGGCAGCGCGTGCTCGCGCAGCAACTGGAGCGACCCGCTCGAGTCGGTCGCCGGGACAAGCAACACTCCATCGACCCGGCGCTGGATCAGGACGCGGACGTACTCGATCTCCTCGGCCTCAGACTCGTCGGTGTTGCAGAACATGACGGCGTAGCCCCGCGCTCGAGCCGCGTCCTCGACCCCGCGCGCGATGGTAGTGAAGAAGGGGTTGGCGATGTCGGTCACGACCAGGGCGAGGGTCTTGGTCCGCTTGGAGCGAAGCTGCCGCGCAAGGACGTTCGGCATGTAGCCGAGCTCGGCGATTGCACGGTTCACCCGCGCTCGAGTCTCCGGGCTGATGTACCCGGAGTCGTTGATGACTCGCGAAACGGTCATCGTCGAGACACCGGCCAGGCGGGCGACATCGTTGAGAGTGCTCACGTCCTCGAAT
>PMNU01000154.1:2589-3518 GCA_003165675.1 Chloroflexota bacterium
TCGAACGCCTGGTAACGATAACACAAGCCACCGATTGCACGCCCGTGAGTCAGAGAAGGAGCGCGACATGGCGCCAACGATGCTCGGAGCCGTACTGCCTGGGAACAGCACCGTGGAACTCCGTGAGTTCCCGGTCCCGCAGCCGGGCCCCGGGCAGGTCATCGTCAAGATGAAGGCTTCGACGATCTGCGGCAGCGACATCCGGGCGATCTACCGGGAGCATCTCGGCAAGGGCCCGGAGGCCTACCAGAACGTCATCTGCGGCCACGAGCCCGCCGGGCAGATCGTCGCAACGGGCTCGGGCATGCGCCGGTTCCACGAGGGTGACCGCGTCCTGCTGTACCACATCAGCGGCTGCGGTCGTTGTCATGACTGCCGGACCGGGTATCAGATCAGCTGCACCAGCCCCAGGCGAGCGGCCTACGGGTGGCAGCGTCACGGCGGCAACGCCGAGTACTGCCTGGCCGAAGAGGCCGACTGCGTTCTCATGCCGGACTCGATGAGCTATGTCGACGGTGCCTGCGTCGCCTGCGGGTTCGGCACGTGCTACGAGGCAATCCGGCGGATCGACGTCTCAGGCGACGACACGGCGCTGGTCGTGGGACTCGGCCCAATGGGCCTCGCCTCGTTGATGCTCGCCCGCGCACGCGGCGCGACCAAGCTGATCGGCGCGGACGTCGTACCGGAGAGGATCGCCCTGGCCGAGAAGCTGGGCCTCGCCGATCTGGTGGTTCCGGCCGACGAGCATGCGATCGAGCGCGTCCGCGAAGCGACCGACGGCCTTGGCTGCGAAGTCGCGATCGACTGTTCCGGTGTCTCCGCCGGTCGGCAGCTGGCAGTTCGGGCGGCGCGTCGCTGGGGTCGGATCGCCTTCGTCGGCGAGGGCGGCACGGTCGAATTGAACCCGAGCCCGGACCTGATCCACGACC
>PMNU01000133.1:0-7519 GCA_003165675.1 Chloroflexota bacterium
CCAGCTCGTAGTCGACGGTGTGGTAGCGGTGGTTCGACGCGGAGGCGAACACGGGCGTCAGGTACAGGGCAGTGATGCCCAGCTCGCGCAACTCGTCGAGGTGCTCGGCGATACCGAGCAGGTCGCCGCCCTTGAAGCCGTCTGGCGTAGGCGGCGCGTCCCAGCGCTCGAGCGGGCCGGGCTTGAGGACGCGGACGCTCGAGGCGAACCGGTCCGGGAGGATCTGGTAGAAGACCGCGTCACGGACCCAGTCCGGACCGGCGGACGAGCCACTGGGCGGAGTGGCGNNGCGAGCCCCCGGGCGAGGCGCCCGGGACGGCGCCGGCCAGGCGATCGGGCACGGTACCGGCTTGGGGGTCGCGGCGGCCGTGGCTTCCGGGCATCGACGGCGTCAACGACCCAGGGCTCCGCGCTCGAGGCCCGTCCGCAGATGTCGCGGCACGACCATGCCTCGGGGACGCGCGGAGGAGGTCGACGCGCGGATGATCAGCCGCGTGTCGAGAATCTTGTGTTCGGGCCGTTCCAGATCGGGGCTGGCGATCATACGCAGCAAGAGTCGGGCCGCTTCTTCGCCCTTGCCGCGGATCGGCTGATGCACGGTCGTCAACGGCGGGTAGGAATGGGGCGCCATCTCCAGGTCGTCGAAGCCGACCACGCTCAGGTCCTCGGGCACATGCAGCCCGATTTCGCGAGCCGCCCACATCACGCCGATCGCCAGCGCGTCGCTCATGGCCAGGATCGCCGTCGGCCGCAGGCCGTCGTCCCAGATGCGATGGAAAGCGGCCACCCCGCCGTCAAAGGTCGACGGTCCGGACACTATGCGCTCGTCGCGGAGCTTGACGCCGCCCAACTCGAGGCCCTGGCGATAGCCGGTCAATCGGCGCCAGGCCACGATGTCGTTCGGTTCAACCGAGTCGTCGAACCCGCCGGCGACATTCGGCGGCGCGACCGCGATCACCACGAATTCGCGATGACCGAGCGCCAGAAGGTGCCGGGCGGCGGTTCGAGCGCCGACCTCGTCGCTCGATTCGACCGAGGCGTGCTCCGGCAGCGCGACGCGATCGATCAGCGCCATCGGCAGGCCGGCCCGCCGTATCTGTTCGACCTCCGCTTGATCCTCAGCCAGACCCACCACCACGAACCCATCGACCCCGGTCCGGCCGATGGCCCGCGCCAGCGAGCCGTTGAACCGCGGAACGAAGACCAGTCCGTAGCCGGCTCCGTCGGTCTGCGAGGCCACACCGGCGGCCAGCTCCGTGTAGAAGGGGTCGCTGAACATGACCGACAGGGCATGCGGAGTCAGCAGACCGACGGTCTTCGAGACCCTCGCGACGGTGGACCGCGTGTCGGCCCTGTGCCGGTAGCCGAGGGCATTGGCGACTTCGCGGATCTTGGCCGCGGTCTCGGCGTTGAGGCGCTCGGGACTGTTGAACGCGAATGAGACCGCGGTCTTGGAGACGCCCGCCTCCCTGGCCACGTCGGCGATGCGGGCCCGTTTCGGCCTGGCGTCCACGCCACCTCCCTGATGCGGGCCCGGACATCTCGCCGCGCCATGTCGCGCCTCCGGTTCTTGCACGCTATCCGTGCCCGGAGCGGCTGTCAACGANNGGTTCGGGTGAGACGGCGTCCGGTGAGTCGGCTTCCGTCGCCGCCATTGCCGCCGCCACCTCGATCGACCTGCGCATCCCAAAGACGATGCGGGCCCTGGTCAAGGTCAGGCCCGAGGCAGGCGCCGAGTTGCGCGAAGTCCCCGTCCCGCGGCCCGGCCCCGGCGAGATCCTGATCCGCCTCGAGGCCGTGAGCCTTTGCGGCACGGACCTCCACATCTACCGCTGGGACCCGTGGGCGCAGGGCCGCCTGGGCAAGTACCTGCCCCGCATCTTCGGCCACGAAATGGCGGGACGAGTGGTGGCTCACGGGCCCGGCACCGGCGCCGTGCCCCTCGGCACCCGCGTCGCCGCCGAGACGCACCTCGTCGACTGGACCTGCTACCAGTGCCGGACCGGCCGCGAGCACGTCTGCGCCAACCTTCGAATCCTGGGCGTGGACGCCGACGGCGCTTTCGCCGAGTACATGTGCCTGCCCGAGCGCAACGCCTGGCCGAGCGATGGTCTCAGCCCGGAGATCGCCGCGATCCAGGAGCCGATGGGCAACGCCGTATTCGCCACTTTCGTCGAGGACATCACCACGGCCAGCGTGGCGGTCCTGGGTTGCGGACCCATCGGGCTGATGGCCGTGGCGATCTGCCGGTTTGCCGGCGCGTCGCGCGTCTTCGCCACCGACGTGATGCCGCACCGCCGCGAGATGGCCGCGCGCATGGGCTCCGACTGCGTCCTGGACGGAGCCGGCGACGTCGTCGCCGAGATCCGGCGCGAGACCGGCGGGGTCGGCGTGGACGTGGTCCTGGAGATGAGCGGCGCCGAGTCGGCGATCCACCAGGCCTTCGAGATGACGACCAACGGCGGGCGGGTCTCCCTCCTGGGCCTGCCGAGCCGCCCGGTCACGATCGACCTCAACGACGCGATCATCTTCCGCGGGCTGCGCGTCTACGGGATCACCGGCCGCGAGCTGTGGCGGACCTGGTACAAGACGGCCGCGCTGCTCCGCGAAGGCCTGGACGTCGGTCCGATCATCACCCACCGGCTGCCTCTTTCGCGCTACGCCGACGCCTTCGACCTGCTGGCCCAGGGCGTCGCCGGCAAAGTCGTGCTGCTGCCGCAGGAGAGCGAGGCCTCGGAGGCCGAACCCGAGTCGACGGCCGACCCCATGTCGACCGCCGAGTCGATGCTGAACGAAGGAGGCGCGGTATGACCGCAGAGGGCGCCCGACCGAATTCGAACCCGCTCGGCTTCCTGGCCGACGAGATCGCCGAGCTCAAGCGCCAGAACCTCTACCGTCCGATGCGAGTGCTCAGCTCTCCCCAGGCCGCCGAGGTGGTGGTCGATGGGGCGGAGTTGATCAGCCTCTCCTCGAACAACTACCTGGGTCTGGCCACTCACCCGAAGCTGAAGGAAGCGGCCATTGCCACGACCCGCGACTTCGGTGCGGGGTCCGGCGCCGTTCGGACGATCGCCGGCAACATGACGATCCACGAGCGCCTCGAGACCGAGCTGGCCGACTTCAAGCACGTCGAGGCGGTCCTGACGTTCCAGTCGGGCTTCACCGCCAATACGGGCGTCATTCCGGTGGTGGCCGGAGAGAACGACCTGATCGTCTCGGATGCGCTCAACCACGCCTCGATCATCGACGGCATGCGGATGAGCAAAGCGCCGCGCGTCGTGTTCCCGCACAAGGACACGGCTGCGCTGCGCGAACTGCTGCGCGAGGCCCGCTCGAAGGGGCGCGCCGACGCCGGGGGGCGGCCGTACCGGCTCATCCTCGTGGTCACCGACGGCGTCTTCAGCATGGACGGCGACATCGCGCCGCTGCCGGAGATCGTGGCGGCGGCCGAGGAGTTCGGGGCTGCGGTGATGGTCGACGACGCCCACGCCTCCGGAGTGCTGGGGCGGAACGGCCGCGGGACGGTGGATCACTTCGATCTCCACGGCCGGGTCCACATCCAGGTTGGGACGCTGTCCAAGGCGATCGGCGTACTGGGCGGCTACGTGGCCGGCAGCCAGGCGCTGCGCGACATGCTGATCCAGCGAGCCCGCCCGTTCCTCTTCTCCACCTCCCATCCGCCGGCAGTCGCGGCAGCGTGCCTGGCAGCGATCCAGGTCCTGCGCGACGAGCCCGAGCTGATCGATCGCCTCTGGGCCAACACGACCTACTTCAAGGGCGAGCTGCGCCGGCTCGGCTTCGACACGGGCGCCTCGGAGACGCCGATCACGCCGGTGATGATGGGCGACTCGGCGATGGCGGGGCGGTTCAGTCAGCGGCTGTTCGAGGAGGGCGTCTTCGCCCAGGCGGTCGTCTACCCGACGGTCCCGCTGGATCGGGCTCGAATTCGGACGATCGTCACAGCCGAGCATTCGACCGAACAGCTCGACCTCTGCCTGGCAGCCTTCTCGAAGGTGGGCCGGGAGCTGGGCTTGATCGGCGCCTGACCAGCACCCGGGGATGCGCCGCTCGCTCGAGTGATAACCGCTGATAACCGCCGGGTCGGGCCGCAGCCTGGAGATAGCGACAATCTGGACAATTGCCAACCGGGGTAGCACCGGTCCGGACTCGACACTCTCGACAGGGCGCCTGGAACCCGAGAGTAGCCTCGAACGGCCAACAAACGCCCTCGAAAGGGGCTCTGGTGACTATTCGGAGGCCCCCGTGTCGGTCTCGCGCCACCCGGTTGGAATCTGTCCCTCTCGGCGGTGAAGCTGGCGCCGGACGGAGAGGTTGGCCACGGGGCGGTGAAGCAGGCCCGGGGCGGAGAGCCGGCGATCCCTGCCGTCCCGGCGATTCGGCTCCAGGCGGACAGCATAGGAGGAGGATGGCGCGCAGGCGGCGGTCCAGTGGCTGCCGGCCGCCCTTCAGGCCGAAGGCCCGGTCGGTCGCCGAAGGCTCGCCCGCAGGCCACCGGCCTTCTGACACGAGCGGCCCGAGTCCGGCATGATTCAGCGGTGACGAAGACGCACGACTACCTTGACCGCCCCATCGGGCAGGCACGGGATGTGCCGCTCGACGCCCACCTCCACACCGAGCTCTCGCCTGATTCGGCCGTCCCGCTCGAGTTGTACTGCGCTCAGGCCGCGGAGCGCCGCGTTCGCGAGATCGCCATCACGGACCACCTCGATTTCATGCCCGGCGCCCCCGCCTACCGGTACGCCGACTACGCCAGTCGAGAGCGGATGGTTCGCGGCGCCGCCGAAAGGTGGGCCGGCAGGGTCACGATCAGGTTCGGTGTCGAGCTGACGTACGAGAGCCGCTACGAGGACCAGATCCGCGAGCACCTCCGCACGCACTCTTACGACTACTCGATCGGCTCCGTCCACGGCATGCCGGACGGGCCGTACGTGAAGTCCCGGATCGCGTCGTTCGTGGCCGGCAAGACGCTCGCGGAGGCAGTGGCGCCGTACTTCGGTGAGGTTGCTGCGGCTATTCGGAGCCGCCTATTCGACACTCTCGGCCACATGGACCAGTGCAAGCGCTGGATGCTGCCCTGGTTCTTGCCCGCGGACTACGCCGCGGCACCCGAGCTCTACGAGCCTCTCCTGGTTGCACTGGTANNGAGGAGGCCTGCGAGATCGTGGCCGCCGCGGGCTTCGACCGATTGACGCTTCAACGGACCGTGGACCGCGGCGACCTGGTTCTGCCCGAGCGATTCCGGGGCCGCTCTTCGTAGCGCGACTGACGCCCAGCCGACACCCGGGCCCCTTGACCACCCTTTAGGCTTGCCCCGTGGAATTGATCGTCCTGGGAGCCGCTCCTGCCTACACCGACCGTGCCGGTTCGGCCGCCTCTTCGTACCTGCTGCTGGCCGGGGACGCCGGCGGGGCGAGTGGCGCCGGCCGTTCGGGTCGCGCCGCCCTGCTGCTCGATCTGGGGCAGGGTGCCTTCGCAAACCTGGCGTCTACGCTCGAGNNCCTGAAGTGGGAGTTCGATCCGGCGCGGCGCGTTCGGGTCCTGGGCCCGGCCGGACTGGCCGACCGCCTGGACGCCCTGGACGGCTACGCGGGTTTCGCTGCGGAGGCGCTCGACGTCGAGGCGTTATCCGAGGGAGCGCACCGCGTCGGGCCGTTCGAGGTGGAGGTCAAGCGCGTCACCCATACGGAAGAGAGCTATGCGTTCCGGGTTGCGGCTGGCCCGGTGGCTGCTGCGGGGTCGGTGGCCGCTGCGGGCTCTGCGGCCACCCCGGGCCAGGGCCTCGTCTACTCGGGCGACTGCAGTCGCGTCGAGGATCTCATTCCGCTGATCCGCCCCGGCGACACTCTCCTGTCCGAGGCTTCGTTCGGTGCCGGCCCGGTTGCGCCGGGCGCCGCGCACATCACGTCCGCCGACGCCGCGCGGGCTGCGTCGGCCGGCGGTGCCGCCCGACTGCTGCTGACGCACATCCTCTCGGGGCACTCCCGCACGGAAACCCTCTCCGCCGCCCAATCCGCCTTCTCCGGCCCGGTCCGGCTGATAACCGAAGGCGACCGCTTCAACGTTTGAGCAAGTCGAATCACCGGCGGGTCGGGCGCTGGACTGCGGGAGGCTGAGGTGGCTTCGGGCCCTCCGGCCGCCGCACCGGTCTCCGCCACAGCCAGCCACAGCGACTGTGCTTGGCGCCCCGCCCCAAACCCTGCCCAAAGCCCCGCCCGAAGCACCCGCCCCCAGGTCGCGACCATGAGGCCACGTCGCGGGCTCCTGACACAGCGCCACGACTCGTTCAAGATTGGCGGGCACGAACGGAGCCGACCGGACTTGGGTCGCACGCCCTCGGGACGAGCCCAGACAACTCGAAGGAGACAGCGCCATGGCTGACAGCGGAACGACAGCTCGACCGGCCGGGGCCGCCAGCGGACCGCTCAGCGCCGAAGAGCTCCGTCTCATCGACGCCTACTGGCGCGCCGCCAACTACCTCTCTGTCGGCCAGATCTACCTGCTCGACAACCCGCTGCTGCGCCGGCCCCTCGAGCCGAAGGACGTCAAGCCGCGCCTGCTGGGTCACTGGGGCACCACGCCGGGCCTCAACCTGATCTACGCCCACATGAACCGGGAGATCAAGACCCGCGACCTAAACGCGATCTACATCATCGGCCCCGGGCACGGCGGGCCCGGATTGGTCGCCAACACGTACCTCGAGGGCAGCTACACCCAGTTCTACCCGAGCATCACCCGGGACGAAGACGGCATCCGCAAGCTCTTCCGCCAGTTCTCGTTCCCGGGCGGCATCCCCAGCCACGTCGCGCCCGAAACACCCGGCTCCATCCACGAGGGCGGCGAGCTGGGCTACTCGCTCTCGCACGCGTACGGGGCGGCCTTCGACAACCCCGACCTGCTGGTCTGCTGCATCGTCGGCGACGGCGAGGCCGAAACCGGCCCGCTGGCAACCGGCTGGCATTCGAACAAGTTCCTCGATCCCAAAGGCGACGGCGCCGTCCTGCCGANNTCAACGGCTACAAGATCGCCAATCCAACGATCCTCGCCCGCATCCCGGAGCCGGAGCTGCGCGACCTGATGGTCGGCTACGGGTACAAGCCGTACTTCGTCACCGGCAACGACCCGGCCCTCGTCCACCAGCAGCTGGCAGCTACGCTGGACACGGTCCTCGACGAGATCAGCGAGATCCAGACGGCCGCCCGTTCAGGGGCCACGACCGGACGACCGACCTGGCCGATGATCGTTCTCAAGACCCCCAAGGGCTGGACCGGGCCCAAGATCGTCGACGGCAAGCAGGTCGAGGGCACGTGGCGCGCNNACGGCGGCCTGCTGCTGCGCGATCTGATCATGCCCGACTTCCGCGACTACGCGGTTGAGGTGAAGAAGCCGGGCGGCTCAACCGCCGAGGCCACCTTCGTGGCCGGCACATTCATCCGCGATGTCATGAAGAACAACGTGGACAACTTCCGGATGTTCGGACCCGACGAGACGGCCTCGAACC
>PMNU01000133.1:7618-7848 GCA_003165675.1 Chloroflexota bacterium
ACGCCAAGTGGCTGAAGGTGACCCGCGACATTCCGTGGCGCCGCCCGATCGCATCGCTCAACTACGTGCTTTCGTCACTGGTGTGGCGCCAGGACCACAACGGCTTCACTCACCAGGACCCGGGCTTCATCGACCACGTCGTCAACAAGAAGTCCGAGATCATCCGTGTCTACTTTCCGCCGGACGCGAACACGATGCTCTCGGTCACCGACCACTGCCTGCGCAGCCGC
>PMNU01000133.1:7854-10145 GCA_003165675.1 Chloroflexota bacterium
CCTGCTGCGGCGACGTGCCGACTCTCGAAACGCTGGCGGCCGTCGATCTGATTCGCCAGTACCTGCCCGACGTGAAGGTCCGCGTCGTCAATGTCGTCGACCTGATGCGCCTGGAGCCCGAGTCGGAACATCCGCACGGCATGACGGACCCGGAGTTCGACTCCCTCTTCACCACCGACAAGCCGANNCACGTCCGCGGCTACAAGGAGGAGGGCACGACCACGACCCCGTTCGACATGGTCATGCTCAACGACCTGGACCGCTACCACCTGGTGATCGACGCCATCGACCGGATCCCCGGGCTGGACGCGAGAGCCGGGCACGTCCGTCAGCTCATGGAAGACAAGCGCACGGAAGCCCGGGCTTACACCCGCGCCGAGGGCGAGGACGCACCGGAGATCCGCGACTGGGTCTGGCCCCACTAGGTTCATCGCCAAAGCGTGCCGCGGGCGCTTCGGCGGTGGCTGTCCCCCGCCACCCGATCCACGGAACTGCGTTGGGCTCGCTACCATTCGGCCATGATCCCCGACGTTGCCACCAGTCTGCGATCCCAGGTCCGCGCGGCCATCGAAGCCGCCTGGCTGCGCGCCCGGGCGGACCTGGCGCCGGCCGATGCCGGCACGCCCGCCGATGCCCACGACGCCCCCATCACGATCGAGCGCCCGTCGGACCCCGGCTTCGGCGACTTCGCCAGCAACATCGCCCTTCGGCTGGCCAAGCCATACCGACGAGCGCCGCTCGAGATCGCCCGGGCCATCGCCGCGCACGTCGCCACGACCGCCACGGATCCGGACTCGCCGATCGCCTCGGTCGAGGTGGCGCCGCCCGGGTTCCTGAACATCCGTCTCGCCGACGCCGCCCTCGCGGCCGCGACCCGGCAGGTCCTCGCCGATCCTGAGGCCTGGGGCCACGTCGCCGCCGAGAATCCGGAGCACATCAACGTCGAGTTCGTCTCGGCCAACCCCACCGGGCCGCTCCACATCGGCAACGCNNCGCGGCGCCTTCACCGGCGACCTCCTCTGCCGCGTTCTGGCAGCGGCCGGCCATACCGTCACTCGTGAGTATTACTTCAACGACTTCGGCAGCCAGGTCAAGAACCTGGGTGCATCGGTCCTGGCCATTCGCGCCGGCGACGAGATTCCGGAGGACGGCTACCGCGGCGACTACGTGTATGACATGGCCAGGGACGTGCCAGCCGAGGTCCTGGTCGAAGCCGAGAAGTCGGCCGAAGAACCCGCCTGGGCAGTCGGCCGGTGGGCATCCGAACAGGTTCGCGCGGGCATCGAAGCCAGCCTCGATCACCTCGGCTGCCACTTCGACGTCTGGCGCTCGGAGAGCACGCTCCACAACGACGGCTGGGTTGCCAAGGCCGTCGAACGGCTGCGGGCCGCCGGCGACGTCTACGAGGAGGACGGCGCGGTCGTCTTCCGATCGACGAAGTACGGCGACGACAAGGATCGGGTCATCCTGCGCTCGACCGGCGACGCCGCTCCCACCTACTTCGCGGCGGACATCGGCTATATCGTCGAGAAGTTCAGCCGCGGCTACGACCGGATCGTCTTCATCTGGGGCGAGGACCACCACGGGTATGTGGCCAGGGTAAGAGCCGCGGCCCAGTCGCTGGGCTTCGACCGCGACCGGGTCCAGATGATCCTGACCGCGTGGGTCCGGTTCGTCCGCGGCGGCAAGGAAATCGCGATGTCCAAGCGCTCGGGCGAGTTCATCACCCTCGACGAGTTGCTCGGCGAGATCGGTGTAGACGCGGCTCGATGGTTCTTCGCCTCACGCGCCGCTTCGAGCGGCATCGACTTCGACATCGAGCTGGCGAAGAAGCAGTCGAACGAGAACCCCGTCTACTACGTCCAGTACGCCCACGCTCGAATCGCCTCGATCCTGCGCAAGGCGGCCGAGGCGGGGATGAAGCCGCCGGCAGCCGATGACCCCCGGCTGGCGGGGCTGCTCGCGGGAATCCTCGCGGGCGCGCCCGAGGCGGGGCTGGCCCGCCAGATCGTGCGCCTGCCCGAAGTCGTGGAGGACGCCGCCGCAACCGAAGAGACGCACGGCATCACGGCCTACGCCACCGAGCTCGCCACGACGTTCCACGCCTTCTATCGCGACGCCCGGGTCATCGACGAGGGGGAGCCGGATCGCTCGGCCGGGCGGCTCGCCCTGGTCGCGGCGACCAGGGCGACCCTCGCCAACGCCCTCGGCCTGCTCGGCATCTCCGCGCCCGAGGCGATGTAGGATCGACCAGCGGCCGTGGTGCTGCGCCGTGGTGCCGGCGGGCGCGC
>PMNU01000093.1 GCA_003165675.1 Chloroflexota bacterium
ACGACGGCGCCGAGACCGACCTGGACCTGGGCCATTACGAGCGCTTCATCGACGAGAACCTGTCGCAGCTGTCAAACGTCACGACCGGTCGCATCTACCAGGCAGTGATCGGCAAGGAGCGCCGCGGCGACTACCTGGGCGGTACGGTCCAGGTGATCCCGCACATCACCAACGAGATAAAGGAGCGAATCCAGCAGCTGGCCCGCGACGGCCGTGCCGATGTCGTCATTGTCGAGGTCGGCGGCACCGTCGGCGACATCGAGTCCCTGCCGTTCCTCGAGGCCATCCGCCAGATGCGCAAGGACGTCGGCCGGCGCAACGTGGCCTACGTCCACGTCACGCTGCTGCCGGCCCTGGCCGCCACGGGCGAGCTCAAGACCAAGCCAACTCAGCACTCGGTCAAGGAGCTGCGCGGCATCGGCATCCAGCCCGACGTGATCGTCCTTAGATCCGACCATCCGGTCAGCCAGGAGATTCGCGACAAGATCGCTCTATTCACGGACGTGGCCAGCGAGGCTGTGATTCCGGCCGAGACTGCCGCCACCATCTATGAAGTGCCGCTCCTCTTCGAGGAGTCGGGGCTCGGTGCGCTGCTCGTCAGAGAACTCGGCCTGGAGGGATCGGCCCAGCCGCCGGACCTGGAGTCCTGGACCGAGCTGGTGGACTTGATCAAGCGCCCCAAGCCAACGCTGGAGGTCGCGCTGGTCGGCAAGTACATCGAGCTGCCGGACGCCTACCTGTCGGTCGTCGAGTCGCTCAAGCATGCGGGCTGGGCCCACGAGGTCGACGTCAAGATCCGCTGGATCGACTCGGAGCTTCTGACCCGCGATTCAGTGGACGAACTCCTGGGAGGCATCGGCGGCATTGTTGTCCCGGGCGGTTTCGGCCACCGCGGCATCGAGGGCAAGATCCTCGCCGCCAGGTACGCCCGCGAGCGGCGCCTGCCCTACCTCGGCCTGTGCCTGGGGCTTCAATGCGCAGTCATCGAGTTCGCGCGCGATGTGCTGGGCACCGAGGACGCCAACTCGACCGAGTTCGACATGTTCACCGAGCACCCGGTGATCGACTTCATGCCCGACCAGAGGACGATGCAGGAGAAGGGCGGCACGATGCGGCTGGGCCTCTATCCGGCCCGCCTGACCCCCGGCTCGAAGGCTGCCACGGTCTACGGATGCGAGTTGATCTACGAGCGTCATCGTCATCGCTTCGAAGTCAACAACCGTTACCGTCCGCTCCTCGAGGCCGCCGGCATGGTCCTGTCCGGTCAGTCGCCAGACGGCCGGCTCGTCGAGATAATCGAGCTCAAGGACCATCCCTGGTTCGTGGCCAGCCAGTTCCATCCGGAATTCCGAAGCCGGCCGGACCGGCCACACCCGCTATTCCATGGATTCGTCGGATCGGCGGTTGCGCTGTCGAACGGCCGCCAGCCGGAGTTGCACGGGCCGGTCCGCGAGATTCCGCAGAGCGGCGCGCTGCTGGGGGCAACGCCGACCGAATAGTCGACCCGGCGACCGGCTGAACCGTCCGCCCAGCGATCGGCCCGCAACGGTGCCGGTTCGTCGCCGCCGGGCGAGAACTTTTCGGTCCGCTCGTTCGTCTCTCCACAAGGACGACACACAGCAGGATGCGGTGCGAGTGAGGTCGACCGGCGCGAGGGGCTGCGAAGCCGGTTGAGGCGGCGATCTCACCACTTCGCCAGCGCATTGCGGCGGCCTGCAGGGTGATCCAGCGGCGAGTGGCGACCCGCTTGCATTGGCTCGCGGGGCGCCCATCGCCGGTGAGCCGGACCCGGCATCCGGCGATGGTACGATCCGGCCGATGGACGAGCGCAGGACGCGGGCTCGATCCCGCGGTCAAAGCCGACTGGACACTGTTCCGCCGGAGCTGCTCATCCTGATAGGGTCTCTCTCGGTCCAGTGCGGCGGTGGGCTAGCCACCGTCCTGGTCCGCGACTACGGGCCGATGCCGGCCGTCTCGATGCGGATCGTGTTCGGCGCCCTCATGCTTCTGGCGCTTCGACCGGCCCGTATCCGAGGGGCCTCGCGGGCGGCTCTGCTGAGCTGTGTCGGCCTCGGGCTCGTCCTTGCGGCGATGAACTCCTTCTTCTTCGTATCGCTGTCGAGGATTCCGATCGGCGTGGCCGTCACCATCGAGTTCTGGGGCCCACTGGCGGTTGCCGTGCTCGGCTCGCGCCGCGTCCTCGACCTGGTCTGGGTGGCCCTTGCCGCGGCCGGCATCTACGTCCTTGCCGGAGGCAGGCTGACGGCCGACGATTCCGTGGGCGTGATGGCCGCGGCCGCGTCCGGACTGTGCTGGGCGATCTACATCGGTGTCGCCGGGCGAGTGGCACGCCACTGGCCGGACGGCCGCGGCCTGACGCTGGCGATGGTCGTCGCGTCGGCGCTCATTGTGCCGGTGACGCTGACGCTCTCCGACGTTCGCCCGCTTTTCGTGGCGTCCGCGTTGGCCGGTGGCGCGGTGATCGGCCTCTTCAGCAGCGCGATTCCCTACACGGTCGAACTCGCGGCGCTGCGACGTATGCCGGCCTCGACCTTCGGCGTCCTCATGAGCCTGGAGCCGGCTATCGCGACCGGCGTTGGGTTCGTGATGCTTGGCCAGGTGCTGCGTACGCCGGACCTGGCCGCCATAGCCTGCGTCGCACTGGCGAGCGCTGGCGCGAGCTGGTCGGCCCGCCGACCGATTGCCCTCGGGGAGCTGGAGGCGGCCTGAGCTCCTTCTACCGCCGGTACATCGGGCGGTGACGGTAGCTCGTGTGGAGCAACTCCACCGACTTCTCGCCGAGCGGCTCGCCCAGGAAATCCTCGTATAGCTTCTGGATATAGGGGTTCTCGTGGGCGCAGCGCCACAGGCCGCTCTGATCATCCTGGTAGAGACCGGCCGCCCGCTTGGCTCGCAGCTTGTCCGTCACGCCGTACGGTTGGCCGCCGCCGCCGACGCAGCCCCCGGGACAGGCCATGACCTCGATGAAGTGGTAGGGCGGCTCCGTACCGGCGTCGCGAGCCTCCCGAACTCGCGTGAGGACCGTCTCGACGTTGCCCAGGCCGTGGGCCACCGCGAAGCGGATCTCCTTGCCTGCGATTACGGTCGTCCCTTCCTTCACGCCTTCGAGGCCGCGCGTCTTCTGGAACTCCATGCGGGCCGGGTTCTCGCCGGCGATCAGGTAGTGCGAGGTCCGCAGCGCTGCCTCCATGACGCCGCCGGTCGCGCCGAAGATCGTGCCGGCGCCGGTGTAGGCGCCCAACAGCTGATCGGGCTGCTCCTCGGCCAGAGCCTTGAAGTTGATGCCCGACTGCTTGATCATCCGGGCCAGCTCGCGCGTGGTCAGGGAGACGTCCACGTCCCAGAACCCGGACGAGTGCATCTCTTTGCTGCGGATGATCTCGAACTTCTTGGCCGTGCAGGGCATGATCGAGACGACGTACACCTTGGCCGGGTCCAGCCCCACCTTCTCGGCGTAGTAGGTCTTGGCAAGCGCTCCCACCATCGCCTGGGGCGACTTGCACGACGAGAAGTGCGGGATCATGTCGTCGTGGAACTTCTCCATGAAGTCCACCCACGACGGGCAGCACGTGGTGATCAGCGGCAGGACGGCGTTGGGGTTGTTGAACCGTTCCACGAACTCGTGGGCTTCCTCTATGATCGTCAGATCGGCGCCGAAGTTGGTGTCGAAGACGGCCTCAAAGCCCATCCGCCTAAGAGCGGCGTAGGTCTTGCCGGTGAGGTTCGTGCCGACCGGGAACCCGAATGCCTCCCCGATCGCGACTCGGACGGCCGGGGCGAGCTGCGCCACACAGTAGGCATCCGGGTCCAGGAGCTTGTCCCACACCTCTTGCGTCTCGTCGTACTCGACGATTGCCCCCGTGGGGCAGTGAGCGGAGCACTGGCCGCATCGGACGCACGGTGAGTCGGCCAGGCTGATGTCGCCGGCGGCGGCGATACGGGTGTCGATGCCACGCTGCAGGAAGCTGAGGGCCCAGACGTCCTGGATCTGCTGGCACACCTGGATGCAACGACCGCAGGTGATGCACTTGCGCGGGTCGAGCGTGACCGCGCGGGTCGACTTGTCGATGGGCAGGTCGGGAACGATGCTGTCCAGGCAGATCTCCCGCAGACCGAAGTCGGCGGCCAGGGTCTGGAGCTCGCAGTTCTGGTTTCGACCGCAGGTCAGGCATTCGTTCGGATGCTTCGACAGGATCATCTCGATGACGGTCCGGCGGACGTGGATGATCTCCGGGTCTTCGGTGGTGATCTCCATGTCGGGCTCGACCGGCGTGCAGCAGGCCCGCAGCATCTTGGACGAACCCGCGACGCGGACGATGCACATGCCGCAGGCGGCTGTGGCATCGAGGTCCGGGTGCTTGCACAGCGTCGGGATTCGGACTGAAACCTTGCGCGCTGCATCCAGGATGGTGGTACCGGCCTCGACCTCAACCGGGAGGCTGTTTATCGTGGCTAGGATCATCTCGGTCACAGGTGGCACGCTCAATTGCTGTGCGAGACCAGCCGGCCTCGGAATTCGGGTTCGAAGTAGCGCAGGGCCGACAGAACTGGATTGGGAGCGCCCTGGCCGAGGCCGCAAAGGGAAGCTTTCTGCATGGCCCGGGCCAGCCGTCTGATCGTCGCGATATCTTCCTCGGTGCCCCTCCCCTCCGCGATCCTGTCGAGCAGCCGCAGCATCTGCGTGCCACCGATCCGGCACGGAGCGCACTTGCCGCAGGACTCATCGACACAGAAGCCCAGGTAGAACCTCGAGAGCTCGACCAGGTCGTCCGTCTCGTCCATGACGATCATGCCGCCCGAGCCCATGTAGGATCCGAGCTTCTGAAGGTGCTCGTACGTGATCGGCGTGTCCAGCTCACTGGCGGGGATCAGCCCGCCCGAGGGGCCGCCTGTCTGGACGGCCTTGATCGGCCCGCCGGACGCAGTTCCGCCGCAGATCCCCTCGACCACATCGCGCAGGGTCATTCCCATCGGAATCTCGACGAGCCCGGCGTGCTTGACCTTGCCTGTGACGGCGAAAACCTTCGTCCCGGTCGACTTGCCCATGCCAATTGAAGCGAACCACTCGCCCCCGCGCAGGATGATTTGCGACAGGTTGGCGAGGGACTCGACGTTGTTGATCATCGTCGGCTGTCCCCACAGGCCCTTGACCGACGGGTAAGGCGGCCGAGGCGACGGCGTCCCGCGCTTGCCTTCGAGCGATGCGATGAGGGCGGTTTCCTCGCCGCACACGAAAGCCCCTGCGCCGAGTCGGACCTCGGCGTTGAAGCTGAAGTCGGTGCCCAGGATGTTGTTGCCCAGGAGTCCGGCGGCCCTTGCCTGCCGGATCGCCTTCTCGATGCGTTGGATGGCCAGTGGGTACTCGGCCCGGATGTAGAAGAAGCCCGTGCTGGCTCCGATTACAAATCCGCCGAGGATCATGCCTTCGAGAACGGCGTGGGGATCGCCTTCGAGGACGCTGCGGTCCATGTAGGCGCCGGGATCGCCCTCATCGCCGTTGCACACGATGATGTGCTCGGCGCCTTTCGACTCGCGGGTCAGGGTCCACTTGAGCCAGGCCGGGAATCCGGCACCGCCGCGGCCTCGAAGGCCGCTGACCTTGAGCTCCTCGATGACCTGCTCCGGCGACATGGACGAGAGGGCCTTGGCCAGGGCCTGGTATCCGCCCCGATCCAGGTACTCGTCGATCTCCTCAGGGTCGATCACGCCGCAGTTGCGCATAACGATGCGGTACTGCCGCGGGCCGCCGTCAGTAGCAACGGGATCGCCGGCGACCCGGGCCAGATCGGCGATGCCGGGGGCGCGGTGCTCATTCGGCAGCGGTTTGCCTTCCGAGCAGTCTGCCACGAGCTGCGTGGCGAACTCGGGCGTNNTGCACATGCCGGCGCAGCCGGTGCGAGAAACGCGCCACTCCAGGGAGCGTCGCTTCACCTCGGCCGTGAGGGCGTCGAAGACCGGGTCCGCTCCGGCCGCACGGCCGCATGTGCTCAGACCGACCTTGATGATCGGCTTGTCGGGAGCCGGCGGCTTGACCTCGGCGCGCGCCTGCAGATCGGGCAGCGTCAATCGAGGCATGTCACGCCTTCCCGTCGGCAGCGGCCGCGGTTGTGGCAGAGACCGTGGGGCCGGACTCGGCGCGGGCAGGGGCGTCGCCCCCGGCGCCGACCAGATGTGCATCCAGCGTTTCGGCCGTCACCTTGGCCAGCAGCGTCGCGTTTAGCGTGACAACGGGCGCCAGGCCGCAGCAGCCGACGCACCGGACTACCTGCAGGTGGTACTCACCGTCGGGCGTCGTCTCGCCCGGGCTGATGCCCAGCCTCTTGGAGGCGCGGTCGAGCAGCTGTTGTCCTCCCTTGAGGTAGCAGGCCGTGCCCATACACACGGACACCACGTGCTTGCCGGGCGATTTGAGGCGGAAGTAGTTGTAGAAGGTCAGGACTTCGTAGATCCGGGCCAGCGGCACGTCCATCTGCTCGCCGAGGTTCATTGCGGCTTCCCGCGGGACGTAGCCGTAGCGGTCCTGCAGCCCGTGCAGCGCCATGATCAGACTGCCGCGCTTGTTCTTCCAGCGCTTGGCAATCGCCGCAACGTCGTCTTCGGTCTGGGTTGGGCTCACGTGGATCTCCGGATTGCGCTCTGCGAGCGAGTGTCGTGCCGGTGAGGGAATCACCGCTGGGATCTTGCTTGAAACGCTACGCTGGGATGGAGCCGTCGTTCAGGGCCGTTGTTCGTGTTGTCGGCGTGCCCGGGTGGTCGCAAAGGCACCCCCGAGCGCGCGGCTGAGGAGCCGGTTGACGTTCTGAGACGCTCAGACTGGCGCCCTGGCGCCCCGCCCGCCCTGGCGCCCTGGCGCATTGGTGTCCCGGCGCCCCGGCGCCCCGCCCGCCCGGGTCTGGACACGCGAACGCCGCTGGATACTGTTGATGCGTACTCCCGCGAGCACAGTAGGACCCCGTTCTGATTCGTCGGAGGTTCGCATGTCCTCAATCGTTGCTACCGCCATCCCGGTCGATCGATCGGCGAGCCTGTTCCGCTGGAACGCCATCCTGGCGGCGCTGCACCTGATCCAGGCCGCGGCCATCCTGGCCCTGTCCTTTGCCAGGAACCCTGTGGTCACGTCCCCCGTGGTGGGCACTTACCTCCACTTCGACCAGGCTTCGAGTCATCTCGTCACTGCCCAGCGGTCCCTGTGGGACCTGCCGATCGGTCCGGCCGTGGCCCTGTTCTTCCTGATGAGCGCCATTGCCCATTTCAGCATGGCCTTTCCGGTCCGGCGCTGGTACGAAGCCCACCTCGCTCGCGGCCAGAATCCGATCCGATGGATCGAGTACGCGTTCAGCTCGAGCGTGATGATCGTGGTCATCGCGGCCCTGGCGGGGGTCCAGGAGGTGGGAACGCTGATCGCCATCTTCGGCGCCAACGCGGCCATGATCATGTTCGGCTGGAGCATGGAGATCGCCAACGAAGGCCGCGACCGACCCCAATGGCTGCACTACGTCTTCGGCTGCATCGCCGGCGCCGTTCCGTGGCTGGTCATCTTCGTGACGATCCTCGTCTCGGCAACGGAACCGGGCTCGGCCCCCATCCCCGGCTTCGTGATCGCGATCTTCGTGACCCTCTTCATCTTCTTCAACGTCTTCGCGATCAACATGGTCCTGCAGTACCGGAAGATCGGCCGCTGGCGCGACTACCTCTACGGCGAGCGGGCTTACATGCTCTTCAGCCTGATCGCGAAGTCGCTCCTGGCCTGGCAGGTCTTCTTCGGAACGCTGCGGCCGTAACCCTGAGGCGGCGGCGCGAGCGGCTCGTTCTCAGGCCAAGAATCGGCGACGTGCCTAG
>PMNU01000071.1 GCA_003165675.1 Chloroflexota bacterium
CTCGAGCTGGTCCACATCGGCTTCACCAACATGCGGGGCATGGGCACGCCGCTCCCGGGACAGCCAATCGGGACCGTCTGCCGCCCGTTCGACCGCACCCGCGACGGCTTCGTCCTGGGAGAGGGCGCCGGTGCGCTGATCCTGGAGGATCTCGAGCTCGCCAAAGCCCGGGGAGCGAAGATCTACGCCGAGGTCGTCGGCTACGGCTCGGCCGCGGACGGCTTCGACATGATCGCTCCGGCCGACGGCGGCGAGGGCTCGGCCCGAGCAATGAAGATGGCCCTCGAGCGGTGGGGCGTTCCGGCCGACGAGATCGGCATGATCAACCCCCACGGCACCTCGACGCCTGTCGGCGACAAGCGCGAGAGCGAGGCCGTCTGGACCGCCTTCGGCAGCCACACGCCGGACATTCTCATCTCCGCGACCAAGTCCATGACCGGCCACATGATGGGCGCCGCCGGCGCGTTCGAGGGCATCGCGACCGTCCTGTCGATCTACCACCAGACAGTGCCCGGAACGCTCAACTACGTCGAGCCCGATCCCGAGTGCAACGTCAACGTTGCCACGGAGACGATCGAGAAGCCGTTGCGCTACGCCATGTCCAACAACATCGGCCTGGGCGGCCACAACGCGGCCGTCATCTTCAAGCAATACACGGGCGACTGACCGAGGCAAAGTGACGGGCGGTGTTTCGACGCACTCCCGCCCGCCAATCGAAGGCCGACTCGGAGGGCCAAACACCGAAGGCCAAACTCAGTGTTGTAGCGTCGCGGTCGCAGGCTGTAATCTTCCAAAGCCTGCGTACGCCGGAGAAGGGCGGGAGAATCCTGTCGGTCGCCTGGCGAAGGAGCAGCCATGTCGCGCGATCTGACTGTGGCCTGGGAACTCCTGACCGCGGTGACGCGCGCCCGCGGGCTGATCGCGACAGCCAGACACCTGATCTGGGAGAAGGCCCGACTGCCCACGGCCGAGCGCACCTTCGTCGTCGCCGCTTCGGCCGACAGCGAGCGCTGGCAGCGGTCGAACGGCAACGGCCCCGACCAGGTCGTCGTGAGAGTCGCGCTCGAAACGCACCTCAAGGACGGCCGGCGCCTGACCAGCTGCCTGGATATCGTCGTCGGCCCAACTCGCTGGCGGACTCTGCCGTACATCACCCTGGCGGGCGGCGCAGCAGATCTCCTCTGGGAGGGCCAGGCAACCGAAAGAGACGACTCGGACGGGTTCGTCGACGTCGTCGACTCGGCGACCAGGAGCCTCCTTGACGCCACGCTGAGCCTGGACCTCGCCGCCATCGACGGGCAGTAGCCGGCTGGCCCGGAATCGAACTCCCGATGCGCCAACCCTCAGCCGTCGGCGCCGGTTGGGACCGCTCCGGGCTCTACGAGCCGCTCGTGCGCCTTCGTCTTGGGTAGTAGCAGCGAGAAGAGAAGCCCGAGCAGCACGAACCCAGTGGCAACGAAGCCCGCCAGACGAGCGGCGTCGACGAATGCGTACTCGATCGGCGGGGCAACGGACTTGCCGAATTGTGCGAGTGTGGCCGGATCGAGGCCCGGAGGCAGCTGCTTGGCCACAGCCGGATCAACTACGCCTGTCCGGAAGCCGATGAGCGCCTGCCCGGCCGAACCTTCGATCGCCTGACGGACGGCCGTCTGGGCCACCGCTGGCATGCCCGGGATCTTCGCCAGTCGATCGCCAGTGCCGACGCCGAGCGAGACGAAGAGGACGGAGCCCAGGATGGCGATGCCCAGGGCTGAACCGATCTGGCGCAGCATCGAGTTGGTGCCCGAGGCAAGGCCGGAAACCTCAGGCGGCACGTCGGCGAGAACGACGCTCGTCAGCTGGGCGGTGGCGAAACCCACTCCCAGCCCGTAGACGAACAGCGGGGGCACGAGCAGCAGGACGTTGAGGTCGCGCGAGAGCAGCAGCGTCGTAACGAATATGCCGATCGCCTCGAGGGCCATACCCAGAGTCACGACGCGGCGCGGCCCGTACCTGTTCGACAGGCCCGCTGCCAGAGGCGCGGCGAAGAACGCGCCCACGGCGAGCGACAGGATGGTGAGCCCGACCTGGAACGCGGACATTCCAAGAACAGCCTGCAGGAAGAGCGGCAGCGCAAACAGGAGTCCAAACTCGCCGAGCGACACGATGGAACCGGCCAGGTTGCCGTAGCGGAATGCGGGGTAGCGCCACAGGCCGAAGTCGAACAGGAAGAACTTGCCGGCCCGCTCCCGTCGAATCTCGACGACCGCGAACGCCACCAGGAAGACCAGGCCCAACGCAATTGCGAACGGAATGACCGAGACCGAATCGAGGGGCCAGCTCCAGCCGAGGAGCGCGAACGGCTGGGACGGCGCCGTCCATCCGTACGTGTAGCCCTCGATCAGGCCGAACACGATGGCCGACAACCCCAGGGTCACGAGCAGGAACCCAAACGGATCGAACCCGCTGCGGGCATCCTCGTCGCACGACTCGTCGATCCACATGATGGTGCCGACGATCGCCAGCAGACCCCACGGCACGTTGACGTAGAAGGCCCAGCGCCACGACAGGTAGGTCGTCAGCCAGCCGCCGATCAGCGGGCCGAGAGCGGCCATGCCGCCGATGACCGAGCCCCATATCCCAAATGCGATGGCACGATCGCGACCGCGGAAGCTGCTGTTCAGGATCGATTGCGTTGCTGGCAGGATTGCCGCCCCGCCCAGCCCTTGCAGCAACCTTGCCCCGATCAGCGTCTCGCCGGAAGGGGCGAAACCGGCCAGCACGGAGGCCGCGAGGAAGAGCGCCAGACCGGCCAGGTACATCTTTCGACGCCCGATCCGATCGCCGAGCCGGCCCATCGTTACCAGGAATGCCGCGAAGACCAGCGCGTAGATCGTGTTGACCCACTGTGTGCCGGTGCCGGACAGGCCAAGATCGCGCGCGATCGACGGGACCGCGACGTTCACGATCGTCGCATCGACGATGATCATGGCCACGCCGACGCTGAGCATGGTCAGGCCCAGCCAGCGGCGGCGGGAACTGGCGTCAGGAGAGACGGGCGCAGTGTTCACGTTTCGGCATATCCTTGTGCGAGGCAATGATTACTAGCCTGATTATGGTATATTCGGGCCATGGTTGACAAGTCGGCAGTTGTCGCCGGCAAAAGGGCGGAAGACCGGGTGTCCGAAGGGGCACTCGAAACGAGCCGTCTGCTGGTTGAGTTCCTGCACGCCGCCTATGCAACGCGCCACATGGAGGCGGGCGAGGCCTCCGGCGTCGAAGCGGGTCAAGGCGACAACGAGAGAACCCACGGAACGGCGTCCCCGGCCGTTTCAACCCACGCCGTCAGAGCGGCCATCCACGTCTACCAGCACGGGGAGCGGACCGTGGGCCAGCTCGCCTCAGGTCTCGGCATTTCCTACGGCTGGGCCAGTCGAGTCGTGGAGGAGCTCGAGGCGGCTCACTACCTGGTTCGCGAACGAGATACCGACGACCGCCGCGTGGTGCGAGTGAGGCTGAACCCGGATGCGGTCGACGAGGTGGAACGGGCGTACAGCTGGCGAGGCCGGGCAGTCGAGGGGGCTCTCGAGCCGTTGAGCGACTCAGAGCGGGAGGCAGTCCGAATCTTCCTGCGTCGCGTCATCGATCTGCTGCGCGAAGGCCAGCCCGAGCGGCCCTGAGGCGCCGGACCGGCGCCGAGTCGGTACAATCCGCAGGTCGGTTGTCGCCGCGCCGGGTGAGGTTCGGTGGCTCCGACCGCCGTCCCGCCGGCGGACGACACTACGTTCCGCCGGGCCAGATGAGCTGGGCGCCGCCAGCGGTGGTCGCCTCCGCTTGAAACACGTCCTAGGAGATGGCTCGTGCCCACAACGGATCCTGCCCGCCGCGCTGTCGTCACCGGCCTCGGTGCCGTTACCCCTATCGGGAATACCGCCCAGGCCTACTGGGAGAGCCTTCTTGCAGGCGTCTCCGGCGTGAGCGCGATCACGCAATTCGATCCGGTTGGGCTGGACGTCAGGATCGCGGCCGAGGTCAAGGATTTCGATCCGAACGTTGCGATGGACCGCAAGATGGCGCGCCGGATGAGCCGCTTCATCCATCTTGCCGTGGCCGCGGCAACCGAGGCCGTGGACGATGCCGGCATCGATTTCGGTGCCTACGATCCCGACCAGCGAGATCGAGTGGCCGTCGAGATCAACACGGGTGGCGGCGGCATGGACCAGGTCATCATCGGGACACAGGTCATCGCGGAGAAGGGCCCCGGCCAGGTCTCACCGTTTGCGATCCCCGCCCTCTCGGGCTCGATGGCCGCCTGCCAGGTATCGATGAAGTACTGCATCACCGGCCCGGTCCTGACTCAGGTCGCGGCCTGCGCCAGCAGCGTCATCGCCTTCATCGACGGCGTGCGCATGATCCGGGACGGCGAGGTCGACGTCGCACTGGTCGGCGGCACCGAAGGCTCTCTCCTGCCGATCGCCTTCGCGGCCCTCGGCAACATGGGCGCCCTGTCGCGCCGCAACGACGACCCCACCCACGCCTCCCGACCGTTCGATCGCGACCGCGACGGCTTCGTCTTCGGCGAGGGAGCGGCGGTGGTGGTTCTCGAGTCGGCCGAGCACGCCATGGCCCGCGGCGCGAAGATTCTCTGCGAAGTCGTGGGTGGCGGGCTCACCGCCGACGCGTTCCACATCAGCGCCCCCGACCCCACCGGACGTGGCGCCGCAGCCGCTATGACGAAGGCGCTCCGGAACGCTGGAGTCGCGCCGGACGAAGTGGACTACATCGTCGCCCATGGCACATCCACCCCGCTCAACGACGTGACCGAGACGCGGGCGATCAAGACCGCCTTCGGAGCCCACGCCTACAGGGTGGCGATCAGTTCGCCCAAGTCGATGGTCGGCCACCTGCTCGGTGCCGCCGGAGCGGTCAGCGGCCTGGCCGCGATCGGGGCCATTCGCGACGGCGTCATGCCTCCTACGGCGAATCTCGAGAACCCGGACCCGGAGTGCGACCTCGACTACATCCCGAACGTCAAGCGGGCAAAGAAGGTCGACACGGCCATCATCAACGGCTTCGGGTTCGGCGGCCAGAACGCGGTCGCGGTCTTCCGCCGCTTCGAGGCGTAGGCGCCGGATCGCCGTCGAGCGGCAGGGCAGGTCCTCGGGAGTACGATGCGAACGTGTTTCGACACCGATTACTCCCACCCTGGATGCGACGCGGATTCGAAGCCGGCGTAGTCGGTGCGATGCTGTCGGTGGGCACGCTCGTCGCATTCCAACTCAGCCGGCCTGCGCCGCGCTTGACCCTCCCGAACGGCCTCGACGGCTCGCTGATCCTCGCTCCGGCGGTTGTGGCCCTCGGCATCTTCGCGGTCAGCTACCCGACATTCCTGGCCGCAACTCGAGAGGACGCCGTCCTCGGCGTCCTGGCCGCGTTCCTAGTGGCTGCCGACGCGTTCATGCTCGTTTCCTTCGTGGCCCGGGACGCCGTGCTCATTCATCCCCTGGGCCGTAGTCTGCCGCTCGGGGTCGTTGCCGCGGCGTTGGCCGTGCCGGTCGCCGTCGTGGGGCTCGCGATCGGGCAGCTCTCGACGCCTGTCGGCTTCGGCCGATCGGCGGGTCTGCGATCGGCCCTTGGCGGGGCGGCCCTCGGGCTGGTGGTCGTGGTCGTCGCCGCCTACTGCGTGTAGAGACCCCGGCGCCACGCCGTGCCAATCGGGCTTCAGGGACGCGCTCCCGCCATATGAAGTCTGATCGCAGGCAGATGCCTCGCGGCGGCTAAGCGGCCGCTACCGGGGCCGCAACCGTGGGGCCGGCAGCGGCCGGGGGTGCGCCCAGCGAGAAGCGCCGCAGCCGCAGGGAGTTGGAAACGACGCTCACCGACGAGAAGGCCATTGCGCCCGCGGCCAGGGCCGGGTTCAGCGTGACCCCGAAGACGGGGAAGAGCGCGCCCATCGCCACCGGGATCAGGACGACGTTGTAGCCGAACGCCCAGAGCAGGTTCTGGCGGATCACACGTCTCGTCTGGCGGGAGAGGCGAATTGCCGTCGCCACGGCGCGAGGATCGCCGCCGACGAGCGTCACGTCGGAGGCCTCCATGGCCACGTCGGCGCCGGTTCCGATGGCAATGCCGACATCCGCACGAGCCAACGCCGGCGCGTCATTGATGCCGTCGCCGACCATTGCCACGCGCAAGCCGCGGGCCTGGATCGCAGCTACCGCCTCGGCCTTGCCGGCCGGCAGCACCTCGGCCAGTACGCGATCTGCTGGAATCCCGACGGCCAGGGCGACCGAGCGGGCAACCCGAGCCCCATCGCCGGTGACCAGCCAGACTTCGAGACCGGCGCTCTCGAGCTCACGAACCGCACTCGCCGCCTCCGGCATAATCTCGTCGACAGTGGGCAGCGCCCCCGCAAGTCGACCGTCCACCGCCACGTACGTGACCGCAGAGCCCGAGTCCGCAACGGCGGCGAGCGGCCCGGCGTCCACGCCCTCCGNNTCCTCCACCGGTCGCCGCCCCAGGCCCGCTTCGTCAGCGCGGGCGAGAATCGCCGCGGCCAGCGGATGCTCGCTGCCACGCTCTATCGATGCAGCGAGATCCAGAACCTCGTCGGCCGAGAATCCCGGCGCCGCGACCACACGGCCCAGCGAGGGCCGGCCGCAGGTGAGCGTGCCCGTCTTGTCGAAGACGACCGCGTCGATCTGAGCCGCCATCTCCAGAGCCTCACCGCCGCGGATCAGGATGCCCGCTTCGGCTCCCTTGCCCGTCCCGACCATGATTGCCGTCGGCGTTGCCAGGCCCATGGCGCACGGGCACGAGATCACGACGACCGTGATGAACGCCACCAGGGCGTGGGTCAGCTTGGGGTCCGGGCCGAACACGAACCAGAGGCCGAAGGTGAGGGCGCCGATGCCGAGGACCACGGGCACGAAGACGCCGCCGATCCGATCCGCCAGACGCTGGATCGGCGCCTTGGAGCCCTGGGCCCGCCGGACCAGGTCGACGATGTGGGCCAATGCGGTGTCGCGCCCGACCCGCGTCGCCCGCATCAGGAAGGTCCCGTTGCGGTTGATCGTTCCGCCGATCACTTCGTCGCCGGGCCCCTTTTGGACCGGCACCGGCTCGCCCGTCAGCATCGACTGGTCGACCGACGAATCGCCTTCCGCGACGCGCCCGTCCACAGCAATGCGCTCGCCAGGCCTTACCCGCACCAGGTCGCCTACCCGAACCTCCTCGAGCGGCACGTCTATCTCGCGCCCACTCCGAACGATTCGAGCCGATCGAGCTTGCAGTCCAAGCAGCGACTTGATGGCGCCAACGGTCTGGGCCTTCGCCCGGGCTTCCAGCCACCGCCCCATCAGGACCAGGCCGACGATCGCGGTCGAGCTGTCGAAGTACGTCTGAGGCTCTATGCCCGCGGAACGGAATATGCCGGGGGCCAAAGTCACGAGGACGCTGTAGGCCCATGCCGCGGTTGTGCCGACCACCACGAGAGTGTCCATGCTGGTCGAGCCGTGGACGGCCGCCCTCAGCGCCGCGCGGTAGAAGCGCCGTCCGGCCCAGAACTGCACGAACGTCGCCGGTCCGATCAGCACCCAGGCCAGCCCTTCCATAGTCAGCGGCAGGACCGGCGCGTACATCAGAACCATCGTCCCGGCTGCCACGGCGAGCGCAATGGCCGCCGCCAGACCGAGGGAGCGTTGCTCGCGGGCCCGTTCGGCTGCTTCCGCGTCGGCCTCGTCGACCAGGCTGGCGCGCGCGCCATCGGCGGCCTTCGGCAGCTGGCGCACCTCGTACCCGGCCGCCTCGATGGCCCGTACGAGCTCATCCATGCCGGCGAGCTCCGGCAGGTATCTGACGGTCGCCACTTCGGTTGCAAGGTTGACGTTGGCCTCCGCCACCCCCGGGGTCTTGCGCAGGAAGCGTTCGATGCGGTTCACGCACGATGCGCAGCTCATACCCTCGATCGGCAGCTGGATCTCGGCCGGTGGGGCGGCGGGCGTAGGAGAGGCGATGGCTTGCATACTCCCTGGGAGTATAGCGGGGAGAGGGTGCCGGCGGCAACGGCGCGCGATCTCAACCGTGAGCAGGCTCACTTCCCGGCGTGGCCGGAGCGCATCACACTGTGGCTATGACATCCGCGGTCGCCGCCTTCACCACGTGCCCGGCTCCCTGGGGAACACTCCACGTGGCCGCGACCGCCAACGGGATCGTGGCAGTCGACCTGGACAACGAGACGCCCGTCTTCGTCGACGCACTGGCGCGGCGGCTCCACGGAACGGTTTTCCCCGCGGAGGACGGCGAAGTTCCAAGGGAGTGGCGCGATACCCTGATCGAGGCCACGCGGCAGATCGGCGAGTACTTCGGCGGAACGCGTCGCCGCTTCGACGTGTCCCTCGACCTGCGCGTCTCGGACTGGGACCGCCTGGTCCTGGCGGGCGCGGCGCGGCTCCAGTACGGAGAAACCGCCAGCTACGGGGAGCTGGCAGGGCGAATCGGCAGGCCCGGTGCGGCGCAGGCAGTGGGCGGCGCGATGGGCCGCAATCCGGTCCCGATCCTGATCCCCTGCCATCGCGTCATCGGCGCAGGGCGAACGCTCGGTGGCTACGGCGGCTCGACCAACGCGGACCGCCAGACCGCCCTGGCAATCAAGCGCAGCCTGCTGGCCATCGAAGGGACGACCCTTACGCGACTGAGAGCGTCACGGGCGCGATGACCCGCCAGACATCGCGCTGGACCAGCGGATGCCGCCACCGGAGGCCGGGAAGGCGCTCGGATGGCTGCATCAAGATGTCAAGGGCGCCGATGGACTACCGCTGGCGTTCCTCCTGTTCCATCTGCTCGAGGGCGATGACGATGGCGAGGGCCAGAGGTGTATCGAAGCCGGGCGCGATCTGGACGCCGTAGCTGTCGCGGATGCTCAGGAGGTGGCGAGAGGCGAAGATGACGTCGGTACCGGCGCGGGTGACGTGGAACTCCCGGGCGATCCAGTCGCCCGTCACGGTGAGTCGGTCGCCGTTCGCCATGTCGACCGTGAAATGGTCGCCGAGGACGTTCAGGAGAGCCTTCTGGATGGTGGCGACCAGCTCGGCGCCCCTTTTGATCTCGAACGTTTGGTGCAAGTGCGCCAGCGACTGATTGATCTCGTACAGGACGTTGCCAGCCGGGTCCTGGAGCAGCAGGGTGCGTCGAACGGTGAAGGCCTTCCGGTCGACTGCAAAGGCGTGGTTGCCGCCGGCGTCGTCGATCCACAGGTCGCCGCTGAGCGACATCAGCTTCTGGTTCAGGACGTAGGTCTGGCCGGTCGAGCTGAAGGACATGATCGAACCTCTCCCTGTCACTGAGACGACATCGCGTCGGAGGATACTCCTGAGGCCTGAGCCTCCGCCCTGGCGTTGCCGCCGTCTTGTGACCGCCGCGTCGCGACCCGTCGGGCCTTCGCCCGAGGGTTTGAGCCGAAAGTAAGCCTCGCCGGTCGGTCGGCCGCGAGATAGCATCGTTTGTGCCGGTAGCAGCGACCCAGGAACCCGCAGCGGATTGGTTGGGCGCCGGCGGAGAAGTCGTCCTATGAGTCTGGGCCCGGTGAGATCGATCGAACGCTCGAAGGCGCTGCCGCACAACGGCCGTCTCGTTCGCCGAAGGGCATCGCCGTCTGCGGCCGAGCCCAACGCGGGTCCCGAGAAACGAACAATGGGGAGGACGGATGGTATGACCGCGCCCGATCCCCTGAGCGATGCCTTTCTCTTTCGTGCCCTGATGGACAGCACGGCAGAAAGCATCTACTTCAAGGATCGCCAGTGTCGGATGCTGCGCGTCAGTCGAAAGATGGCGCAGGGTCTCGGCTTCTCGGATCCGGCGGAGCTCGTGGGCAAGACCGACATCGAGCTGTACGGAGACGCGTTTGGCCAGAAGACGCGGCGCGACGACGTCAAGATCATGGAGACGAACCGGCCGATCATCGACCTGATCGAGAGCCGCCAGCTGGACGAAGGCCGGGCGAATTGGACGCTGACCAGCAAGATGCCGCTCCATGACGAGCTCGGCAATGTCATCGGCCTGGCGGGCATCACACACGAGATCAACGAGATCAGGCAGACCGAGATGGCCCTCCAGCACCTGGCCACGCACGATCCCCTCACCGATCTGCCGAATCGCTTCCTGATGGAAGACCGGTTGAGCCAGCTCCTGTCACATGCCTATCGATCTGGCACCGCCTTCGCGGTCCTGTTCATGGACATCGACGGTTTCAAGGACGTCAACGACTCCCACGGACACGAGGCCGGCGATCTGCTGCTCCGCGCCGTAGCGAGCAGGCTCACGAAGACCGTGCGTCGGAGCGACTCGGTCGCCCGGATCGGCGGCGACGAATTCGTGATCCTCGTGGAAACGACCCGCGAGGGCCGTGAGGCCGACGCTGTCGCCATGAAGGTCAGGCGCGCCCTTGCCCGGCCGTTCGTCCTTGAGAAGCACAGAGTCAAGATCACCGTCAGCATCGGCATCAGCCTCTATCCGGTGAACGGTGGGGACCCGGAGACGCTGCTGAGGGCCGCTGACTACGCCATGTACCTCGCCAAGCGAGAGGGTGGCGATCGCCACCTGACATGCCTCCCAGGCATGCCTCAGGCTGGTGAGGTCCCCGCGAGGCGGTAGCCGCCGTTCCCCGCCGGTCGTTGACAGGTCGGTCACGCGAGGGCGGCCTCGAGCGACAGGCCTGTCTCGCGCTCGGAGAGCTCCCAGAGCGCGACCAGCTGCGCCGGCCTGTCGATGTTCGATCCGACCTTGCGCACCACCGGCGCGCCGAAGGAGAACCAGCGCGGCGCGTAGAGCGTGCCTCCCACTGCGGCCGGATCGGTGCCGGCCCGAAGCTGGCACAGGGCTCCGCTGGCGGCACGTTGGGCTACGAACGGAGCGGCGATGACCCAGAACCGCTGCTGCCAGCCGTTCAGGGCCCGGGCGCTCGTGACCTGGAGATTCGTCCTGGAGAACCCCGGATCGGCAGCGAAGGCGGTCACCGTCCGACCCGTCAGACGGCGATTCAGCTCCAGGACGAACTGGAGGTCCGCACGCTTCGACATCCCGTAGGCGACCCACGGCTTGTAGCAGCCGTGCATATGCGGGTTCGCCAGGTCGTACTCCCCGGCGGTGAAGCGGTAGAGCGAAGTGGTGCTGACCACCCGAGCGGCCGATGCCTCCAGAAGTGAGGGCATCAGCTGCATCGTCAGGGCGAAGTGGCCCAGATGATTCGTCCCGAACTGGGTCTCGAAGCCGTCCGCGGTCTTGCCTTCGGGTACCGCCATCACCCCGGCGTTGTTGAACAGTAGATCGATCCTGGGGTGTGCCGCCCGCACGGAGACGGCGAACTCGGCGATGGACGCGAGCGAACCCAGATCGAGCGTCAGGATCTCCAGGGACGCCCCCGGCACGGACGCAGCGATCTCCTTGCGCGCGGTCGCGGCCTTGTCCAGATTGCGCGCGCCGATTACGACATGGGCGCCATGAGCAGCCAGCTGGCGCGAAGTCTCAAGCCCTAGGCCGCCGTTGCCACCGGTTACGATAGCCACCCTGCCGGTCTGATCCGGGATATCGCTCGCCTTCCAGCCCATGCCGCGCTCCTCTCGCCTGGCGACCTCAGCCTAGCAGGCCACGGCCGCGGAAGCTCGCATCGGGGCCGCGGACGACCGCGCCGGGGCGCGATACCCTGACGTCGTGCGCGCTCTCGAACTCCTGAGGCCGACACCGGTCGCCGAAGGTCCGCTTCGGCTGGTGGATCGTGATGAGCCGGTCCCTGGGCCCGGCGAGTTGCTGCTACGCGTCGCGGCCTGCGCCGTATGCCGGACCGACCTCCAGCTGGCCACGGGCGAGCTGGCCGCCAGACGCCTGCCCGTCGTTCCAGGCCACCAGGCGGTGGGACGAGTGGTCGCGCTCGGCGAGGGAGTAGCCGGCTGGTCCATCGGCGATCGGGCGGGCGCGTACTGGCTCTTCGGCACCGATAGGACATGCCGCTTCTGCCGGAGCGGGCGCGAAAACCTATGCGAGGCGGCGGCCTTCACGGGCTGGGACCGCGACGGTGGCTTCGCCGAGGCCATGGTGGTCCGTGCGGACGTCGCCATCAGGATCCCGGAGGGATTCGCCGACCTGGACGCCGCTCCCCTCCTCTGTGGCGGCGTCATCGGCTACCGAGCCTTGCGCGTCTCCGGCATCCAGCCCGGCGGCCGGCTCGGTCTGTACGGCTTCGGAGCGTCGGCGCTGCTGTGCATCCAGGTCGCGCGCCATTGGGCCTGCGAGGTTCACGTCCGAACTCGGTCCGAGGCGGAGCGGGCGCGCGCCCTGGAGATGGGCGCTGCGTCCGTCGGCGGGTACGGCGATCCGGTTCCTCACCCTCTGGACGCGGCAATCACCACAGCCCCGGCAGGCGACGTCGTAGTGGCCGCTCTGCGCGCGGTGGACCGCGGCGGCATCGTCGCCGTGAACGCGATCCACCTCGACCGCGTGCCCGAGTTTTCGTACGACTGGTTGTGGTGGGAGCGCCAGATCCGCAGCGTTGCCAACGTCACCCGCCGCGACGCGGCCGAATTCCTGGAGCTGGCGGCCGCGATCCCGGTCCGAACGGCCATTGAGCTGTTCGCGCTCGAGGCGGGCAACGAGGCCCTTCAGGCGCTCGCCGCAGGTGCGGTCCGTGGCGCGGCGGTGCTTACGACGGGGACCGCGTAGCGGCCGGCGAACCGGGGGCGACCAGGAGAGCCATGCTTGCACCCCTGTTGGGGCGAGCCCGAAAGCGATCGGTGTGAGGAGACGCGCGGCGCGGATCAGACCAGCTTGGTATCCACATCGAAGGCCGTCACGACGGCCCGCAGCTCATCGACCGACAGGCCTTCCGCCCTTCCCCCGATCAGCAGATCCATGTACTCGTAGTTGGCCGCCGTTTCGGCGTACTCGATTCGATCGACGGCCCGTTTCACGGAAATGTCCGAGCGCGCCATGACACCGTGCTTGGCCCACACCACGATGCGGTGTGCGCGCAGGCTCCTTACGTTGGCCGCCATGAGCGGAGCGGAGCCGGGCAGCATGAACGGCAGAGCGCCGATTCCGGCCGGAAGGTTGATGATCGTCTCCGGCTCCCACCGCAGCAGACGCCGGTTGAGATAGTCCTCGTCCCGATATTCGGCGATGTGGCTGAGGTAGGTGAGGTGCGGCGGTTGGGCGTGGACGATAGCGTGGAAGTTCGTGCCGGTCCGCTCAACCGTGTCGTCGTGAACCGCGAGGTGCGAGTTCCACTCAGAGGTGACCCGGTCGAATAGCCGGCCCGGCGACGTGTGTAGCGTGCCCGAAGTTCCGTCGGGCGAGATCCGCACCGCCCCGAGGTTGGCGACGGGGTCGTCGTGGATCTCGCGGAGGCGTCGACCTGAGCCGGTGACCAGGACGACGTGATTGGCGAGGTGCGGCGCAGGCTGCGGAAGCGGGATCTCTTCCTCGATCGGGAACCGCCGGCGGACCTCGATAGGCCAGCCGATGCAGACGGAGATGTTGCCGGCGGCACCCTCGCTGGCTTCGATGGCGGCCACGTGAACGCCGCCCGCGCCGATTGAGGAGAGGATCTCTTCGAGGTCTGGAAACGGTTCCCTCAGCGCCACGTCCGCCGATTACCTCCTGATCATGGGCACCGAGCGTCTGCGGCCCCAAGACATGTGGATCGTAGACCACGCGGCCGGCCCGGTCTCACTGGCCGGGACTGCCGTAGCCGCGACGGGTGTCAGTCGAGATGGAAAACCTCGTCGAGGCGGCCATGAAAGCCAGTCGCGGGATCGATGCAGGGGTCGATGAGTGAGGTCATCTGCGCCTGCCAGCGAGTATTCACGGGAGCTGCGTCCATCATCGTCCGGAAGCGATCGAAGTCGTCGACATCGAGAACTCCGAAGAGATCGTCGCCGTGCAGGTAGATCGAGTAGTTGCGTGCCCCGGCCGCCCGGAGCGCCGCGAGCATCTCTGGCCAGACGGCGGCATGGCGCCGTCTGTACTCAGCCTCGGCTCCGGGGAGGAGCTTCATCGCGAATGCGACACGTTCCATAGGTTCGCTCTCAAAGCGCCTGCCCCGGCGCCAGGATGGGCCGGGGCAGGCGAAAGTGTGTCTGGGGGATGTGGCTAGAAGCCGAACGACGTGACGTACTGGTCGATGTTGGCCTTGTTGAAGACAAACGGAGGTCCAAGAACGACGACGCTGTCGGTGCCGATGGTGTAGGGCGCGCCGCTGTTGACCTTGGCAACAGTGAACGTTTCGCCGGCGTTGCCCTTGATGGTGCCGTTGACGAGGTCAACAGCCACAGCGTAGGCAAGGTAGCCGAGGTCAGTGACGTTCCAGAGCGCGAACTCCGGCGAAGCGCCGGACTTCACGAAATCGACCATACCCTTCGGGGTGCCGAGGCCGGTCACGAAGACCTTGCCGATCAGGTTCTGAGACGTGACGACCTGCGCCGCGGCAACGATGCCAACGGTCGTCGGGGCGACGATGACCTTGAGGTTCGGGTGAGCGGCGAGCATGGCCTGAGCCTGCGTCGTGCTGACCTGCGGGTCGTCGTTGCCGTAGTAGACGCCATCGAACACGAGGCCCGAGTACTTGGCGTCCTTCAGAGTCGTCTGCATGGCGGCGATCCAGGCGTTCTGGTTCGTCGCGGTCTGGGCTGCCGAGAGAACGGCGATTTCGCCGGTGCAGCTAGGAGCTTCGTCGCACGCCATGTCGGCGAGGCCCTTGCCGATGCCAGCGGTGTCCGCCTGGTTGACGAACACGTTGTAGGCACCCTTGGCAGGGCTCGAGTCATAGCCGACGACCTTGATGCCAGCGGCCATGGCCTGCTGCAGGGCCGGTGCGATCGCGTTCGCATCGTCAGCGGAGACGATGATCGCCTTCGCGCCCTGCGTGGTGGCCGTCTGGATGAACGGGATCTGCTGNNTGTTGATCTGCTTCGGGATCATGACGATGCTGCCGACGGCTCCGCCCGCTGCCTGAGTGGCGACCGGGGCCTGAGTGGCGACCGGGGCCTGGGTGGCGGCAGGCGCTGCGGTCGGCGTTGCCGCCGTCGAGCTACAACCTGCCAGTACGAGTACGAGCGCCACACCCGCGGCCGCTCGCGGCATCCGATGGAACATCTAGCAACTCCTCCTTACAGTGTTGTGGAGTATCCAACGACTCCTTTCCTTGAGCGTTATGGATCGAGTGACTCCTCCCTTCCGAGATTCACCGAACGACCTCGCCAGCCGCTGGGTCACGAGCCGGACGCCCTCGACGGAGGCGATGTCGCCACCGCCCGAGACGAATGCGATCGGCCAATATCCGGAACTGGCGAGCAAGTAGGGGGGTGATAACCGAGACGATCAGAAGCAGTCCGACGGCTACGTTCTGGTAGTCGGTCGAGATGCCTGCCTGCGTCAACGCGCTCTTGAGCGTGGCAAGGATGAAGACGGCGAGGATGACACCGGGGATGGTGCCCTTGCCGCCATTGATATCCACGCCGCCGAGCACGGCGATAGTGACGACCGCGAGGGTCATGTTCAGTCCGTTGTCGGGATTCGCCGTCGAGGTCCGTGAAGTGAGAATCACGCCGGCAAAAGCGGCCACCAGACCCGAGACGGCGAAGAGGGCCAACTTGAGAGTGCCAACGCGAACCCCGGAGTAGCGCGCCGCATCTTTGTTCTTGCCGACAGCGAACACCTGACGTCCAATCCAGGTCAGGTGGATAACGGCGCAGCATACGGCGGCGAGAATCAGGAACGCGAGAAGCGTCCACGGGATGTTCGTGCCCGGGACGTAGCTGAAGCCGAAATCGCGGAACTCGGCCGGGAAGTTGGTCACAACGGTAGAGCCCAGGACGACATGGGCGAGCCCGCGGAACAGGGCCAGCGTCCCGAGAGTCACGACCAGGGACGGCAGGGCCCAGCGGGTTACGACAAAGCCGTTGAAGAGGCCTCCCAGCAGGCCGACCAGGAGCACGATCGGGATGCCAAGCTGGAGGGGCACGCCCTCCATCCACAGCCACCCCAGGACGCAGCTCGACAGGCCGACCATCGACTCGACCGAAAGATCGATCTCTCCGGTGATGATGATCGGGGTCATGGCCAGAGCCATGATCGAGATCTCCATGACGGCCTGAATCGAGAACCCGAAGTTTGATCCTGTCAGGAAGAACGGCGACAGCTGTGCTCCCCACCAGACCAGGAAGGCCAGGATGATGATCAGGAACACTTCCAGGCGGGCAGCTGCGGACAGGGACCCGAGGACGCGGTTCATCACGCTGCCCGAACGCCCGGCGGCGCCTGTCGACGCCTCGATGGGCGCCGGCGAGGAATCGGGCTGGGGGCTCCCGGTTCGCAGGTCTTGAGTCATCGAAGTCGGCTCCGGGCCTTGGCTCGCTGGGCTCGCATCTGGACGAGGGCATCTGTCACGATAGCGACCAGGATCACGGCCCCGTAGATCACCTGGAGCCACTCCTGTGGCAGCTGCAGCACAGTGAGGGCGTTGTTTATCAAGCCCAAGAAGAGCGCGCCGATGGCCGCACCTACGACAGTCCCCGAACCCCCTGCGATCGACACGCCGCCGACGACGACCGCGGCGATCACCGCCAGCGACTCGCCGCTTGCCGACGACGCGTAGAGCTGCCCGAACTCGATCCCCCACAACACGCCCGCGACTCCGGCGAGCATTCCGCTGAGTGCAAAGGCGAGGAAGATGGTCGATCTCGAACGGACACCGATGGTCGCCGCCGCCTCGGCGTTGCTGCCGACCGCGTATAGCTGGCGTCCCAGGACCGTGTAGCGCAGGGCAAGCCCCGCGACGATCACGACGGCTATGGCCAGCAGGACGAACAGCGGCACACCGAAGAAGGTCTGGCTCGCGGCTTCCGTATACCCGGCCGGGAGGTCGGAGATATTGATCTCGTGGCCGGCCGCGACCCAGTAGGTCAGACCGCGATAGATGCTCAGCGTCCCGAGCGTGGCGACGATCGACGGCACCTGGAAGATGGTGATCACCGCACCGTTGGCCATGCCAAGGACCAGGCCGAGCCCGATCCCGATAGCCCAGGCCTCCGGAACAGTGAGCGACTGCTGTTTCAGCGCGATTGCGACCACGAACGCGACCAGCCCCATCGTCGATTCGACCGAGAGGTCGATGTTCTTGGTGATGATGACAAGGGCTTCGCCGACCGCTGCGATGGCGATGATCGCCGTGAGCGCCGTGACCGAGATCAGGTTCGTCGACGCGAGGAAACTGGGCGCCTTGATCGCGACGAACGTGACCATCACGATCGTGACGCACGCGAGGGTCAACTCGCGAGACCGTGCTAAGCGACCTATGAGAACGCCGCCGCGGTTGGCTGCATGGACGTCCGCCGGGACACTAAGCGCCACTACTAGTCTCCTCCGCCATCTGCCCGGTCGCTGCAAACATGACCCGCTCCTCAGAGGCCTCGGCTCGCGGGATCTCGGCCGACATTCGGCCCTCGTGGAGCACGATGATCCGGTCGCTCATCGCAAGAACCTCGGGAAGCTCGCTGGAGATGAGGACGATCCCCAGTCCGGAAGCCGCGAGCTCGGAAATGATCCGATGGACCTCCACCTTTGCGCCAATGTCGACGCCGCGAGTCGGCTCGTCGAGGATGAGCACCCGCGGATTCGTGGCCAGCCACTTCGCGATGACCACTTTCTGCTGATTCCCGCCCGATAGCGCCTCTATTAGTTCGTTCACGCCGGTCGAGCGGATCCTTAATCGCTCGACGAAATCCTCCGTGATGGCGCGCTCGCGACCGCCTCTGATGAAGAAGCGCGGGAACAGCCGCGGAATGATGGGCAGGGTCACGTTCTGCGCGATCGAGAAGCCCCCGACCAGACCATCCAGATGCCGATCCTCCGGAACATATGCGATTCCGGCCTCCAGCGCCCCGGACGGTGTCTTGAAGGTGACCCGCTTGCCGTCGAGCAGCACCTCCCCCGCATCGGCACGATCGAGACCGAACAGGACGCGCGCGACCTCGGTGCGACCCGCGCCGACGAGACCGGCCAGGCCGACGATCTCGCCCGCCCGGACGGAGAAACTGATGTCGCGGAAGGCGCCAACCCGAGTCAGGCCGCGCACCTCGAGGAGAACGTCGCCGATATGGGCGGTGGTCCTCGGAAACAGCGACACGGAACGGCCGACCATGTGGCGAACGAGGTCGGCGGCCGTGAGCTCGGATGTCGGAGCGGTAATCACGTGGCGCCCGTCTCGGAGAACGGTCGCGCGACCGCACAGCTCGAAGACCTCTTCGAGGCGGTGGCTTACAAAGAGAACCGCGACGCCGCGGTCGCGAGTCTGGCGGATGATCTCGAAGAGTCGCACGACCTCATGCGCGGAGAGCGAGGCAGTTGGCTCATCGAGGACGAGCACGCGCGCATCGATCGAGAGCGCCTTCGCGATCTCGATCAGCTGCTGGTCGGCCATCGATAGACCGCGGACGACCGCCGAGGAATCGATGTGGACGCTGAGACTCTCGAAGATCCGATCCGCCGAACGACGCATCTCCCGCCAGTTGACTGAGCCCAACCGGCCGGACGGGACATGGCCTATGAAGACGTTCTCCGCGACGGTCAGATCGGGGAAGAGGCGCGGCTCCTGGTGGACGACGGCAATGCCGAGCGAGCGCGCGTGTGCGGGCCCGTGGAGCGTCACGGTCTTGCCGTCGAGCACGACGGCGCCCGAATCGGGCTGGTGGATGCCCGCGAGCACCTTGACGACTGTGCTCTTACCGGCCCCGTTTTCGCCGACGAGCGCATGGATCTCGCCCGGCAAAAGCGCGAGCGAGACGTCCAGCAGCGCCTGCGTGGCCCCGAACCGCTTCGACACCCCGGCGAGGGCCACAGGCGGAGGTACGCTCGCGGCGCCGGCGCTCTCGATTGCGTCGATGGTCATGCTATCGGTCATGACGGCATATCCAGCGCGGTCGAGTCGGCTGACCGTCGGGAGCTTTGCGAGGGCGTCTTCTCGAGCCCTGAAGCCACATGAACAGTGATCCTCCGCTGGCGTAGTGCATTGGCCATTCCGGCTGGCGCCTCCTCATCGGTGACGACAGCTGTCAGCCTGTCCGTTGGGCAGAATGTGGCGAACGCCGTCCTCCCCCACTTCGTGTGATCGACGAGCGCCACGACTTCGCTCGACGCGGCGACGATCAGGCGCTTGAGCTGCGCCTCCTCCTCGGTCGCGTCGCTCAGTCCCGTTTCCAGAGTGAACCCGGCGGCACCCATGAATGCCTTCTGGATGTTCACCTTCTCGAGCAGTCCGCCGCCCAGCGGGCCCACCACCGACATGGCTTCCCATCGGACGAAGCCGCCGGGCAGAGCCACGGTGATGCCGCGGTGGCCCGCGAGCTCGGAGGCTATCCGCAGCCCGTTGGTAATGACGGTAAGGTGCACCCATCCGCCGCGCGTCTTCAGGTGCCGGGCCATCGCGAGCGCGGTGGTGCTTGCGTCCAGAGCGATGCTCTCGCCGTCGGCGACGAGTGCTGCCGCGGCTGCGCCGATCCGCTCCTTCTCCGCGCGCTGGAGACGTTCGCGGACCTCGAACGCCCGCTCCGCCCGGCTCCGGCTGGGCGCCAACGCGCCTCCGTGAGCGCGGACGACCCGCCCTTCCGTCTCGAGAACTCGGAGATCCTTGCGGATCGTCACCTCGGAGACTGCGAACCTCTCCGCCAGATCCGTGACGCGTACGCGGCCGTGCTCCTCGACGCTCAGGGCGATGTGCTGCTGACGCTCGCGCGCAAACACTTCCTGGCGATCGCCCGATTCCATCTAGCCCGAGTCTCCTTCGGCGATGCCGCGTCCGCGGACCGTTACCCTTCAAGTGCTTGCGGATTCGGACACTAGACGACAAGCAATCGAACTGTCAACAACGAGATTGAAAGCAATCGGAACCTGTGGCAAGCTGACGGCTACCACTGCGTCAGGCCGCCACCCGGGCTCCGCCAGCCAGGGTGGCCAGCGCCCAAACGAGCATGTCCGCACGGTAGATAGAGATGGAGACGACCGTGACTTCGACGAATCCAGACAGTCGCTCCGCGAGAGGGGTTCTCCGTACCCAGCGGATCGAGCTCCCCTCCTGGGCGTTCGGCAACTCCGGAACGCGATTCAAGGTCTTCGGACAGAAGGGCGTTCCGCGGACGCCGTACGAGAAGATCGACGACGCGGCCCAGGTCAACCTCTACACGGGCGTCGCGCCCACCGTTGCGCTCCACATTCCGTGGGACAAGGTCGACGACTACGCGGACCTGGCGCGGCATGCGGCCGAGAAGGGCGTCGCCCTCGGTACGATCAATTCGAATACCTTCCAGGACGACGACTACATGCTTGGCAGCGTCTGCCACCCCGACGCACGCGTCCGACGGAAGGCGGTCGCCCACCTCCTCGAGTGCGTCGACGTCATGGACAAGACCGGATCGCGCGACCTCAAGCTGTGGTTCTCGGACGGCACGAACTATCCCGGCCAGGACGACATTCGAGCTCGTCAGGACCGCCTGGCGGAGTCGCTGGCGCAGGTCTACAGGCGCCTCGGCCCGAACCAGCGAATGGTCCTCGAGTACAAGCTCTTCGAGCCCGCCTTCTACCACACCGACGTGCCGGACTGGGGCACGTCATTTGCCCATTGCCTGGCTCTGGGCCCCAAGGCGAAGGTCGTCGTCGACACGGGCCACCACGCGCCGGGCACGAACATCGAGTTCATCGTGGCCTCGCTACTCCGCGCCGACAAGCTGGGCGGCTTCGACTTCAACTCGAGGTTCTACGCGGACGACGATCTGATGGTCGGCGCCGCCGATCCATTCCAGCTGTTCCGCATCATGCACGAGTGCGTGAAGGCCGGCGCCCTCCGAACGGAGAGCGGCGTCGCGTTCATGCTCGATCAGTGCCACAACATCGAGCCGAAGATCCCGGGCCAGATCCGCAGCGTGATGAACGTCCAGGAAGCGACCGCCAAGGCGCTGATCGTAGACCAGAAGGCGCTGGAGGCGGCGCAGCAGGCCGGTGACGTCCTCGGAGCTCACGCGGTCCTTATGGACGCCTACGACACGGACGTTCGCCCGATGCTGCGAGACGTGCGGGCGGAGATGAAGCTAGATCCGGATCCCATGGCGGCGTTCGCCCGTTCCGGATATGCGGAGAAGGTGGCTGCCGAGCGAGTTGGCGGCCAGCAGGCCGGCTGGGGTGCCTGAGCGTCGAGATAGAGCACCGCGCCGCGGCCGCGTTCCGACGGTGACCGACACCGTCGCGGCCGTCGATCTCGGCGCGTCGTCCGGGCGTGTCATGGTCGGCCACGTCGGCCCGCACACTCTCGAGCTCGAGGAGGCGTACCGGTTCGCAAACGATCCGGTCACGCTGCCCGACGGCCTGCACTGGGACGTGCTTCGGCTGTACCACGACATCGTCGAGGGCTTGCGCCGGGCCGCTCGACTGTCACCGACGCTTTCGAGCGTGGGCGTCGACGGGTGGGGCGTCGACTACGGGCTCATAGATCGCGACGGACGTCTTCTAGGCAATCCCTATCACTACCGGGATGGGCGCACAGCCGCCGGTATGGAGCGGGTCCATGAGGCCGTGCCGCGGGAGCGCCTGTACGCGGTGACCGGCACGCAGATCATGCCGATCAATACCGTCTATCAGCTGGCGGCTGCTCTTGGGACAGTGGAGCTCGAAGCGGCGGATGCGCTGCTTCTCATTCCAGACCTCATCGGATACTGGCTGGCTGGCGGCGTTCACGCCGAGGCCACGAACGCGTCCACGACCGGTCTCTTCGATCCCGTCGCGGGCTCCTGGGCTCTCGACCTCGTCCGCGGGCTCGGCCTGCCAGCGGCGATCCTGCCGCGGCTCGTCCATGCCGGCGACCCGCTCGGCGCCATCAGGCCGCAGGTGATAGCCGACACAGGGCTCTCGCGCGATGCCGTCTTGACCGCGGTGGGATCCCACGACACCGCATCCGCGGTGGTCGGCGTGCCGGCGGAGGACGAGCGGTTCGCCTACATCTCATGCGGCACCTGGGCGCTCGTCGGCGTGGAACTGGACGCACCGATCCGCGGCAAGGCGAGCCAGCAGGCGAACTTCACCAACGAACGGGGCGTGGACGGCCGAATCCGATACCTGCGCAACGTGATGGGCCTCTGGCTGCTCCAGGAATCCGTGCGGACCTGGGAACGTGAAGGCGGGCCGGTGGACTTCGCGCAGTTGCTCGCCGCCGCCGCCGAGCTCCCTCGAGGCGGCAGCGTGGTCGACGTGGACGACCCGGGGTTCCTGCCGCCCGGCGACATGCCGGCGCGCATCGCCGCCCATTGCCGCGCCACCGATCAGCCGGTCCCGTCCTCGCGTCCGGCGTTCGCGCGCTGCATTCTCGACAGCCTGGCCGGGGCGTTCGCTCGCGCGATCGCCGACGCCCGCCGGCTCTCGGGGCTGGACATCGCGGCGATCCATATCGTCGGCGGCGGCAGCCGCAATGAGCTCCTTTGCCAGCTCACCGCAGACACCTGCGGCCTGCCTGTCGTGGCGGGCCCGGTCGAGGCGACGGCGCTCGGCAATGTCCTGGTGCAGGCTCGGGCGCGTGGACTGATCGGCGGCGATCTCGCCACTCTGCGCTCCGTCGTTCGTGCGACGCAGCCGCTCCGCCGCTACGAGCCGTCGCCCCGAGCGCCGACGCCGGCGACCTGAGGGAACGGCCGCGCCGGTCGGGCATTTGTCCGTGGGGCCGCGCGAGCCGCCGCTCACGCTGGTCTAGCCCTCAACCGCTACTGTCGCGCGACGGGCCTCATCGGGAAGACGCCCACCACACCCGGGCTGGTCGGGTCGAGGAGGAGTTCGCAACCGACTTCGCCGGCCTTGACGAGCTCGCCGAGGAAACCGGCCTCCCGCTCGGGCAGGCCCACGTAGAGCGTGCCCTGTCCCGTGGTCATCGGGCTTACCTCGTCTTCGATGCCTTCGATCAGGAAGCGGCGGCGCAGCTCGTGAACGGGCACGTAGGGGCGGCTCTTGATGAAACGCCGCATCTGAGCGAGCGTACAGGACGTCCTCTGCCCGAGGTGTTCCGCCTCGCCCGCCGGGGCCTCAGCCCGAGCCCTTGGCCCGCGGCGTGGGCCGGCGGAATTGCCCCGAGGGCCGCCGACGCTGCTGCTAGGACTGCCAGCGTCCCCACCTTGATTGCCTGGGGCGCCTTTCGCGGAGTAGCGCGTCGGGTTCGGGGGTGCCGCGACCCCGGTCGCTCCTCCCGGCGCCACGGCCCCGGCACGGGTTTCCTCTCCAGGCGTGGCGACCTCAGCGCCGGGAGGAGCGACCACCGCCCCGCCGGCTCCTACGCGTCCGCGTCCACGTCGCCTGGGGCTCATGGCGCGCCCGTCAGTTCCGTGCCGAGGCCAGTTCGACGGCCTCGGCAGGCGCGGTGCCCGCCAGGACCCTCGCGGCGTAGCGCTCGGCAAATCTGCTGGCGGCCTGTTCGGGCACGATGGCCTTGATAGAGTCCCGGTCCAGCCCGTAGCCGTACTTGATGGCGGCGATGTTCTCGTCGATGTACTTCTTGGGGAGCGCCTCGATCAGATGCTGGTCCGTGAAGTCCACGTCGCAGACGCACAGAAGGCGACCCAGGGCGATCATGTTGCCGAAGAGGTCCCGCCCGAACTTGTCGACGCCGAGCTGCAGGAATGGGATCTCCTCGCCGTGCTCGCCGGGCTTGGTCAGGCCGACGTCGGCGATCACGTAGTCCGCGCTCAGATGGATCGGGCCTCGATCGGCAAGGCGAAGGACCACGTCGGCGCACTCGACCACGAAGTTGGAGATCGGTTCGCGGTCGTATTCGAGGAAGGCTTCGCTCATGCCTCCCCGGACCGATGAGTCGTAGTCGAAGAGGAGTGTGACCTCGTAACCCATCACGGCCAGCAGGCTGGCCATGGTGTTGCCGATGACCCGAACGCCCTGGCCCCCGACGCCGTCGATGACGATGGACTTGGCTGCCATCCGATCCTCCTGGCCCTGACCGCGCCTACTCGCCGGACCCGTTGCCGGACCCATCCGCCACGGGCAGCGGCTCGCCCTTGACGATGCCGAGCTGGTGCGGCTCCAGGTGCGTCGAGCCCGGGGGAGCGGCCTTGTACTCGGTGCGGTAGTTCTGAAGCATGTCGTTTGCGCTGGCGAACCCGATCCGCCGGCCGTTGTTCTCGATGCACTGGCTGGCGACGTCCACGAACGAGAAGCCCGGCCACTCGATCGCTTCCTTGATCGCCTTCCGCATCGGGCCCTGGTGGTAGACCGTGGTCCTGGCGTAGTAGGCGTTCGGATTGGTGTTGACGACGCCCTGCAGGTTGATCGGCGAGTAGCTCGCGCCGGCCGGCGACGAGATCGTGGCCGTTCCCTTGGGTGTGGTGGGGCCGGTCTGTCCCCCGGTCAAGCCATAGATCTCGTTGTTGTTGCAGACCACAGTGATGTTGGGATTGCGGCGAATCGAGTGGAGCAGGTGGTTGCCGCCAATGGAGGCGATGTCGCCGTCGCCCGAGACGACGATGACGTGCAACTCGGGCCGGACCATCTTGATCGCCTCGGCCACCGGCAGCGTTCGGCCGTGCAGCGTGTACACGGACTCGAAGTTCATGTAGGCGCCCATTCGACCGGTACAGCCGATACCCGTGACGAGGACGGTGTTGCTCTTGTCCAGGCCGAGCTCGTCCATGACGGTGGCCAGCTGCTGCATGATCAGGCCGATGCCGCAGCCGGGGCACCAGATCGTCGGGAAGAGATCGGTCTTTAGCTTGTCCTTGACTGCCATGGCGGTGAAACCTCTTCGGGGACGCGGGTCAGCCGGCCCGGCCCGCGCGGCTGCCAGCCGGCGACTCGGACCCGGACGGCGCGGGCTCTGCGGGGAGCATGCCGATCGCATCGAGACCTTCGCGAATCGCCTCGATGCTCATTCGGCCGCCGAGCAGCGGCACGCGCTCGACCCGTCGCAGGAGCATCCGCTCCACGACGTTGGCGTACTGCCCATCGCTGCCTTCGATGACGACGATCTCCTTGTAGCGGGCCGCGATCTCGGTTAGCTCCTCGTCCAGGGTCGGCCAGATCCTGATCGGACGGAAGAGCGCGAAGTGGGCGGCCAGCGGTTGCGCGATGCGGCGGGTGATACCGAACGCGATCACCAGCGTCTTAGACTCCTTGTTCCAGCCGTACTCGTAGAAGGCATACCGCTCGGCCACGCCGAGGCTGTGATTCCGCGTTTCGTTGTACTGCCGGATGAACTCATCAGAATCCGCCGTGGCCGGTTCGCCGTCTGGGTAGGTGGCCACGCCCGAGAAGAGCCGCGTCCCGCCTGAGGCGAGTGGCTCGAGCGTTCGCGGAACGACCGGCAGGTCTATGGCGTCCAGGTCCGTCACTTCGTTGAGGTGGCCGAGGAAGGCGTCGGACAGGAGGATGACCGGGCTCCGGCTTTCCTCCGCCGCGTTGAAGGAGTGGATGGCGTACTCGTAGCACTCGGCCACGGTCGACGGATAGAAGACGATGCTGGTGTAGTCGCCCGTGGACCCGTAGCGCGCCTGGTTGAGGTCGCCCTGGCCCGGCATCGTGGGCATGCCGGTCCCCGGCCCCACGCGCATGACGTTCACGATCACGCACGGGATGCCGACCTTGTGGCCGTAGCCGATCGCCTCCTGCATCAGGCTGAAGCCAGGCCCGGACGTGGCGGTGAACGACTTCGCCCCGGCGAGGCTGCCGCCGAGGATGGCGTTCGCGCTGGCGATCTCGTCCTCCTCCTGCAGGAAGCGGAACTCAGGATGATGGGCCGCGTAGACCGAAGCCTGAGCGAGGATCTCGGACGAGGGGCTGATCGGATAACCGGCGAAGAAGGTCGCGCCGGCCTTGACCGCGCCGAGGAGGACGGCCTCGTTTCCCTGGACGAGTCGCTTGGTCATCAGTGAGTCCTGTCCGATCAGGTCTGGTTGTCGCGGTCGACGTTGGAGGCGCTCTCCGTGTCCGTCATGCCGCGATGTGGGTCGGTGCCGGCGACGGCCGGACCTCTGGCAACGTCGGGGATGTGCGGCGACGCCGGCTCACGGGCGGACGCAGCCTCCTCGGCCTCGATCTCCTTAGGCAGCCTGCCGTTTTCGTCGCGCTTGGGCAGAACTTCGATCGCGAGGTCCGGGCAGTAGCGCTCGCACAGCCCGCAGCGGATGCAGTCGGTGGCCTCGATGATCGCGTCGTGGGTCAGGATGAGGCTGTCCTTCGGGCAGATCTCGACGCAGATGTTGCAGCGCTTGCACCACTCGTCGACCCACCGAATGTTGACGAAGTCGACAATCGTGGGCGCGCGGCGCGGTCGTCTCTCGGCGGCGTATGGAGCGGTCGTGCTGATTCTCCAGAGTCTCGGCGACGGTTCGGTCGGGCCGCCGGTCAGGTAAGTCTACGGAATCGGGCAGGGAGACGCAGATGCGCGGCCGGCGCGACTCGCGGGATGCGCCCCGGCTACTGAACTCGCAACACCGTCCTGGCCTTGGACCAGTGGCGCTCGAGCTGGTAGTAGTCGCGCTCGGGTGGGGCGAAGATGTGGACGATGACCGCGCCGAAGTCGAGCAGCGTCCAGTGCGCATTGGAGCCGCCCTCACGCCCGATTGGCCGCACGCCCTCGTCGCGCAGCCTCTCGGCGATGCCGTCGCCGATCGCGCCAAGCTGGCGTTCCGAGCCGCCGGAGCAGATGACGAAGTAGTCCGCCATCGACGTGAGCTCCGAGACGTCGAGCAGAACGATGTCCGCAGCCTTCTTGTCCTCGGCGGCATCGACGATCTTGCGGGCGATCTCGAGTGAGCTCAGGCGCAGGCCCCGCGCCCGGAGCGACTCCTCGATCTCCGGCTCCGCCGGGGCCGTGCCCGCATCGACCTCCGCCTCGACGGCAGCCTCCAGGGCATCGGCGAGCGCCAGCTCGCCCTCAGAGGGCTTCCGCCGTCGCGGCAGGCCATCCGGGCGGGGCGTCGTTTCCGTCGAGGGCGATGTGTCGGTCACGTCAGGCGGTCCTCCGGGGGTTGTCCGAACGATACAACCGATGGTCGCGAATGTAGGACTCCACGGCCGGCGGTACCAGATAGCGAATCGAGCGGCCGCTTGCTGCGCGGACGCGCACGTCGGATGCGGAATGGGCGAGTGGTACGGTCTCGACGCAGACAACCCTGCTAACGGACGCTGCGCCGCCGGGCAGCACGGAGACAAGCCGGGCCGCGTCCGGAAGGGGCGCGCCGGGCCGCGGGACCACGGCCAGGCGGGCCAGCTCGAGCAGTCGGGCTGGGTCGTGCCAGCTCCCGAGCCCGGCCAGGGCCTCGGCCGAAAGGATGAAATAGAGCTCCCGGGCCACTCCCTGACGAGCCGCCTCGTCGACCAGCTCCCCCAGGGTGTCCGCGGTGTACGAGGGGCCGCCGCGCCGCAGCTCGATTTCGCTCATCGCGAAGGCCGGGTTGCCCGCGATGGCCAGCTCCACCATCGCGGCGCGATCGGTCGCCGCAGCCACTTCCTCGTCCAGCTTGTGAGGCGGGAGAGCGGCGGGCACGAACAGTACGCGATCCAGCCCGAGCGCCTCCCGCACCTGCTCGGCGATGACGAGGTGGCCGTAGTGGATCGGATCGAAGGTTCCTCCCAGAATGCCGACGCGCCGATCCGCCGGTTCGATCCAGTGTGTCACCGGTCCTCCCATTCGTCGGGTTCCCACTCGAGCTCTATGGCGCCGATGCGAACCGTCGCACCCGGCTCCACTCCCTGCCGCCGCAGTTCCTCGTCGATGCCGAGGCGGGCGAGCTCGCGCTGGAACCGCTCGGCCGACTCTTCGACCTCGAAATTGGTTTGGGCCGCCAGCCGCTCGATCTTCTTGCCCCGCACCACGTAGACCCCATCCTCGCGGTCCACGCGGAAGGAGTCCCCCACCGATTCGATGCGATGGACCACTACACCACCCGACTGGGGCGGCTCCGCCAGCTCGGCTGCATCGGGCAGCAGCAACGCCAGGCTCTTCCGCAACTCCCCAAGTCCCTCGCCACTCGCCGCGGAGATGGCGATCGCCGGGATACCCTGAGACCGGCGGGCCTCCGCGAACGCCGGCCACGCCGCGGCGGCCCCCGGCAGGTCCATCTTGTTGTGGACGACGAGAATCGGCTTCTTCAGAAGCGCCGGGTCGTGGGCCTCCAGCTCGTCGCGGATGACGCCGTAGCTCCACTCCGGGTCGCGGTCCGCGCCGTCCACGACGTGGACCAGGATCCGGGTCCTCTCCACGTGGCGCAGGAATGCGTGCCCAAGGCCGGCTCCGGAGCTGGCGCCTTCGATCAAGCCCGGCACGTCGGCAATGGTCGGCCGGCGCGTCTCCTCATCGGCTGCGTTGAGGACGTCGCTCAGATCGAGTACGCCCAGGTTGGGTTCGAGCGTGGTGAACGGGTAGTCGGCGATCTTCGGCCGGGCCGCGGTAAGAGCCGCGAGAAGGGTGGACTTGCCCGCGTTGGGCAGACCGACAAGACCGATGTCGGCGATGAGTCGCAGTTCGAGGCGAATCCAGCGCTCCTCGCCGGGCTCGCCGTTCTGAGCGTGGCGCGGCGCCTGATGCGTGGACGTGGTGAAGTGAACGTTACCGAGGCCGCCCTTTCCGCCCCGAGCCACCATCAGCGTCTGATCGGTCGCAACGAGGTCGCCCAGCAGCCCGCCGGACTCGTCCTCGAAGACGCCCGTTCCGGGTGGAACCTTGAGAATGAGGTCGTGGCCGGCCTTGCCGTGCATGCGCTGCCCGGCGCCGCGACCGCCGGGAGTGCCCTTGAAATGGTGGGCGTGGCGGTAGTCGCGCAGGCTGGTCTCGCCCGGGTCGACGGTCAGATAGATGGAACCGCCGCGGCCGCCATCGCCGCCGTCGGGGCCGCCGCGCGGCACGTGGGCCTCGCGCCGAAACGTAGCCGCGCCGTCGCCGCCGTCACCGGCACGCACGAAGATCCGGACTCGGTCGAAGAACATAGCTCAATTCTCGCATGCGACCGGCCGACGGCCGAGTCCGGAGAGGGCGTCAGCGGGCCGACTCTCGTGTCCGGTCGGCCGCGTCCGACGCGGGCCGGCTGCGCTACTGATCCAGACTCTTGGTCAGGGTCGCAAGGAACTGGACGTTGCTGTCGGTCTTGACCAGGCGGTTGAGCAGCAGCTCGATGCCTTCGTTGGTGCCGACCGCGGAGAGCATCCGGCGCATGGTCCAGACCATCTTGAGAACCGGCTCCTCGAGGAGAAGCTCCTCGCGGCGGGTGCCGGAACGCTGGACGTCGATCGCCGGGAAGATGCGCTTCTCGGCCAGCTTTCGGTCCAGGATCAGCTCGCTGTTGCCGGTGCCCTTGAACTCCTCGTAGATGACGTCGTCCATGCGCGAGCCGGTGTCGACCAGGCACGTGCCGATGATCGTCAGCGAGCCGCCCTCTTCGATGTTTCGAGCGGCGCCGAAGAAGCGCTTGGGCGGATACAGGGCGATCGGGTCGAGGCCGCCCGACAGGGTTCGCCCGGACGGCGGCAACGCCAGGTTGTATGCGCGCGCGAGACGGGTGATGGAGTCGAGCAGGATGACGACGTCGCGGCCGGTCTCGACCTGGCGCTTGGCGATCTCGAGAGCCATCTCGGCGACGTGGGTGTNNGTGCTGATGCCGTTGGCGATGTGCTTGAGGAGCATCGTCTTGCCGGCCTTGGGCGGGCTCACGATGAGGGCGCGCTGGCCCTTGCCGATCGGGTTGACCAGGTTGATCAGCCGCTGGCTGAGGTTCTTCGGATCGGTTTCAAGGTTGATCAGCACGTCGGGGTGGACCGGCGTGAGATCCTCGAACCTGGGCCTGCGCTTGGCCGTCTCAGGGTCGACGCCGTTGACCCGATCGACGCGGATCATGCCCCAGTACTTCTCGCCCTCCCGCGGAGCCCGGACGGAGCCGCTGATCCGATCGCCGATGCGCAGACCGAAGCGACGGACCTGGCTGGACGAGACGTAGACGTCATCCGGCGTCGGCATCAGACCGTGGCGGCGCATGAACCCGAACCCGTCCTCGACGATGTCGAGAATGCCGGTGGCATAGGCGTGTCCGGCGAGCTCGCTTTGGCGGGCCAGGATGCGGTCGACCAGCTCTTCCTTGCCGGTCGTCCCGGCCTCCAGCTCGAGGTCGCGCTCGACGGTTGCCAGTTCGGTGACGCTCATTCCGCGCAGTTCGTTGATGTCGAGGTCGCGCGAGTCGCCGTCCTGGAAATCGTCGTACTCGGCCATTGGCGCGCGGCCGGCAGGGCGTCGGCGGGGACGTCGGTTGCGAGAACGCTGATCGGGACCGTTGGGAGGCATAGGGGCAGGGCTCATGTCGGGAAGGTGCCGTGCGAACTGTTCGCGCGGAATCGTTCCGCAGCGGATATGCACGGTCGGGGCGACGCGGAGAATACTCGGCCCTGCGAGCCCCGTCAATCGGGTGAAATCGCAGGGGGAATCGTCAAGCGCCAGCGTTCCGCCTCCAGCCGGTCGCGGCGACCCCGTCGGCCGAGGCGGGAACGCCCAGACTTCGACCTTCGGGCCGTAGCTCGGGGGCCGGAGTCTCGCGCTGGACTAGGCACGTCGCCGATTCTTG
>PMNU01000083.1 GCA_003165675.1 Chloroflexota bacterium
TCCTTTTCATGACATTCCATAGCGTCGGCACTTGCGAGCACGGGGATGACAGCAGGGAGGGACTCCAGGCGTGTCTGGGTACCCGCCGCATGGTCTCGCATGAACCGCCTGCCGTAGGCCGGCACGGCCGGAGGTGCAACAAGCTGAGCTAGGCCTTGACGGCGACCACTCCCGACATTGTCCCGATGAGCACCCAACCATCCCACAGAGTCGGCGAGGCGAAGTGCGGCAGCGCACCCACGGAGATACTGGCGAGCACGCCACCCGTGGCCGGATCAAGGGCGTAGAGGCGGCCACCGTCAACGTTGAGGCTCCAGATGGCTCCGCCGCCGACGACAGGCGGTCCGCCGCCCACGCCGCTCTTCGTCATCCAGCCGACAGTGAGCTTGCCGTCGGTACCGACGTGGACCTCGCGAAGAGCGCTCTGGCACGGAACGTAGATCGTGGCGCCGTTCTCGGCTGCGCCCCCGAACGCGCTGCAGACGTACGCGCTGGACACCTGCCCGCCGATGCCGCCCAGTGCTCCCTGACGCAGGGCGTACCCGGTGCCGCTCTTGCCAACCTGGAAGACCCAGCCTCCCGGCACCAGCACGGGACTGGTGGAACCGAGGTCCGCGTCGCCGGCATTGTCGACGGCCCAGGTGGAAGGAGCGAACCAGGAGAGTAGCTTGAGGCTCGGCGAGAGCTCTAGGACCGAGTCGCTGCCGTCATAGGTCGTGGTGGAGCTGCCGTTGCCGGTGGCGACGTACACGTTGCCGGCAACATCGATGACGGGTCCCGCGGTTGCCCAGACCGCGCCTTCGCGCGTGGCCGGGACGCGGTATGCGATCGTGTCTCCCGTGCCGCTCGTCGGTACACCGACGACCTCACCGATGTACTGGCCGCAGTCGCCGTCCAGGCCACCGAAGCCGATGTAGACGTAGCCGTTGGCGATCGCCAGAGCGGGCCGCTGCTGGTGAGTGATCGGCGTCTCGCCCGCCAGATCGACGTTGCGCGACCAGCGAACCGACCCGTTCGAAGGGTCGAGGGCGAAGAGCACGTGATGCGGACCGGCAAGCTCGCCGACCAGGTACAGCGATCCGGTCGCCGGGTCGAAGGCCGGCGTGCCGGTGATCCCGAGCGGATCGATGTCGCCGCAGGGGAGCGTGGACAGGCGTACCGGAGTGCCCAGGTTCTGGCGCCACAGAATGGACCCGGTCGCCGGATCGAGGGCGTAAACGCTGTCGTTCTCCGTCACGGCGATGACCTGCCCATCAACGACGAGAGGCTCGGCGTAAGCCGCGCCGTCGAGCTTGGCGAACCAGGCCTCTGAGAGCGAGCCGCCGAACATCGGAAAGGCGAGCTGGTTGCCAGTCCGCCCGGCGTCCAGGTGGTAGAGCGGCCAGTCGGCAGCGATCGGCCCGGGGGTTCCCGAGGCAGTGGTCGATCGCGCCGGCGTGATGGGGGGCGTGACGCTCGCTACGGCGGTGGGCCCAAGGTTTCCGGTAGGTCCGCTCGGCGAAGGCGTCGTCGTGCCGCAGCCGGCCGTGAGAGCGGCGAGCGCCACGACGAGGACCGAGAAGCGGGCTGTCATATCTCCATCCTGATGCAACCTGCAGCCACACAAGCCTAAGCCGGGAGACTACACGTTGGACTCGACGTTGATGCCGGATGCGATCCAAAGTCCGGCCCGCCGGGCCTTCGTCCTTCCCCTCATATTCGCGCGGCCGGGAGCGCGGGAGGGTTCTCATCCTCGCGATCGGCATCCATCCAGCCGACGATGACAGAAGGACATCAGGACTCACGCGTGAACGTTAGTCAAACGTGGTTAGAGGACGACTGAAATGACCGACTTGCGCGCCAAGGGCGCCATCAACAAGGCCAAAGGTCAAGTCGAGGAAGGGCTCGGTAAGTTGACGGGCGACAGGCACGAGGAAGCCAAGGGCAAGGTCAAGCAGGTTCAAGGCAGCGCCCAGCAGGGCTTGGGCAACCTTCAGAACGCCACCCGACGGCCCTCGAGCCGCTGACTAAGGCGGATCGCGCATCCGCTAGTGCTCACGCGGAGGGCGAGGGCTGCTCGCTCTTCGTCCCCAATCCGCGTCGCTCGAAAGGAATTGCCACTATGGGCATCATCGCTTGGATCGTCCTCGGGGCCATCGCCGGCTTCATCACGAACATGATCATGGGCGGCTCGGAAGGCGTCATTGCCACGATCATTCTGGGCATCGTCGGGGCTGTCGTCGGCGGCTACCTCGCCGGCACGGTCTTTGGAGTGGCCGACGTAACCGGCGTCAATGTCGAGAGCATCGTCGTCGCGGTGATCGGCGGCGTCGTCCTGGTCGCCGCCTACCGGCTGCTCATGGGCCAGCGCAACGCCCAGGTCTAGGAGTTCGATCGGACGGAACCACTCTGCATCCGACCGCCAACCGCGGATGCGGAGGGCTTTGCACCATTCCCACGCGTACGTCGGCGACAAGCGCTCCTGAGCCGTAACCCTGGCACGCCGAGGCTCGGGAGTTATAGGCACGCATCAGGCCGAGGCAGCACAGCCCCGGCGAGGCCCCAGATTCAGCGATTGGAGAACACGATGAACGCTTCCGAGGTCCGCCATGTGGGCGGCGATGTGTCCGCGACCGTGATCGACGCCGCGGCTGATCTGGCGTCCAAGGCGCAAGAGGGTGCGGCGGCGGCGGTTGCGGGTGCGCGCGTCGTCGCCGACGAGGTCGGGAGCCGCCTGCCCGGCATCGCGTCGGCAGGTGCCGAAGGAGCTGCCGAGTCAGTGAAGATGCTCCAGGAGTTGTCCGATCCAAGGCTCAAACTGCTGATGGCATTCTCCCTGGGCGTAGGGGCTGGGCTCTGGATGGCCGGTGCGCCACGTCTTATCACCCTCGCGGCGCTTTCTCCAGCGCTCGTGGCGGGCGTCGCGATCGCCTCGCGCAATCAGGGCCGGGCGCACCGTCGGTAGNNTGCTGCTGGCCGCTAGCCCGGCTCCGACCCTATGGTGTTGGTGTCGCGGCCAGTCCGTGGTCCGGGCACGGGGCGGCTTTCAGCCCGTCGACACGCGTCACCACAGCCAGGACCCTCGCTGATTCATGACGACCAAACCCGTGTGCTTCGTTTCTATAGGAGCGCGTTGGCACCTGCTCTCAATGATGGGACCGCGACGTGCGGTTCGGCGAAGGTTCCTTCTGCCAGGAGTCCCGTCTTGACGAACTTCAACGGCAGCACCAGCGAGCCAGCGGCCGGGCTGAGCTTGGCCGTCATGGTCACTCCCTCGAGTTCCTGCAGGAATTGGGCCTGGCTCTCCGTAGGGTCTTGCGCGAGTGCCACGACGACGCGAGTCTGCTGCTTTGGATTGAAGGTCTTGATCTTGATGATTACAGGCTTGACCAGAACAGATGCCGCCACTCCCGCGACCTCCACGCAGGTGACACGGAGAAGGGCCACTCCCGGGTACCTCTGCGCGGTCTTGCTCACGTAGTAGGGGCCCCCCACCGGGCACAGACTGTCGCCACTACCCGGTGATGGCAGAGTCCATGTGTAGTGGAGTTCATAAAGATGCGCATACCCCGCGGCAGGGCTTGGTGTCCACGTGTCCGCCGGAATCACCTCGGACTCGTACCACGCCACCAGCAGGTCGGCATTCGACCCCATAAGGGCACCTCCTTGCGTAATACAACGACCAGTCATGACGCTAAAGCCGGACAGGAGACCTGCTGCCCGTAACGCAGGCGCAGTCGTTGTGCGTCTGAGCTCGATCTTACGCGACGCCGACACGACGAGAAGCGGCGAGCGACCGCAGCTCGCCCGGATCCTTGAGGGCGGCGGTGCCGACCTCTCGCCGAGCCATGCCGTCTCAGTCGAATGAGAGGGTTTGGGAGATGCCTCGCTAAGAGTGACGCACGGCTAGAGACTGACGAGCACCCGTGCGGCCAGCGGTCATCGTGCGGCTCCAGTTGGAGCCCTGCACAATGTGGCACGTGACTCTAGTCCTCTCGCAGCCCACCGCCGAGATCCCGTTCGGGGTGACTGCGGCCGTCTGGGTCATCAGCGAGCGCATCCTGTCGTTCAGGGATGTGCGTTCGGGAGCCTGGAAGAGCAGGCAGGACGCAGGCTCCTACTTCTCTGTCACGGCCGGGATCGTCGGCGGCTTCGCGGCCGGGTTGGTGCTGGCGTTGCACCAGACTCTGGCCCTGCCGAACCCGGTCTTGTGGGTAATCGCGGGACTGACCGTCGCCTGGATCGGAATGGTCCTGCGACTGTGGGCGGTGCTCACCCTGGGCCGACTCTTCACGACGACGGTGGTGGTCCGCCAGGAGCAGACCGTAGTCACCCGCGGGCCGTACAAGTTCGTCCGCCACCCCGCCTACCTCGGCGTGCTGATCCTGTTGGGCGGTTTCGGCCTGGCCCTGGGCGACCTGGCCAGCGCCACTGCAATGGTTGTGCTCCCAGCGTTGGGGCTGATGTGGCGGATCAGGGTGGAGGAGGCAGCTCTCCGCAAGGGCCTCGGAGACAGCTACATCGAGTACTGCCGGGGCCGCGCGCGGCTAGTCCCCTGGATCTGGTGAAGCGTCTGGGTGACAGACAAGGACCACCGCTTGGCTTGCCAGAACGTAGAGGCGGCGGAGCCATCCACCATCGCTCCATCGTGTCGCGACCTCTCCTATGAGAAGTTCGCACGGAACAGCGGGAAACGCGTAGGGCCCCATCGCTACCCGGCCAGCATTGTGATGAGCGCCGACGGACTGACCGAAGGGCCGATCTCCAGACGGGGCACGTCGAAGCGACCGACGTTCGTTTCACCGATGGCCTTCCACTCGGTCACGGCGATCTCCATGCCCGGACATGCATGCGACCGCGGCCATCAGGGCGGCGTCGACGCTGCCCTGATCATTGGTGCGGTACAGGGCGCCAGTTTGTTTCTGGGGTCCAACGCCTCCCTGGCAATGGCGGTTGAACCAGGGGGGGCACCTTCTCAGGATCGAGCCTCTCCGGAGGCAGCTCTTCTCGGGCACCTACATCTGCCACTGGCCGTTCGTCGATCGATCGCGTATGGCGTCCTGCCAGGAGCGAGGATCGTCGGCCGGACCCTCGGACCGGCCGTGAGCGGATGCCTGAGCCATGCGGCTCTTCCAGTAGCCTCTGTCGGCACCAAAGGCTATAGCCACGTCCGGATGCTAGCCGTACAGTTACCGGCGAGGCGGGCGCTTGTCCCGTTGGCTGCCAAATCGGGGAGGACGGATATGCGCAGATTCGCTCTGGTCTCACTCTTGGCCGTGATGGCCTTCGCGGGCTGCGGCGGCTCAGCGGCGACCCAGGCGGCCGGGGGTGGAGGGGCCACGCCGGCCGCGTCCACCCAGATGCAGGCCGCCACTCCAGCCGCGTCCGCCCAGATGCAGGCCGCCACTCCAGCCCAAACCCAGGCATCGGGCGGTGGTTCTTTCACTGTGACCATGGGCGGATCCACCTACACGGTCAAGGGTGGCGACTGCGCCCCGGGCATCGGCGGCGCTTACTTCGTGGCGGAGGCCGGTGACTGGATCGACGGCAACGATCCGAGCGCCACGGCCGACTTCGTGTCCATCATGATCTACCCGGACGGCCACGCCGAGCACGGAGGCGGAATCGTCTCGGGGATCAAGTTCTACCTCGACGGGACTGACGAGAAAGGCACGGGTGACGTCACTAGCGGCGGCACCTTCTCCGGCACCGATGCCGACGGCAACGGCGCAGTATCAGGCACCTTCACCTGCAGCTGAGGAACCCTCGCGGGCAAGATCCTGCCCGCCTTCAGCCCTCGGTGCGAATCGGGTAGGGGCCGGGGTCAACCCAGCCCCTCCCACACCACCGGACATGCGGGTACGCATCCGGCGGTTCGCCAGCGCTCCCCAAGACGACGAGCACGAACGCCGCGCGGCACCAGACCAGGATCGGTCCAGCAAGGTGCTCAGGGAGTCCCCGCCAGCAAGCCAATCACCGCTCCTGTGCGGCGCCCGATTCGTCTCCACCGGCCGTCCGAGATGCCAGCTTCGCCCGTACCCAGGCGTTGGCGATGTCGAACGCCGGCCTACCTTCCCCGGCCGCGCTGGTCCCGGCGGTGGACGCAGCATCCGCCCGATCCGAGGCGAACGATCTCGTCACGAGCGCCCTCCGTATCGGATTGAACCTGCGCTGCGGATATACGGCCCTGACCCCGGACTGGGGTGCCGGCGAGCTGATCACCGCCGCCCAGGCAGCTCTGGCGTTCGCCCAGCGCCTCGGGCCCGGAGCGGTGGTCGGCTAGACCGCCATTAGGCCTCGCGGATCCTACCTTCACGGAGGCCAGAACGCGGCGCCTCTGCCGCTTGCCACACGGTCGAATCGGCTCGCACGGGGGGGTAGAGTCTGCAGTGAGCATCCGATAGGAAGAAGGACGGGGAATCCATGACCCGAAGGATGGCGTTGGGCCTGTTGGCCATGCTGGCCGTAGGGGCGTGCTCATCTCAGACGGTCCCCACCCTCACTCCGCTCATCATCCCGACTCAGGCCGCACCGGCTCAAGCCACCCCAACCGAAGCGTCCACGCCGGTCGCCTCGGCGGTGGCTTCTGCGGGGGCGAGCCTGGATCCGACCGGCATCTTGATCGTCGGTCCGGACTATCAGCTGCAGTCCGGTTCGAGAGACGAGGCAGTTTCGACCGCGTTCGACCAAGCTTTACAGCTCGCCGAGCAGGGCAATCCGAACGACCTCGGCTATCCGTGGATAGACCCATCGACTGGCGGGCTGGTGGTCTCCGCCGCGACCGCCCACGGTCGGGCCCTGCTGGCGAACACGGCCTTCGGCGTCCCAGTCCGGATCCGAGACGTGACACACAGCACTGCCGAGCTCCAGAAGATCCAGGACGACGCCACCCGCCTCAACAGCCTGGGAGTGACAGACGCGGGGCTCATCTACGAGACGGGTCCGGACTTTCGCGACAACAGGACGTGGATCACGATCGCTCGCTTCAGCCGGCCGCTGCTCGGCGAGCTCGCCCGCCGGTTCCCGCCAGATGCGTTGATCGTAGTTGTCGATCCCACGCGCTACCCGCTACAGGCGACGACCACTCCCTGACTATCG
>PMNU01000161.1 GCA_003165675.1 Chloroflexota bacterium
TCCTGGCCGTCGACGATGAAGCCTCGCGGCAGGACGTGGAGCACCTCGCGGTTCGACGGAATGGTGACCGCCCGGGCCACTTCCAGGGCCCGAGCTATGTCTTCGCGCGTGACCTCGCGATGGTGACCGCTGACCGCTACGGCTCCGCGGGAGTTCTGGCTCTCGACGTTCTGGCCGCCGACGCCAACGAAGGCCCGGTCGATTTGATAGCCGGATAGTCGCTCGGCATGGTCGACCGCGCCGGAGATCGAGCGGACGGTCTGCTCGATGTTGACCACGACGCCCTTCTTGAGGCCGACGGCCGGCACTACGCCCTTACCGACGATGGTCAAGACTGCCGTCACGAGCCACCTCGCCGATGAGAGCGCAGACCTTGCTCGTGCCGACATCGATCTCCGACGAGCACTGCTTCGCGTTCCACTCGCTCCCGTCCTAGGTGCTGGCCTCGCTCTCGAGGCGTTGTCTGAGTAACCGGCCGGCGGCGCCGTTTCCGAGTTCGTTCTTCTTGGTGAAGGCTACCCGACCTGAGGGAAACCGGGCAACCTTCGCCTGCAACTCACCTTCTAGCGCGAGATGTAGGTGTTGACGTGGTTGTCTGAGATGTCCGCGACCAGCGTGACCCACGCCACGTGGGACTCGCCGAGCTTGAGCAGCAGTGAGCGCAGATCTCGAACCTGCCCGGGGATCACCGTGACCTTCCGGACCGTCGGCGTGTAGAACCCGAACTCGGCTACCCAGCCCGCCGGGACCGAGCTGACCGTGAAGCCGTAGTTGTCGTCGACCACGACGGCCAGGCCGGGCGCCGAGCTGCCCACGTCGGTTGGGGTCAGCCCGGCAAGCCGGTAGCCAGCATCCAGGTTGACCGGGTCGACGATGCCGCCCAGGCCCAGCTCGGCGTCGGAGACCCGACGATCGAAGACCACCGGCAATGCCAGCGCGCCCGGTCCCGATGTGGCGGCTGGATCCGAAGTCGGGGCGGGCGCCAGAGATGGAACGAGCGATGGGTTGATGGTCGGTGTCGGCGAGGGCGTGGCCGACGGGGACGCCGAGGGAGCCGGGCTGCTCTTCGTCCCGGACTTCGTTGGAGTGGCTTTGGCCGGCGGCTTCTTGGGAGTCGCGGTCGGCTTCGGCGTCGTGGGGAGTTTGGGAGCGGGGCTCGGCGTGGATGCCGGAGCCGGGGAGAGTGAGGCGGTTTCCTCGGCCGATGGGCTCGAAGCCGGCGTTTCGGTCGGACTGGCAAGTGGGCCTGTCGACGAGGGAATCGGATTGCCGGCCGAGTCCACGAGGCCGAAGAGGAACCCGTCCTGATCGACGACATAGCGGTTGTCGCCGATGACCCAGACCAGCTTTGGTACGCGCTCGACGACCGTCACGATGACGGTCGACGGCAGACGGACCTCGACGCTGGCCGACTCGACGGCCGGCAGACGGACCAGCTCCTGGGCAGCCCGGTCGGTTTGCATGCGGAAGACGTTCGGCGTGCCGTCCATCCCCAGGATCGATTGGATGATCGATACGCTCGTGAAGGTGGCCCCTCTGATCTCCAGCGTCCGGCCAGCGAATGCGGGAGCGACGCTGACGGCGAGGATTCCGGCCAGGCAAGCGGCCATGAACAGGGCTGCCACGAGCTGCACCGACCGGAGGCGCGGCGAGCTGCGCCTCACTGGCTGGCGCCGGACATGCGATCCCGAGCGGCCGGCGGGAAGGCCCCGGCTGATCACTCGAACCTCGCGGCGCCAGGTCGGCTATGGTCGGGCGCTTCGGGGTCTCCCGGCCAGGTCGACCAGTCGCCTACGAACTGGACCTCGTACACGAGTTCGATGCCGAACCGCGCGGCGACGGCGATTCTGGCGCGTTCGGCCAGGCGACGGACGTCGGAAGCCGTCGCACCCCCCATGTTGACGATGAAGTTGGCGTGCTTCGCGCTGATGGACGCGCCGCCAAGGCTCGCCCCGCGCAGCCCGCAGGCGTCGATCAATCGGCCAGCGGAATCGCCCGGCGGGTTGCGGAAGACGCTGCCGGCGCTGGGTTGGGTGAGCGGCTGGTGCTCCTGGCGCCAGCGGCGGATCTCGTCCAGCCGCGTCCTGATGGAGACGGGGTCGGCGGCCGCAAGACGGAAAGTGGCGGTCAGGACGATGTCGCCGGCCGTGCCGGGCGCCGAGGCGGGAGCGGCCGCCGCCGTCCCGGTTGTCGCTTGCGCCGCCTGCTGGGATGTGGCTTGCGCCGCGCGTGGGGCGACGGCCGGAGCCGCGCTCCCCTCCCCCGCTTCGTTCTTGAACCGGCTGTCCCGGTAGGCCAGCGAGAGCGAGGCCGTGGGCTCTGTCGCCTCCGTGCCGTCGGCGCGCAGGATCGTCACCGACTCCAGCACGCAGGCCACGTCCGCACCGTGAGCTCCCGCGTTGGCCCAGACCGCCCCGCCCACCGTGCCGGGGATCGCCAGCCCGAACTCGAGGCCGGACAGGCCGGCCCGCCCGGCCACGGTCGCGGCCCGCGCCAGCGGCAGGCCGGCCTCCGCGATCAGCCGGTCTCCGTGGATCCGCCAGCCCTCGCAACGCGACAGGACCACCAGACCGCGGATACCCGCATCGGCCACCACCACGTCGCTGCCGCGGCCCAGGAGGAGGAGCGACAGGCCGTTGGCGCGAGCGAACCGAGCGAAGGCGACGAGGGCGGGCACGTCCCTGGCCACGGCCAGGAGATCCGCGGGACCGCCCACGCGCATCGTGGTGTGGCCGGCCATTGGCTCGTTCCGGCGGGGCCGGATCCCGAGATCGCGCGTAATCTCGGCCGCCGCCTTCGCCCAGTCCGGAGCCGGGGCCCCAGCCGGTGAGTTGGCCGCGGCGTCGAGTGCCGCGGCGGGACCGGTGCCGTGTACAGCCGCCGGTACCTTCCCGGTCTTGCCACTCACACCGCCGCTCCCCGAGATACCGCCTCGATATGCGCCGCGTCCGGCAGGGGTCGCCTCTCTGCGGCCGCCAGAACGAGTTCCGCGACCGCGTCCGCGGCGCCGGGCCGGGCCAGAGAGCGAGCCGCTGCGGCCATCGCGGCGCGCTCCGCCCGATCGTCGAGGAGAGCGACGGCGGCAAGCAGCGCCTCGGCATCGAATTCCCCGTCCTCCACCAGGCGCGCAGCCCCCGAGCGGACCATCTCCTCGGCGTTGCGCCGCTGGTGCCCGGCAGCGTGCGGGTACGGCACGACGACCATCGGCAAACCGAAAGCGGCCACTTCCGCGAGCGTGGAGGAACCGGCCCGACCGACTACCAGATCGGCGGCTGCAAGCGCCAGCGCCATCCCGTCCTCAAGGAACTTCTCCGGCCGATATCGATCCCGCAGCGCTTCGGGAAGGGCGTCGCGGCCGGCAACGGCTTCGTCGTAGCCGGCGTCGCCTGTAACGTGCACGATCCGGGCCCGCGCCACCAGACGCGGCAGCGCCTGGGCGACGGCCGAGTTGAAGCGCCGCACCGCCTGCGAGCCGCCGAAGATCAGCACGAGCTTATCCCGACCCACCACGCCCAGAGCCTTCCGGGCGTCGGCACGGCTCACCAGGCGCGGGTTGCGGATCGGGGTCCCGGTGACGAAGCACGGTCGATGCCGCCGGCCTAGGGCGTGACAGGTGCTCTCGAACGTCACCGCGAGGCAGCCCGCCAGCCGGGCCGTCACGCGCACGCTTCGGCCGGGGACGACGTTGCCGTCCCACATCACCACGGGGATCCTCAGCGCCGACGCCGCCAGCAACACGGGCAGGGCGACGTACCCGCCCGTCGTGAAGATGGCTGCCGGACGGCGAACGATCAGCATCGCTATCGCCTGGGGAACTGAAAGGGAGAGCCGGATCGGGTCCAGGAGGACGTGGAAGTCGACCTCCACCGACCGAAGGGAACGCACCATCAGCCGCCGGAACGGGATGCCCGTGGCCGGAATCACCTGCGCCTCCAGACCGCGATGGCCTCCGACCCAACGAAGCTCGGGCGCCTCGGGCTTAGCCTGCAGCGATCGAGCGACGGCGAGAGCCGGGTAGATATGTCCCCCCGTACCCCCGCCCACTATCAGCAGACGCACTAATCCAACCTCGTTCGACTGTTTCCCGCGAGATAGAGAGCAGGATCCCGACGGCCGCGAGACTGACGGTCAGTGACGAACCGCCGGCGGAAACGAACGGCAGCGTGATTCCCGTGACCGGGAAGACCAGCACCACCACTCCGACGTTGACGAGCGCCTGGAAGCACAACCAGGCCGTGATTCCTGCCGCCATCAGGCCTCCGAACGTGTCCGGCGCGCGGATGGCGGTCCGGATGCCTGCGTATGCCAGGACGACGAAGAGGCCGATGACCACGGCTCCGCCAACCAGGCCGAGCTCTTGGGCGATGACGGAGAAGATGAAGTCGTTGACGTCATACGGCACCGAGACGCGGTTGTTGCCCAGGCCTATGCCGAAGAACCCGCCGGTGCCCAGCGCCTGCAGGCCCTGGACCACCTGGTAGCAGTTTCGCTGGGGATCGGCCCACGGGTTGAAAAGACACTGGATCCGATCTATTGGGTAATGGGCGATGTCCAGCATCAGGTACGCGCCGGCTACGCCACCGACGAGGGCGGTCAGCGCGGCGTGCAGAAGCTTCGCCCCGGCGGCAAAGTAGAGCGAGAAGGCGATCACGACCAGAACCACCGCCGTCCCCAGGTCTGGCTGGCGCACGACGAGGATCAGGAAGGGCACGACGATGATCGCGAAGGGAATCGTGCCGTGCAGGAAGCTGCGGATCCTGGGTCCGCGGCTCGCCAGCCAGTGGGCCAGGTAGACGACCAGGGCCAGCTTAGCGATCTCGGCCGGGGAGATGTCCGGCAGCGGACCTAGATGGATCCACCGCGTGGAGCCGTTGTGGGAGACGCTCAGGCTGCGGAAGGGCCCCAACGGCGCCACGACTATTACGAGCATCGCCAGCGCCACGATGGCCAGCGCGAGGCTGACGAGGCGCAGGTAGCGGTAGTCCAGGTTCATCAGGAAGAACATGGCCGCGAAGCCGAGCAGCCCCGCCAGCACCTGCGGCGCCACGAGCTCGAACGTGTTCTGGGTCAGCGCGTACTGTGGGATCGCCGAGGCCGCGTAGACCATGAGGATGCCGATGGCGGTCAGCGCCACCACGGTCACGAGGATGACGTAATCCGGGTCGTGGGTATCCCGCTTGTAAGCGCTTGGGTCGGCCAGAACGCTCGCCTGGCTGGCGCTGACCGCGCTGGGACGGCTCGGGCCGCTGCTGCGGCGCACGCGCTCGCGCCCGACCGGGTCGTCGGTTCCAGCCCAGCGATCTCGGCGGCCGCTCACGGCGTCGCCTCAACCGCTCGGCGCCGCTCGGTCAGGGCGGCGACTGCGGCCTTGAAGGCACGCCCACGAGCCTCGTAGTCCACGAACATGTCGAAGCTCGCGGCAGCCGGGCTGAGCAGCACGGTGGCCTCCGGGCCCGGCGAGCCGTCCTTGGAGAGCAGGCTGCGAGCGATCTGATCGGCCCGGTCGACGGCACCCGCCAGGGACTCCGCCAGCTCCACTCGGGACATCCCGTGTGCCCGAAACATCCTTGCCAGGGCCGGCCCGGATTCGCCGATCAGCACCGCGGCGTCGGCCCGCTCGGCGGCAACCGGTCCAAGCCCGCTCAGGTCTACTCCCTTGTCGCGGCCCCCGGCGATCAAGACCAGCGGCCGCGGGAAGGAACGCAGCGCCGCTATCACCGCATCCGGCTGGGTTCCCTGCGAGTCGTTGACAAATCGGACACGGTCGATGATCGCAACTTGCTCGAGGCGGTGCTCCACGCCGGCGAAGCCTCCGGCGGCGGCGCGGACGGCGTCCGGTGCCACGCCGAACAGGAGGGCCGTAGCCACCGCAGCCAGAGCGTTCGAAACATTGTGCTCGCCCGGAAGGGCAAGTTCGGCGATGGGCAGAATGAGCCCGCCCGGGCCCGCTTCGGCCACTCCTCCAGCCGCGACCTCGAGCCGCCTTACGCCAGCGGAAACGATCCAGCCGTCCTCGACTCCCACGCCGCCCGAAGCCGGCTGGCCGCGCCGGTAGGTGATCACCGGTGCCCGAGCCGCTTCCGCGTATCCGTAGACGACCGGGTCGTCGGAGTTCAGCACCAGCGCGCCGCCTGGGTCGACCAGCTCGGCCAGACGCCTCTTGACCTTCCGGTACGCCTCGATCGAGCCGTGACGGTCCAGGTGATCGGCCGTCACGTTCGTGTACACGGCGACGGTCGTGCCGCGGGACAGGGTCGGCAGCTGGAGCTCGGACAGCTCGATTACGACGCGATGCTCAGCTGTGAGTTCCGTGAGCCGCTCGACGAGAGGGATGCCGATGTTGCCGCCGAGGATGACCGGGTGGGCAGCGTCGGCCGCCAGCAGAGTCGCGATCAGCGAAGACGTCGTCGTCTTTCCCTTGGTTCCGGTCACCCCGACGGTCGGGCACGGGCACATCCGCAGGACGAGGTCCGCCTCGCCGGCGAGCGCCGGGGCGCGCGTGGGATCCGCCCGATGCGCCTCGACCACAGTCTGCAGGGCGGTCCGCAGGCGCGGCTCGGCCGTGGGAAAATCGGGGTTGATGCTCGGTGAGGTCGCGATCAGATCGGCGTTCACCCAGGTAGAGGCGGGCTCGATATCGGGTCCAAGTCGTAGCTCAATCGCGCGGCCGCCGAGCGATTCAATCGCCGAAGCCAGCTTTGCGGCCGGTCGTCCGTCGTAGACCGTGACCCGGGCGCCGGCATCGGCGAAGAAGCGGGCCAGAGCAACGCCGCTACGGGCCAGGCCCAGCACCGTGACCGACCTGTCTTGCAGCGCACCGTCGCGGACGCCTGCCGCGGTCAGGCTATCGAGGTCGACGACACGCCGTGCCATCAACCGCCTGCTTTGGGGATCGAGGCGACGAACAGCGTCACCCCGAGCATTCCGGCAAGGGCGCCGACAATCCAGAAGCGCATCGTGATCTTCTCCTCGTCCCAACCGCCAAGCTCGAAATGGTGGTGGAGCGGGGCCATCCGAAACACGCGCTTGCCGCGGAGCTTGTAGCTCGTCACCTGGATGATGTCGGAGGCCACCTCGAGCACGAAGATGATCCCTATCAGGGGCAGGATCAGAACCTGGCCGCTGATGAGGGCGACGACGGCCAGCATGCCGCCCAGAGAGAGCGCCCCTGAGTCGCCCATGAAGACCTGGGCAGGGTGAACGTTGAACCACAGGAAACCCATCAGGGCCCCGATGGTGATGGCGTTGACCATGGCCAGGTTCGGCTGGAGCGGCGTGTTTAGCAGAGCGATGATCAGGAAGCTGATGAAGGCGAAGACGAGCGTCCCGCCCGCCAGGCCATCGAGCCCGTCGGTCAGGTTGACACCGTTGCTGCAGCCGACGATAGCGACGACGGCCACGACGATGAAGAAGATGGCGCCCACCTCCACACCCCGATCGGTGAAGGGGATCGCAATGGTCGCCGTGTACACCACGTTGCCGATGAACGGGACTCGGAAGCCGTTGAAGCCGAAGTGGTTCTGGACATACACGGCCACCACGATGGCCACGATCAGCTGCCACAGGATCTTGTGGCGGCCGCGGATGCCGATCCCGGTCCGGGCGTTCATGTAGTCGTCGACGGCCCCGAGCGCGCCAACCAGGGCCAGAACGAACAGCGGCGAGTACGTGGAGGCGTCGAAGGCGTCGAACACGAAGGCCAGGCCGAGCACGACGGCCACGATGAGCACGCCGCCCATGGTTGGCGTGCCCTGCTTGACAAGGTGAGTCCCGGGCCCGTCCTCGCGGATCTGCTTGCCCATTCCGAGCCAGCGCAACAGGCGCAGGAACGGCGGCATGAGGATGACCATGCACGCGAAGGCGAGCAGCAAACCCTGGATGAACTCGACTCCGTGCTCTCTCACCGAACCTCCTCACCGGCCCGCCGCGATCCTCCCCGCGCGCCGGCACCGGCAGTTTCGCCCCCGAAGCCTGCTCCCGGAGGGTCAGTCTGGCACAGCCAGGGACGACCGGCACGGGACCTGCCCCTCACCCCAGCGACTTCGCATTCTGCCCGCTTGGCGGCGTGGGTCCGTTCTTGATCGGTGCGATCTGCTCGCTAACGATGGAGTCGGTGGCTATCCTCCGGAAGAGCTGGGTCGACTGGACGGGCATGGCCAGGACGCCCTGGGCCACCTTCGTCGGCGTCCCCTGGTAGATCACGGCGCCGATGGCGAGGTCCGGTGCGCTTTGGCCGACCCACCCGTAGAAGCTGTAGTTGTAGATGTTGTCCATCCAGCCGCCCTTGCCCTTGTTGAGCGTCGGGTCCCAGATCTGGGCCGTGCCGGTCTTCCCGCCGACGGTGTAGCCGGGGATGTACGTGGCCTGGTTATAGGACGGCACCGCGGTGACGACGTGCTGCATCAGGCCGGTCAGCGAGCTCGACAGGCTGGCGCTTATGACCTGATGGGCGCCGGTCGTTGGCGATGGACCGGCGGTCGCCGAGCTGAGATCGGCGACGTGCGGAGTGACCGACAGCCCGCCGTTGGCCATGATGCAGTAGGCGCGCATGATCTGGATGGGAGTGACGGCAACGCCCTGGCCGAAGGAGGCATTGGCCAGATCGATCTGCCGCCACGGCGTCACTGCCGGGTCGCGGACCCAGTCGCTGGCGCTCACCTCGCCGGCGAGGTCGATGCCGGTCGGCTGGCCGATGCCATACGTCTGCCACGTCTTGTAGAGAGCAGCCGAGGCTGCGTCGACGGTCTTGCCAAGGCGGAAGGCGACCTGAGACGCGCCGACGTTGCGCGACCAGGCGACGATATCGGCGAAGGTCATCCAGCCCTTGGCCTTGCGATCGGCGTCCGCAACCTCCTGTCCGCCTGGAAGCTCCATTACGCCGTAGTCGTTGATCTTGGTCGAAAGGGACGTCGTCTTGGTCTGGAGTGCGGCGGACGCGGTGAGCATCTTGAACACTGAGCCCGGCTCGTATACCTCGCTGATGACGGGATCCATGAACAGCGACGGGTTCTGCGCCGCCACCGTCGAGTAGAGATTGGCGTCGTACGAGGGGTAGCTCGCCTCCGCCAGTACGGCCCCGGTCTTCGGGTCCATGACGATCGCCGAAACGGTCTTGGCCTTGTCGGCGAGCCAGGTAGCGAAGACCTCCTGCTCGATCTTGAGTTGGAGGCCCGCGTCGATCGTGGTCCGGATGTCCTGGCCCGGCGTGCCCGGATCGACCACGTGCTGGCCGGCCGGCCCCGGTGTGTTGGGATCGATGCTGAGCTGCTCGGGCCGACCTGCCAGGAGCGAGTTGTACTGCTGCTCCAGGCCGTACTGGCCGTTGCCGCTGCCGTTCACGAAGCCGAGCAGCTGGGCGGCCAGCGAGGTGTGGGGCGCGCCACCCGCCTGAGGGTAGACGCGCACGGGTGTCGACTCCAGGGTCATCGTGGCCAGTGCGCCGCCTGCCTGCGCGTCCTTGATCTCCTTGGCGATGTCCGCGTCGACGTCGCTGGCCAGGACGACGTAGTAGCCATCGCCTTCCACCGCCTCGCGAAGGGCCGCCTCGGCATCCGGTCCGAGGCTGAGGTAGTCGACGAGCTCGTCCGCGTCACGCGTGCGATCGAGCTCGGTCAGGCCGTGGAGATCGGCGACGAGCCGGTAGCGGTTGATCGTCTCGGCAAGGACGACCGTGCCGGTCCGATCGTAGATGGTCCCCCGGTGGGCCGGGGTCGACTGCTGCTCATACGATGAGTCCTGAGCCGTCAGGGTGGTGAGCTGCTCGTGCTGGTTGATCTGCCAGTACGCAAGTCGGGCGACCATTCCGCCGGACAGCAGCACCAGCACGGCCAGGAGCAGGAGCAGGCGACCTCTGGAATCCGTTCGGCCGATCATCGGGAACGGCCTTCTCAGCGGGCCGGGATGACTACCGGCGCCGACAGTTGCGTGAGACCGTCCGCGATCGCCTGACGGCGGATGGCGGACTCACGGTCGAGCCGGTCGATGTCCGACACGTCCTGCTGGCGCTCGTTCTGGAGCTGACTGAATTGCTGGTTCAGCTGGTCCATGTCGTAGCCGGAGGTCGAGATCCGAACGGTCTGGACCAGCGAGAAGAAGCTCAGCAGGAAAGCCACCACGATCAATCCGATGACCATGGCGAGGATACGCGGATGGCGCCTGGAGCGGAGAGCCGCTCGCGACCGCCGACGCGGCAGCGCCGGTGCCTGGGGGCGGAGGAGGGGGGCCTCCAGGCGCCGGCGTGGAAACAACGTAGAACGCGGACGGGCGCCCTCGTAGACGGCCATCAGACGGCGCCCCTGACATCCAGCCAGTCGCCAACGGCGACGTGAGCCAGCCGCTCTGCAGTCCAGCGGTCTCCCGGCAAGGCCAGGTCGGATTCATCCATCCAGTCGAGGACGCCGACGTGACGCTCCGTCCGCTCGTGAATCTCGTGCTGGCGGCGCCCGTAGGTCCGGCGTCGGCTGGCCTGATGACGCTTGCTCATCGGGTCCTCCTTTCTCGATCGATCTAGGCTGCGACGCGCTCCGCGCCGCGGAGGCGAGCGCTCCTGGAGCGTGGATTGGCGGCCACTTCGCCGGAGCTTGGAGTCCGAGACCTTCCGAGCGATCGAAGGGTCGGCTGATGCCCGCAGACGCAGATGGGCACCTCGGGCGGGCAGACGCAACCGCGTTGCTCGGCGGCGATGAAACGCTTGACGATGCGGTCCTCGAGCGAGTGGTAGCTCAGCACTACGAGGCGCCCGCCCGGCCGGAGCAGCACGAGCGAGGTCGCAAGCCCGGTTTCCAGGTTGGCCAGTTCATCGTTGACGGCGATCCTGAGGGCCTGGAAGACGCGCGTCGCGGGATGCGTGCGACGACCCCTGGGAGTGGGCACGGCCCGCTCCACAAGCGCCGCCAGCTGCTCGGCCGTCTCCACCGGGGAGTGGCTTCGCGTCTCGACGATCGTCCGGGCGATACGGCCCGCAAACGGCTCCTCGCCGTAGCGGCGGAAGAGTGCCGCCAGCTCACCCGCGGCCAGCGTCGCGAGCATGTCCGCGGCGGACAGACCGCGGCTCGTGTCGAAACGCATATCCAGACGGCCGCCGGCTCGGAAGCCGAAGCCGCGTTCCACGTCCGCGAGCTGGTAGCTCGACAGACCGAGATCCAGGAAGAGGCCGTCGACCCGGCCGAAGCCAGACGCCGGCGCGACTTCTCCAAGCTCGCTGAAGTTGGCCTGGCGTAGAACCGCGCGGTCGCCGAAACGGGCCAGGCGCCTGGCGCTCCTGGCGATGGCCGCCCCGTCGGCGTCCAGTCCGAGGAGGCGGCCATCAGGAGCGGACGCTTCGAGGATCCGCTCGGCGTGGCCCGCTCCCCCCAGGGTGGCGTCGATCTGGAGGCTGCCGGGACGCGGGGCGAGAGTCTCGACGACCTCGTCGGCCATCACCGGCAGGTGCCCTACCTCCTGTTCGGCGCCCCCCTCGAGAGAGCCACCGGCAGCAATGCCACCGGACGCCTCGTCGAGCGGGTCCTTGAAGCTCATGTTCATCACCTAGAGCCCCAGGCCGGTGAGCTGGCTGGCCAGCGCGTCGGCCGAATCGAGGCTCTTCTGGAATCCCGCCCACCGATCCGGGGCCCAGACTTCGACGTGATCCCACGCCCCCACGACGACCGCCTCGCTGGCGAGGGCCGCCCAGTCGCGGATCGCGGCCGGCAGGACGATGCGGCCCTGGCTGTCGCGCTCGACGTCGAATGCGCTGGACGAGAGGAAGCGCGAGACCGCCCTGGCTTTCCCGTCGGCCAGCGGCAGTACGGACACCTTCGACGCCAGCGACTCGAAGGCCGATCTCGGGAATATGGCGGCACAACCGTCAACCCAGCGAACGACAACCGCGCCCTCTTCGAGCTGCAGGCGGAAACGGGCCGGGATCGCTACCCGACCCTTGGCGTCCACCGAATGTCTGTACTCGCCGGTGAACATCTGCCGATCGCCTGCCTACACTCTTCGAGGGTGGATTCCGCGCCCGGTCGGCGCGGTCGGAGCAGGGCCGCCAGATCCGTTCCGGTTCCATTCACCACCGGAGGCCGAAAGGCCTGGCTCAACCAACCACTCAGACCCACTTATCACCACGAATCACCACCTGGCGGGATGATACACCCACGTCAACCGGCGTCAACGTCGTTTCGTGGGGCGTTTCAAACCGGGCTGGCCAGCTGAACAGCCAACGGAAGACACGCTGGATGAAGGCGCCGGACGCCGTTCGCCGCCAGTCGCGGACGGCTACCGTTGCCGTCGTGGGAACCCGAGTCGCTTGAGCCGCGTCTGGTCAAGCGCAAGCGAGGTCTCGCAGCGACGAAGAGGTGAGGACGATGAGCCGACAGATCGACCGCATCGGTGGCTGGCGTGCCGAACGAGGGCGGCTTCGAGGCCTGGGAGCGCTGGCTCTTGTCGGCCTCATCGTCTCCGGCTGCGCCGGCCAAGCCGCGGCCATGGCAGAAGCGACTTCTTCGGCGACCCGCGTCCCGGGCTCGCCGGCCGGTGCCGCGCAGGCCGCCGCGGCCATTGACGCCTTCGGTTTCGACTTCTACGACGCAACGCTCGCATCGGGCGGCAACGCCGTGGTCTCCCCCGCCAGCATCGTCCTGGCACTATCGATGGCCCAGGTTGGAGCCGCCGGTGAGACGGCCGCGCAGATGGACAAGGTCCTCCATTCGGCAGTCGGCTCCGGGGGCGGAAACGGGATCAACTCATTGGACCTGGCCCTGGCAGGGCTCTCGGGCACATTCAAAGACGTCACTGGCACAGGCCGCCAGGTCACGCTCCGCATCGCCAACGCCCCGTTCGCCCAGCGCGGCCTGCAGCTCCAGAGTCCATACCTGGACACGCTCGCGACGAAGTACGGCGCGGGGCTGCGGCTGGCTGACTTCCAGAACGACCCCAGCGGCGCCTGCAGACTGATAGACGGCTGGGTCAGCGACCAGACCGAGGGGCGGATCCCGGACCTGCTCGACAGCCTCGATCCGGCGACGCGACTCGTCCTGGTGAACGCCATCTACATGAAGGCTCCGTGGCAGACGCCTTTCGACAAATTGGCCACGCAGACATCCCCGTTCACCCGGCCGGATGGATCGCAAGTCAGCGTTCCGATGATGGGCCAGTCCCTCGCTGGCGGGCTCTATGCCTCGGGGTCGGGCTGGCAGGCAGCCCAACTCCCCTACCTCGGCGGCTCGCTGGCCATGACGATCGTCGTCCCCGACGACCTCGCCAGCTTCGAGGAGACCCTCGACGCAGACCGCTTTGCCCAGATCACGTCCGCTCTTCAGAGCGTCGACCTGGACCTGTCACTTCCCCGCTTCAAGATTGGGACCAAATCCGATCTCTCAGCCAGCCTGTCGAGCATGGGAATGCCTCTAGCGTTCGATCGCGATCAGGCCGACTTCTCCGGGATCACGACCCAGGAGCGCCTGTACATCGCCAAGGTGATCCACCAGGCGGATATCTCAGTGGACGAGAACGGAACGGAGGCCACCGCGGCTACGGCCGTTGTCATGGCGGCGGCGAGCGGCGTGCCCACTGCGTCGGTCACCCTTCACGTCGACCGGCCGTTCCTCTTCGCCGTGCGGGACACCGACACCGGCGCGATTCTCTTCCTCGGTCGCGTGGTCGACCCGTCCGCGTAGCGGATTCCCCCGCCGGCCGCGGGGCGGCAAGGCCAGAACTGGCCCCGCGATCGCGCGCGGAGGTGTTCGAGGTCCTGCCGCTGCGAGCCTACCCGGGGCTTCGCGCGGCTGTTTGCGACTACATCTGAGTCGTGACGCAGGGCAGCGCGGTCATTGGGCCGGGGATGTAGCGGGCGACCCAGCCGGATAGCTCAGAAGCGAGGTCGTCGGCAAGCTTGGGGCTGGCGCCGCCGCGCTCGAAGGAACGCCGAAAGCCGGCCATTATCTCGATCAGTTCGGCGCGGGCGGTCCCGTTCCACGCGAGGGCCGGGCAGACGCCGCGGAGGTGGCAGTCCTCCTCCGCCGAGAAGTGGCGTACGGAGTAATCGCCGAAGGCGACCAGGGCCCGCTCGACCGTCGATCGGTCGCCTCCGGCCTCTATCGTCGCCACGAGAGCGTCGGCGCGTTCCACGAGGGCGCGATGCCGCCCATCGAGCAGCGGCGCGCCGGTCTCCATGCTCGGCTCCCAGCCGATCGACATCCAAGGGCTCCTTCGGTGGCCTTTGCCCGGCCGGGCGTTCCCGCCTCCAGATGCGCATCGTGTTTGCGGGACGCCACTATGAGGCCCTATGGAGGCGCGCATCAGACAGTGCCATTGGGCCCGCGGAATGATGACTGGAACGCTCCGGATAGTCCCGACTGGGTAGGGTCGGCGCTACGCGGCCAGTGCGGGTGCTGATCGCTCGACGCTGGTAAGTTCGCCGGCGCGCCCTGATCCGAGCTCGGGATGTCGTCGCCTACCTTGAACCGCCCTGCCAGATTCTCCAGCTGAGAGGCCAGAGAATGGCCGGCGGCAGAGGATCCGCTGGCTCGGGCCGGGACAGTCGGGCTTCGGCTGGCGAGCGGCAGGCCGTGGGCGGCGACTACCGGGTCGGAGGCGGGATTTTCAGCTTGTCACCGGGTTCAATACCCGAGGCGGCGGACGGGTTCATCGCGTAGATCTTGCTCGCGTCGACGCCGAAGAACTGCGCGATGCCCGGGACGGTGTCCGCCACCGGGGATCCGTTGCCGCTCGCCCCCGGCCCTCTGACTGTGTAGAGGTAGCAGCTGGATTGGTCGGTGCAGGGCACCAGCAGGTTCATCCGAGACGCAGTCGCCCCGGGCGGCCAGGAACTGGTCGCCGCCGCCGTGGGCGCGGCGGTCGGTGTGGGCCGGACCGTCGGGCTGGCGGTAGCCGCGGACGTGGCGGCCGGCGTGGCTTTGGCGGTAGCCGCGGGCGTGGCGGCCGGCGTGGCGGAAGCCGTCGCGAGCGGAGCGGCGGTCTGCGCGCGAGATGCCGGCCGAGTCGGCGATGCGGACGCCGACGCAGCCGCGACGGGAGGACCTGCGGTGGGCACGCCACCGCCGAACGGCGACCAACCGACGAGGGCATAAACAAGAATGCCGAGGGCAAGGATGACCAGTACGACGCCGGCGACGGTCAGGATGGGAATGCCGCGCGACTGCCGCCCTTCCGATGCCGCTCCGGGCTCGTTCTCGTTAGCCAGGAGCGTGCCGCGGACGTAGCGCGGGCAGCTGACGTGAACGCGCTGGAGACATACCAGCTCCTGCTGGCGAAGCGACAACGGCAGCGGGTCCCCGAATGCCGCGCACCGATGCGTAGGCACGGCCGTCTTTTGGGCATCGGCCAGCTGCCCATCAGCTCCGACGCTGCGGAGGAAATGGCATTGCATGGGGCCCGTGCCGGACGGACCCGGCTCCGACCACGGCCGAAACCGAGGCCCAAGGTCGATGGCATCGGTCGCAGTGAAGCCCGGAATCGAGGGGCGCGTACCAGGTGCGAACGGTGAGTCGCCAGGAGCGCCACCGCCGATCGGCACGCCCGATGAGCCGATCCCAGCGACCGAGCGTGCGTCCTCCGTCGGATCCAGGCTCTGGCCCGCGCGAGTCCCTTCGATCTTGGTCTGCTGCTCGTCAGGCGGTGTGCGATCCTCTCGCCCGTCCTGGTTGTTCGAGCCTCCGCCTGACTCCACGACGTCTCCTGGCCCTGCGAATTCACCCGGCAGATGTAAGCCGGGCTGCCGACGCGGCGCAGTCTAGTACCTTTCGATCCTTGCCGTCCCCTAGTTCGCGATGCTAGCCTGCGCACCCTTGGAGGTTTCACCTGCCCAATGGCTCTGCCTCAACGCGTCATAGAGAACGAGCCGATCGCCGCGCCGGCGGAAACGCCACGAAGCCGTCGATGCACGTTCCGACGCCTCAGCCGTATCGCCGCCGGCTCCGAGTCGGGATATGAGGTGAGTTGCCTCTACCCCGACAGACGAGTGCCGCTACCTCTCGGCGACCTCGAGGCGAGCCAGGATATTTGCCGAGCCTGCGTGGCCAGCTACGTTTTCAGACCCGACGAGGATTAGCGGCCCGAGGCTTGCGGCCGGCCTCGCGTCGCCGACGCGGCGGCCGAGACCGAACTCCGGACGACAGGATTGGCGGCGAGCCGGCCTGTAAGCCGAGTTCTGTACCGCAACTTAAGTCGCAGTGACGATCATCCATCTCTGGCCGTCGGTTGCCCGACAGCTCAAGCGGCCGACCCGAGGACTGGGCAGCGCGACCTCTTCCGCCCGGACGCCCGGTTGCCCGCGCGCCCGAACCGCGTCCTCCTATTTGGCCTTGCTCCGAGCAGAGTTTGCCGCGTTTCACATCCCGGTTCGGGCTGAGCCCGGCCCGGGCTACGTCTCTGTGGCACTGGTCCTCGCCTCACGGCGGACGGGCGTTACCCGCTACCCTGCGCTGAGGAGCTCGGACTTTCCTCGAGGCCTCGGCCCGAAGGTCGTTCCTCGCGATCGTCCGGCCGACTCGCCGAGGCGGGATTGTAGTCGAAGCCGCGGGGATTACAAATCTGGACGAAATGAGGACTCCAGAGTCGAATAGTCCGGGCTCGTCGGATTCGGAGCGGCCCCCGACGTCGCTCGCGGTTCGGCGCGCTTCAGTCGCCGACGCGAGGGCCATCGCTGAGATCGGCGTGAGAGGCTGGCAGGCGGCATATCGCGGCATCCTTCCGGACGACTTCCTGGCCGGCCTGTCGGCAGCGGCGCGTGAAGTCGCCTGGCGGTCGCTGCTCGAGAGCGATGAGGCGGGCGGGGCGCCGGCCTGGCTTGCCGAACGCGACGGCTGTGCGGTCGGATTCGTCGCCAGCGGCCCGCCACGGGACAGCGACTTACCACTCCCCGCCGCGGAGATCTACGCAATCTACGTTCTGCCGGATGCCTGGCGACGCGGCGCCGGCAGGGCCCTGCTGACCGCGGCCGTCGACCACTGGCAGGCGCTCGGCGCCGCGACACTGGTCCTTTGGGTTCTCGAGGCGAACGTTCGCGGACGCGCCTTCTACGAAGCTCTGGGGTGGGAGGCTGACGGCACAAGCCAGCCGCTGGACATGGGCGGCTTTGCGATCAGGGAGGTTCGCTACCGCCTCGGAGCTTGATAGCGGGCGTGCTCCCTCGGGGTCGAAGCCCGGCCAAATGCAAACCCGGCCCGCACCGGGCGATGATAGTCGCCAGACCGGTTCCGGCCGCCACCTCGCGCCGGCAGGATCCGAGCCGCGCCACGTCCCTGCCCCGCACATCGGGTACGGCGCTAGCTCCCCTACTTCGGCCGGACGACCACGACACGCGGACCGCCGGTCTGGACCCGATCGATCGCCTCGTTGCAGAGTGCGTCGGCCTGTTTGTTCTGGGCTCGGGGCACATGCGTGGCGCTCCAGCGCGAGAAGCGGGCGAGACGGTCCTTCGCCTCGGCGTGGAGCGGGATCAGCTTGGCGTCCTTGACCCGCCACCGGCCTCCAAGCTGCTCGACGATCAGCTTGGAGTCGAGCAGGAGGTCCAGTTCCAGCGCGCCCATCTCCTCGGCCAGCGCCAGCGCCCGCAGGACAGCCGTGTACTCGGCCACGTTGTTGGTCTGGATGCCGAGGTACTCCGAGATCGAGGCGACCGGCGCCGCGTCGGGGCGCCGTGCGCCTGGAGACGAAGCGTCAATCAGGACGGCGCCGAGGGACGCGGGACCGGGGTTTCCGCGGGCCGCTCCGTCCGTGCGGACGATCATCCACCGTCCGGACTCCGTGGCGCCGGGCTGCGCGGCGCTATCGCCGCCACGGCCGGGTGCCGCGGCGACGGAATCCCAGAGGGACTCCCAGTCGCCATCGCCGTCGCGTTTCAGCCGCGTCGCCCCACGATCGCCGAGGAAACCTCGAGGATCGCTCTGGTGATGTTGATCCCGCGCGGGCAGGCCTCGACGCAGTTGAAGATCGTCCGGCAGCGCCAGACGCCGTCCTCGTCGGAAAGGATCTCCAGCCTTTCGGCCGCACCTTCATCTCGCGAGTCGAAGATGAAGCGATGGGCCTGGACGATCGCGGCCGGCCCGACGTACTCGGGCCGAGCCCAGAACGAGGGGCAGGACGCGGTGCAGGCCGCGCACAGGATGCATTTCGTCGTGTCGTCGAAACGCGCCCGATCCTCCGGGCTCTGGCGCCGTTCGCGTTCAGGCTCCGGTTGGTCGTTGATGAGGTACGGCCTGACGGATCGGTACTTCCCGAAGAAGCCGCTCATCTCGACGATCAGGTCCTTGACGACCGGCAGGCCGGGCAGCGGCGCGACCGAGATCTTCTTGCCGAGCTGGTCGACTCGAATACGGCAGGCCAATCGGTTGCGGTTGTTGATGAGCATGGCGTCGGAGCCGCAGATGCCGTGGCCGCAGGAGCGGCGGAAGCTGAGCGAACCGTCCTGCTCGGCCTTGACCTTGATCAGCAGGTCCAGGACGCGGTCCATCGGATCGACGGCAACCTTGTATGTCTCCCAGTGGGGAGCCCCATCGCGCTCGGGGTCGCAGCGGAGGATGCGCAGGGTGACGTCCATCGGAGGGCCTCAGTACGTCCGCGGCTTCGGCTCGAAACGGGTGATCGAAACTTGCTTGTATCGCAGGCTCGGCCCGTCCTTGCCTCGATAGGCGAGGGTGTGCTTGAGCCACTTCTTGTCGTCCCGCTCCGGGTAGTCCTCGCGGGAGTGCGCGCCGCGGCTCTCGGTCCGGGCCAGCGCCGAGGCAACTGTGACGTGCGCGATATCGAGCAGGTAACCGAGCTCCTGGGCTTCGAGCAACTCCGTGTTGAAGACCGCCCCGCAGTCGGTGATCGAAACCTTCTCGTAGCGACCCTTTAGTTCCTTGACCTTCGCCAGCGCCGCGGTCAAGAGCACCGCATCGCGGTAGACGCCGACCTTCTCCATCATCACGGCCTGCAGCTCGGTGCGGATCCTAGCCACGGACTCGCCTCCAGCCTCGCGGCTCCGGATCGCCTCGAGTTCGGCGCGCACCGGCTCGACGGCATCGGCGATGGGCATGGGTCGTTCCACCGTCCCGGCGTAGCGGGCCATCCGGCGCCCTGCCCGCCGGCCGAAGACCAGAAGGTCCACCAGGGAGTTGGTGCCGAGACGGTTGGCCCCGTGGACGCTGACACAGGCGCACTCGCCGGCGGCAAAGAGCCCCGGCACGACCGTGCCCTTCTCGTCGCGGACGACTTCCGCCTGGACGTTGGTCGGGATGCCGCCCATCGCGTAATGGGCCGTCGGCTGCACGGGAACCGGCTCCTTGAGCGGCTCCACTCCCTGGTAGATGCGGGCGAAATCGGTGATGTCGGGCAGCTTCTCCTCGATCACCTTGCGGCCGAGATGCCGCACGTCGAGGTAGAGGTAGTCTTTGCCGCCGATGCCGCGCCCGGCCCGGATCTCCTGGTACATGGCCCGGCTGACCATGTCGCGCGGCGCCAGCTCCATCAGCTTCGGGGCGTAACGCTCCATGAAGCGCTCGCCCAGATCGTTGAGGAGCGTTCCGCCCTCGCCGCGAGCCGCCTCGGAGAGCAGGATCCCGATGCCCACGATCCCGGTCGGGTGGAACTGGAAGAACTCCATGTCCTCGAGCGGGATCCCGTGGCGGTAGCACAGGGCCACGCCGTCGCCGGTCAGGCTGTGGGCGTTGGACGTGATTCGGAACATCCGACCGAAGCCGCCTGTGGCAAGCAGGACCGCCTTGGCCCGGAAGGTGTGGAGCTGGCCGTCGGCGAGGCGACGGGCCACGACGCCGGCCGCTCGGCCGCCGGTCGCGGGCTCGCCCCCCTCGAAGATCAAATCCACGACCTGGAACTCGTCGAAGAACTTCACGCCGTGCTTGATGCACTGCTGGTAGAGCGTCTGCAGGATCATGTGGCCGGTCCGGTCGGCCGCAAAGCAGGCCCGCCGGACGGGCGCCTCACCGTAGTTGCGGGTGTGCCCGCCGAAACGCCGCTGGTCGATCTTGCCCTCCGGCGTGCGGTTGAACGGCAGGCCCANNGTGTCGAACATGTGCCACTCCCAGTGGTCCTCCTCGAGGTTGCCGAGAGCGGCGCAGACACCGCCCTGGGCCGTTCCCGTATGGGAGCGGGTTGGATAGAGCTTCGTCAGAACGGCCGTGTTGACGCCCTCACGGGCGAGTTCGAGCGCAGCCCACAGGCCCGCTCCGCCGGCGCCGATAACAAGGGCATCGAACGGGTAGTCCATGGTCTAGGCCGCCGGCATTCCGACAAAGACGACGATCGTGCCCATCGCGAAGAGCACCACCCCGACCAGATAGAGGGAGGTGAGAGCCAGAGTGCGGCGACCGCCCTGCAGGTAGTCCATGGTCACCGTCCGCATGCCGAGGAAGGCGTGCAGGAGAACCATCATCAGGAGAAGCCAATCGAAGCCGCGCCAGAAGAGGCTGTTCCAGCGCTGGTTGAAGATCCAGGTGCTGTCCTCCTGCGATGGATCGAAGAGGAAGTGCTCCAGACTGAAGTGCGTAAGAGCCAGAACGCACAGGGCAACGCCTGAGAATCGCATGAAGTACCAGGCCGCCAGCTCGAAGCCGCCGCTTTGCGGTCGGGGCCGTCCGGAACGCGAATAGAGCGCCATCTCGCCGCCTCCCTACAGTCCCAGGGCCGGGCGCATGATGATGAACGCACCCGGCAGACCTGCGCCGACGAAGACGACCCAGTTGGCGTACCAGATCTGCTTGTGGTAGGCCGTCAGCCGCGGCCAGAAGTCCATCGCCATGATCCGCAGGCCGTTGAGGGCGTGGTACAGCAGGGCCGCGCCAAGGAGGACCTCCATGCACCGGCCGGGCGTGCTGGCGTAGAACTTGAGGATGTCGTTGTAGACGTTCGGGTTGCCGCCGGCCAAGTAGATGTCAAGAACGTGGAGCATAACGAAGAGCCAGATTGCGATGCCGGAGATGCGGTGGAACGCCCACGCCACCATTCCCTCGGAGCCGCGGTAGCGAAACAGCATGCTGCCTCCCGAACGTTGCCCGGTCGGGTCGTGGCCCGATCAGGATGCGTGGCATCTAGGCCGTGGCGGCCCCCGCGTCGAGCCGGGCGACGACCGCATCGGCGAATTCGCGCGTCCCGGCCGTTCCGCCGAGATCGTGGGTGACCGTGCGGCCCTCGGCGATGACCGCGCGGATGGCATCCTCGACACGCCCGGCGGCGGCCTGCTGCCCGATGTGGCGGAGCAGCAGCACCCCGGAGAGCATGAGAGCGGTCGGGTTTGCTCTGTTCTGGCCCGCGTACTTGGGAGCGGAACCATGAACCGCCTCGAAGACCGCGGCCTCGGTTCCGATGTTGGCGCCCGGCGCGACTCCCAGGCCGCCGACGAGACCGGCGCACAGGTCGCTGACGATGTCACCGTAGAGATTCGGCAGGACGAGCACGTCATACAACTCGGGCTTCTGCACCAGCTGCATGCACATGTTGTCGA
>PMNU01000145.1:0-16066 GCA_003165675.1 Chloroflexota bacterium
GGCACGCTCAAGTGCCCGAGGCGGTCACGCCGCTCCGGCGCAGTCGTACAGGCTGGCCGAGCCGCCGTAGTTGACGAGCTTGCACGTGCTGATCACCCACGAGGTCCGCGCGGAGCTCGAGTCGGAGCCTGAGCCGACGCCCAGGCCACCGCCGGAGCCGACGGTGCTCGCCAGGACGAAACGAAGCTCACCCGAGGCGACGTAGCTCTTGAGCTGTTCGAGCGTGGGGGCCGGATCGGAGCCGGTGAAGCCGCCCATGGCCATGACCGGCAGACCCGTGGCGATTTCGATCGAGCCCGCTTCCTGTGCGGAGTCGGCAGCCACGATCCATCTGGCAGCCCCGCGGTTGGCCACGAGGTAGCTGAGCAGCGCGGTGTCCGAGCTGTTGCCGCCGAGCCCGCCGCCGTCACCAGGCAGGCCGGTCGCCGTTTGCCCACCGGCGATGCCGCCGGGGCCGCCACCCGGGAAGCCGCCAGTCGGCAGGCCGCCAGCAGGCAAGCCGCCGCCGGTGGGGCCGCCCGTGGAGCCGCCGCCGAAGCCGCCTGGCCCGCTGCCGATCACACTCGTGACGCCGGGACCTGGATGCGGGTCCCCGCCGCCGTAGGCGGTGCCGGTCGTATCGAGGGCGTAGGCCGCGGGCGCAAGCAGCGTCGCACAGATGCCGACACCGGCCGCCGCGAGGGCGACCCTCTTGACCGCAGTCTTCCCGACGATGCCGGGCAGCGACGTCACGACCAGGGTCAGTAGAGCCAGCGCCGCGAGAACGATCGCCACCACGCCCAGGCCAGACACGAAGGTGGGCGTTCGGTCGAGCAGCGTTGCGCCAAACCAGGCCGAGCCCAGGCAGACGACGCCGACGGCAACGCCGCCGAGCCAGACTCGCTGGCGGGCGCCCCAGAGGTCGACGAGGCCGGCACCGACCAGGGCCGCGATAGCCGGAGCCAGGGCCACGGCGTAGTAGGAGTGGATGATCCCGGACATATAGCTGAAGACGACGGCCGTCACCGCGAACCAGCTGCCCCACAGCAGGTAGCCGGCGAGGGCCGGATCGGTCCGATGGGCCCAGCGACGCCGGAACAGACCGACGATCAGGCACACGACCGCCAGGGGTATGAGCCACGCAATCTGGCCGAACATCTGGTCGTTGAAGAGNNGGCCCGCTGGCGCCGAAGATTCGGCCGAGGCCGTCGTAGCCGAAGATCAGGTCCAGGGGGGACCCGGTCGTGCTGCCGCCGATGAACGGCCGGCTGGCGGCCGGGATCAACTCGACGATGGCAACCCACCAGCCGCTCGTCACGAGAACCGCCGCCAGCGCAATCGCCAGGCCGACGATCCTGCGGCGCAGAGTCGCGTTGGCCGAGAAGCCGAAGACCAGGGCGTAGCCCGGAAGGACGAGATACGCCTGCAGGTACTTGGTCAGGAACGCGAGACCGACGAGTGAGGCGGCGAGGGTCATCCAGCGAAAGCTGCCGTTTTCGATTGAGCGGAGCAGGGCCCAGGCGGATGTAACGAGCAGCAGCGTCAGCAATGCGTCAGGGTTATTGAAGCGGAAGATCAGCACCGCGGCCGGCGTCAGGGCCATCACGACCGCGGCAATCGTCGCTGCAGCCGGACCGAACGAGCGCTTGACTGCCACGAACAGAACGCCGACGGTGGCCACGCCGGCCAGGGCCTCCGGCAGCAGGACGCTCAAGGAGCTCAGCCCGAAGAGTCGGACCGAGAGCCCCATCACCATCGTGGATAGCGGCGGCTTGTCGACGGTGATGAAGTTGGACGCGTCGAAGCTGCCGAAGAACCAGGCCGACCAGCTCTGAGAGGCTGAAAGCGCGGCGGCCGAGTAGTAGGTATTGGCGTAGCCGCTGACGGTCAGGTTCCAGATGTAGAGGACCGCGGCCAGCGCCAGCACTCCGGCGAGCGCCGGCCGGACCCACGCAGCTTCGTCGGCATTGCCGCGCACCAGGCTTCGGAGCCCTTCAAGGGGCCGAAACCTCGGCATGAATGCGGGTCTGGCGATGGCGGTCATCCTCGTGTCCTTTCCGACTGGGAGATCGTAGCGAGTACGGGTTGGGTCGATGCGCGGGAGGTCCGGACGTCATCGATGGCGAGGCGAAGCAGCAGGAACCGAGCGAGCGTGGCAGCGGCGTTTGCGACCACGAGCACTGCGATCTCGGTCACGCGACCGTGGTTGGGCGCGACTGCGCCAAGGATGGCCAGCGCCGTTGAAGTCATAACCAGCGCGGCCCCAAGCGCCAGGAACCCCGCGGCGTGGTCGCGGACCAGACCGTCGCGGCCTTGCACCTCGAACGTAAGACGGCGGTTGGCCGCCGTGTTGGCGACGGCGGTGGCGGCGAGTGCCAGGGCATTTGCGACGCCTGCCGGCATGGCCGCTCGAAGCCCCGCGTAGAGCAGCACGTAGGCAAGCGTGGAGGCCGCGCCGATGGCCCCAAAGCTGGTCAGCTGGTGGACCGTTGCACGATGCAGGGCGAGCTGCCGGGGAGCGGATAGGGCGGTCATGCCCGGGACTCTGAGTCGGGCAGCCTTTCGAACTGGTTACGTGGTGATCAGGCCAGCGGCCGCCTTGTCGAGTCGGCGACGCGGCCAACCTCCAGACACCGGTCCGGCTACTGAATCAGCGTTGATTGCGCGGGCGAGATATACTCAATGTCATGCAGAATATCTCCACTGAGCAGAGCATCGAGTCACAGCCCGGAGCGAGCCCGTCCGGCCGCTCGGCCCTCGAGCGCGAACTGCTCGAGGAAATGACGGGGTGGTCAACTCGCGACCGGGGTGGAGCCTTCAAGACGTGGCACCGCCACTCCCTGAGCCTGGTCCATCTCAATGTCCTGACTGCCCTGGAGGGAGAGGGACCGCTTTCGATGAAGCGCCTGGCCGAGGTCATGGATGTCTCCGACGCGAGCGCCACCGGCATCGTCGATCGTATGGAGAAGCGGGGCCTGGTTGAAAGGCGCCACGGCACCGGCGACCGCCGGGTGGTTCTGGTTCATCTCACGGACGCCGGGGCGCAGGTCTTCGGCGACCTGGTCGCCCTTCGCCGGACGATGCTCTCCAAGGTTCTCGGAGAGCTCTCCGAGGAGGAGATGACCGCCCTCCTCGTGGGCATGAGGGCCATTCAGGCAGCCCGCAGCCGGCTGCTGGCAGAGGCCGCGGCCAGCAGCCCGAACGAATCGCCCGCGCACGCCGCCTCAGAGCCACCGACGTGACGGCACGCCGTCACTCCTCCCAGACGCCTTCATAAGTAGTACACAGTTGAAGACCACGCTGACGGGAAGGTCGATGAGCCAGCCGCTCCGGCCTTCGCAAACGATGACCAGAAGCCCGCAATCGAGGATCGCGCCCGTATGAACAGGCAGGAAGCACGCCGATGATCAGACTGCTCGCCACATACCTCCGTCCCTACCGCTGGCCCCTGGCCGTGGTGATCGTTCTCGTGACGGTTCAGGCACTCGCAAACCTGTACTTGCCCAACCTCAACGCGGACATCATCAACAACGGCGTTCTGACGGGCGATACCGGCTACATCATCCGCACCGGCGGTCTCATGCTGCTGGTCACGTTCCTGGTGGGCGTGTGCGCTGTCGTCTCCGTCTATTTCGGTTCGAGAACGGCAATGGCATTCGGACGCGACGTGCGCAGCGCCATCTTCCGCAAGGTGATGAGCTTCTCTCAGAAGGAGACCAACGTCTTCGGTACTCCTTCGCTGATCACTCGCAACACGAACGACGTCCAGCAGGTTCAAATGGTCCTGATCATGACCTTCAACATCATGATCATTGCGCCGATCATGCTCATCGGCGGGGTCATCATGGCGCTCCGCGAGGACGTTCCGCTCTCGGGTCTGCTCATCGTGATCGTGCCTCTCGTGGCCCTCGTAATGGGCGTCATCGCGACCCGAGCCATGCCCCTCTTCCGGTCCATGCAGAAACGGACCGACCGGGTCCAGCAGGTCATGCGCGAAACGCTCAGCGGCATGCGAGTCATTCGGGCGTTCGTTCGCACCGATCACGACGAAGCCCGTTACGACGTGGCCAACCGTGACCTCACCGACACCGCCCTGCGGACCAACCGCCTCTTCGCGATGATGATCCCATTCCTCTTCGGAATCATGAACCTCTCGACCGTGGCCATCGTCTGGTTCGGCGGACTGCGCATCGATTCCGGCGGCATGCCGATCGGCAATCTATCCGCGTTCCTCCAGTACGTCATGCAGATCCTCATGTCGGTGATGATGGCGGCGCTCATGTTCGTCATGGTCCCGCGGGCCGCGGCCTCAGCAGAACGGATTCAGCAGGTCCTCGACTCGGAGGCGGAACTGTGCGACCCGGACGTGCCGGCCGAATTGCCGGATCCCCAGGGCCTGGTCGAGTTCGATCACGTCCAGTTCGGCTACCCCGGCGCAGAGGAGCCGGTTCTGTGCGACATCTCGTTCACCGCCAAACCGGGGCAGACGACCGCGATCGTCGGTAGCACCGGTGCGGGCAAGACGACCCTGGTCAACCTGATCCCGCGCTTCTACGACGTCACTTCGGGCAGCGTCCGCATCGACGGCGTGGACGTTCGCCGGCTGCGCCAGGAGGACCTCTGGCGACTGATGGGCATGGTTCCCCAGAAGTCCTTCCTCTTCAGCGGAACCGTTGCCAGCAACCTCCGCTACGGCGATGACACGGCCACCGACGACGAGTTGTGGAAGGCTCTGGGCATAGCCCAGGCAAGGGAATTCGTGTCGGAGATGACGGGTGGACTGGAGGCCGAGATCGACCAGGGGGGTACCAACGTCTCGGGCGGGCAGCGCCAACGCCTGGCGATCGCACGCGCCGTCGTGAGGCAACCGAAGGTCTTCATCTTCGACGACAGCTTCTCGGCCCTCGACTTCAAGACAGACCAGCAGCTTCGCGCGGCTCTCAAGCACGAGATCCAGGGAGCGACCGTGATCATCGTCGCACAGCGCGTCGGCACGATCCTCCACGCCGACCAGATCGTGGTGCTCGACGGAGGCAACGTCGCAGGCGTCGGGACCCACGAGGAACTGATGAAGACGTGCGAAACCTATAAAGAGATCGTCTACTCGCAGCTCAGCCGGGAGGAAGCGGCATGAGCGGGCCGACGACGGGCAACACCAGGCCGGCCGGCGGAGCCCCGGCCCGCCCAATGGGCGGGCCGGGCGGCCGTGGCCGTGGCCCGATGGGCGGGCCCATGGGCATGGCGATGCCAGTGGAGAAGGCCAAGGACTTCCGCGGGGCTCTCTGGCGGCTGGTCCGCGAGCTGCGGCCCGAGCGACCTCGCATCCTCCTCGTCGTGGCGGTCGCATTCCTCAGCACCGCAGGCCAGGTCTTCGGCCCGAAGATCCTCGGCAACGGCATCAACAAGCTCATGGACGGACTCGTCGGCAAGGAGATGGGCCAGTATCTGCCGGCCGGAACGACGCATGCTCAGGCAGTCGCAATTCTGAACCAGACACATAATCCGCTCGCCAGCCTCGTGGCCGGAACCAACGCAATTCCGGGCGTCGGCATCGACTTCGGCGCATTGGGAATGGTCCTGCTCGGCCTGACGGGCCTCTACCTGCTTGCCACTTTCTTCACGTGGGTGGCCTGGTACACCATGGCCGGCGTGGCGCAGCGAACCGTCTACCGCCTGCGACGCGAGGTCGATCAGAAGCTCGGCCGGCTGCCGCTCAAGTACTTCGATACACACGCCCGCGGCGACACGCTGAGCCGCGTCACGAATGACATCGACAACATCGCCAACACTCTTCAGCAGAGCCTCACTCAGATCATCACCTCGTTTGCGACGATCGTCGGCGTGCTGGCGATGATGTTCTGGATCAGCCCCATGCTGGCGGTCATCTCGCTCCTCGTGCTCCCGACCGCCGCGGTCCTGACGATGGTGATCGCGCGCCAATCCCAGAAGCAGTTCTCCGCCCAGTGGACGCGAACCGGGGTTCTCAACGGTCAGGTCGAGGAATCCCACACCGGCCACGCCATCGTGAAGGTCTTCGGCCACCAGGAAGACGCGATTCGCCAGTTCGACGAAGAGAACCAGAAAGTCTACGAAGCGAGCTTCAAGGCGCAGTTCATCTCCGGTCTGATCATGCCGGTGATGACGTTCGTGAGCAACCTGAACTACGTGGCGATCGGCGTCCTGGGCGGCATCCAGGTCGCGAACGGAACCATGTCCCTCGGCGACGTCCAGGCGTTCATCCAGTACTCGCGCTCGTTCACGCAGCCGATCACGCAGATGGCCAGCATCATGAACCTGCTGCAATCGACGATGGCTTCGGCCGAGCGCGTCTTCGAGCTGCTCGACGAGCCCGAGGAAGTGGCAGAAGCGGCCGAGCCGCAGGTTCTGGAGCACGCCCAGGGCCACGTCGCACTCGAGGACGTGGACTTCCGCTACTTGCCCGAGACGCCGCTCATCGAGAACCTCACCGCGGACGTCCGATCGGGCGAGGTGCTGGCGATCGTCGGCCCCACCGGAGCCGGCAAGACGACGGTGGTCAACCTGCTGATGCGGTTCTACGACATCGACAGCGGAGCGATCCGCATCGACGGCATCGAGACGCGGCAACTCAGACGTGACAACCTGCGCCACACCTTCGGCATGGTTCTCCAGGACACGTGGCTGTTCGGCGGCACGGTCCGCGAGAACATCGCCTACGGCCGCGAGAACGCCACCGAGGAAGAGATCGTCGCCGCGGCCAAGGCCGCTCACGTTGATCACTTCGTCCGGACGATGCCGCAGGGCTACGACACCGTGATCGACGACGACGCCTCGAACCTGTCGCAGGGTGAGAAGCAGCTCCTCACGATCGCCCGGGCATTCCTGGCCGATCCGGAGATTCTTATCCTCGACGAGGCCACGAGCTCGGTCGATACCCGGACCGAGGTGCTGGTCCAGGCGGCGATGGCGCGCCTGATGAAGGGCCGCACGGCCTTCGTCATCGCCCACCGCCTCTCCACGATCCGCAACGCAGACGAGATCCTGGTGATGAACCACGGCAAGATCGTCGAGCAGGGCAGCCACGACGAGCTCATCGCTCGCAAGGGCTTCTACTACGACCTCTACAACTCGCAGTTCGAGGAGGCGATCGCGGAAGCGGGCTAGACCTCGATCTGCCGACTCGAGAAGTCGGTCGCACCGAAGAGGCGGCCGGGTGAATCGCCCGGCCGCCCCCGATTCTGGCGGGTGGTGGCCCCGACGCAGCTCGGTTGCTGCGGCCGCAGTAACCTCATCTCATGCATCCATTTCGGTTCGCCGTTCAACAGGGATCGGCGGCGAGCCGCGATGCGTGGGCGGCAATCGCCCGTCGAGCCGAGTCGCTCGGCTACGACATGCTCGTCATGCCGGATCACCTCGGCCGCCAGCTCTCCCCGTTCGCGGCCCTGGCCGCGGCCGCCGCAGCCACGACGCGGCTCCGCATTGGCGCCTTCGTGTTCGCCAACGATTACCGTCACCCGCTGATCCTCGCGCGTGAAGCCGCCACGCTCGACTTCCTCTCCGGCGGGCGCTTCGAGATGGGGCTCGGGGCAGGCTGGATGATGGGCGACTACCGCCAGCTAGGGATGACGTACGACCCCGCGCCGCGACGGATCGATCGACTCGAGGAGGCGATCCCGCTGCTCAAGCGGCTCCTGACGGGTGAGACGGTCACTCATCGCGGCGAGCACTACCAGCTTGACGGGGCTTCGATTGGGATGGAGCCCGTGCAGAAGCCACGGCCGCCGCTGGCGATCGGCGGCGGTGGGCCGAGGATGCTGAAGCTCGCCGCCCGCGAGGCCGAGATCGTCGGCTTGGTGCCGGGGTTCGACGCCCACGGCCGGGTCCACCTGCGGCAAGCGACCGAAACCGCCACTGCCGACAAGATCGCCCTGCTCCGGGACGCGGCCGGCGACCGTTTCGAGCTGCTTGAGATCAACCTGTGGCTCGGCGACGCCGGTCTCGTCGGCAGCGGTACCTCTCTGCTTGGGTCCGTTGCGGCCGCCGCTCGTTGGGCCCCGACGGCGATCTACGGCAGCCCGTACGTCCTGTACGGGACGCTCGGCTCGGCGCGCGACCGACTTCTGCGGCGGCGCGACCGGCTCGGCATCAGCTACTACACGGTCCCAAGCCACGCGATGGAATCGATGGCGCCGCTGGTCGAGGCCCTGACCGGAAAGTAGGCGCGCCCGGGGGCAGCGGCGCGATCGTCCTGGACGCCTGGATCTCGAGGCCGTTCGGCCCCTGCGTTCCGGCAGTCGAGAGCGGGGTTTCGTCTATTGGGCCGGATCGAGAACCACCCTGGGCCAGCGCGCCGTCTCGGGTGGCACGCCGGCCTGAGGCCGGCCTCAGGCGCGCAATGCCGGCCCGCGCTACGCTCCGTCTATGACTGAGCCCAACCCCGGCATCCCGACCGATCGGTACGTCGAACGCCTCGCGGCCTGCCGCCAGGCTATTGCGGCGCGTGGTTTCGCAGCGCTGCTCATCGGCGTTGGGCCAGACCTGCGGTACCTGACAGGGTTCGTCGGCGAGCCGATGGAGCGCCTGACGCTGCTGGTCGTGCCCCGAGATGGCCCGGTCCGGTTCGTGGTCCCGCGCCTCGAGGCCACAAAGGCGGAGGCCACCCCTCTGGTGAGCGCCGGGGCGGCGGAGGTTCTCGCGTTCGATGAGGCGGACGATGCCGCGGCCCGCATCGCCGAACTGCTCGACCCGGTTCGGCGAACGCCCGGCGACGCGGGGCGTCAACCGATCGGCCTGTCGGATCGACTCTGGGCGATGCACGTCCTCGGGCTGGAGCGGGCCCTGCCGGGCTGCCATTTCGAGCCTGCAAGCGCGGTGCTGCGCGACCTGCGCCAGGTCAAGGATGCCGACGAGGCGCGTCTTCTCCGGCTCGCGGCTGCGGCCGCCGACCGGACTGTGGACGCAATCGCCGCGGGACGTTTGGTCGGCCGAACCGAGGCCGAGATAAGCCGCGAGATCCGAGGGCGCCTGATCGACGAGGGCCATGACCTGGCCGACTTCGCCATCGTCGGTTCCGGACCCAACGGCGCCTCACCCCACCACGACGCCGGCGCCCGCGCGATCGGGGGCGGCGAGCCCGTAGTCCTGGACCTGGGAGGCACGTTGGCCGGCTACCTGAGCGACACCACTCGAACGATCTGGGTGGCCGGCGAGGCTCATACGGAACCGGAGCCCGAGTTCCGCCGTGTCTACGATCTGGTGCGTGAGGCGCAGGCAGCGGCGACGGCGGCCGTCCGCCCCGGCATCCCGGCCGAGAAGATCGACGCTGAGGCCCGTGGATTCATCGCAGCGGCGGGATACGGCGAGTACTTCACGCATCGCGTCGGCCATGGCATCGGCCTGGAGGCTCACGAGGACCCATACATGGTCTCGGGCAACGCCACGCAGCTGCAGCCCGGAATGGCCTTCAGCGTGGAGCCCGGGATCTACCTGCCCGGCCGTTGGGGCGTGCGCCTGGAGAACGTCGTCATGTGCACGGAGGCCGGCTCCGAGGTCCTGAACCGATCGAGCCTGGAGTTGCGAGTCGTGCGCGGCTGAGCCCGTGCCCGCATCGCGAACCGCGGGTCGAATTGCGACTGGTAGTCGGGCCCTGCTAACGGTACGATCTTACGGTCGATTCCGGCCGTGATAAGACCCGCCAAAGCGGGCCAGGAGGTTCCGATGGGTTCGTGGCGCAAAGCGTACGGGCAGTTCGGGGCCGTGGCCCTGGTACTGGTCATCGTCGCCGGCTGCAGCAACGCAGGCGCGACGTGGCCCGCTCTCCCCTCCTCGGGCATGCCGCTGAATTCGGGCGGTTCCATCGGCAGCGCCGCTCCTGAGGCCTCGGGCGTTCGCGTGATCCTGCCCGCCGCTTCTCAGGCAGCGGTTTCCCGGGCGTCGCCTTCGGCCGCCCCGCGGGCGACGGCCGGCGCCGTAACCGTGGACCAGATCACCGCCGATTACACCTACAAGGACGAACTCATAACCCCGATCGCCCACCTGTACGGGACGTTCCTCGACGATTTCGTGATCGTCACGATCAAGAACGACAACTCCTCGCCGGTCAAGGTCGTGGTGACGAGCCAGATCACCGACTACACCGACCAGGCCACCGACACGGTGAGCGTCGATGCCAACGGGTCCCAGGAAGTCCGGCAGAATCCGCGTCTCACGACCACGGCCATCGACGGCCTCAACAGCGAGCACCAGGCCGACCTGCACGTGACGGTCGCATACCTCGACAACGGCCAGCCGCGGACGGTCCTGGACCAGACAAGTGAGACCCTGATCACGTCCCGCGACGACTTCCCGTGGTCAATCAGCGGCTTCACCCAGAAGGACAACTACGCCCTGATCGTGGCGATGGTCACGCCGACTGACCCGTCGGTGGAGAAGCTGATTCGCGACGCCGCCAACTACGATCCCAGCGGGGCGATGATTAGCGGCTATGAGTCCCAGGGCGACTACGACGGCAGCGTCTGGCAACGCCTGGCGGACATCTGGCAGTCAGAGACGACCGACTTCAAGCTGACGTACATCAGCACGACGATCACTTTCGCGTCAGGGTCGTCGCAGCGTATTCGACTGCCCGGCGAGGTGCTGGATACCAACAGCGGCAACTGCATCGAACTGACTCTGCTTTATGCCTCTGCCGTTGAGGCACTGGGCATGCAGCCGGCGATCATCATCATCCCGGGGCACGCTTACGTGGCAGTCCGTCTGGACGACACGAACGACTCCTATTACTTCATCGAGACCACGATGATCGGCCAGGCCCCGTTCAAAGACGCCGCGAAAGAGGGCAACATCGAGTGGACCGACGCCCAGCCCCACGTTGCCGCCGGTGAAACGGACTACGGTTGGGTGGACGTGGCAACCCAGCGAAAGAACGGCATCGTCCCGATCCCCTGGCGCTAGAACGGCAAGGGATCAGCCAGCCTGGCTCGCCGGGACGGTCGGCGGCTCGGGGCCGGGCTGAGTTGGAGGCCACCGACCGGCGGACTCCTGCAGGTCGTCGATGAGGTTATGCGTGTCAGGGCGCAGGGACCCTGCCAAGGGTCACCCGACCGGTCTAGGTCGGCGAACCTGAGCAAGGGCGCGCTCTGCCTGGGCACGATGGAGCCGGCCGTGCCCGGCCTGGAGGCGGAAGAGCAGTTCGAACGATTCAGGGCCCCGCTCTGCATGGATCCCAATTCGGCCACGCGCCGCGACCGAAGTCCGCCTCCACAGAACCACGTTGGCTCGTCGAAGCACGCCGAAGTAGTCGAGAAGCGTGGTCGGATCGTCCTCGGCATGATCGAGGCGGGCGGCCCAGGCATCCTGGTCGAAACCGACGAGGGGCGGCTCCCCCTCGGAGAGGATCCAGCGGTAGCGCGCGGACGTGATCAGCTCCGAGTCGCACATGTGGCCAAGACACTCGAGGACCGACCACTCGCCTGGTTCGGGGCGTGTGCGCAGATGAGCTCCGGCCTGATCGACGAGGCGGCGCCACAGCTCAGGCTCGGTATCCTGCACCACCACCGGGTCGTCTTCGCCGAGAGCGTCCAGGGCGGGTCGGCGATAGGCATCCGCCTGCTCCGGCGACATCCGATTCATCGCGAACCTCCTCCCACCAGCGCCGCCGTGGCCAGTCGGCGGATTTCACGGTGACGATACACAGTTGCGGAGTCCGCCGGGATGGCGGGCTGGAGCGGCGCAGCCGTCGCATCGCGCGCCTCCCGCCAGCGGCGCGCCACGCAGGCAGGCTCTTCGCCTGCAAGAGCAGCTGCGGCCTGAGCAGCAGCGCCCAACGCCACGAGCTCCAGACCGGCAACAACGCGGATGGGGCGCCCCGACAGCCGCCGCGCCACAGACTGCCAGGCGGCCCCCTGCGCGCCTCCGCCGATGAGCGTCAGCGGGGCGGCGTCTTTCGTCCCAGCGGCGGAGACGTGCCCGCCGGGGGCGACACATTTCGCGCTGCCGGCGCCGGCCTGCTCCGAGACCGCTGCCAGCGCGTCCAGTAGCGAGACCAGCGCCCCTTCGTAGGCGGCCATCAGGATCGCGCCGGGCGCCGTCCCGTGGCGCAGGCCGAAGATCGCGCCCGAGGCGTCCGGCAGGTTCGGCGTCCGCTCGCCGTCCAGGTAGGGCAGCACGACGACCCCGTCGCTTGGCGCCACCGCCTCGCGATCCAGGCCCAGCCAGGCCGCAACCCGGTCCACGGCCTGGGTGCAATTGAGGGTGCAGGCGAGAGGCAGGAAGCGGCCCGTGGCGTCGGCGAAGCCGGCCACCGTGCCCGTGGGATCCGCAGCCGCGCGTTCGGAGACCTCGAAGACCGTCCCCGACGTCCCCAGACTCAGGACGGACTCGCCCGGTTCCAGGCCCAGTCCCAGAGCTGCGCCCATGTTGTCGCCAGTGCCAGGCCCAACGAGCACTCCGGCCCGGAGGCCCAGCTCGGCTGCCGCCTCGGCTCTCACCTCGCCGGCGACATCGGCGGGCCCCAGAACCTCCGCCAGGAGCGCGGGATCCAGATCGACGCCCGCCAGTGAGAGCACGGCCTCGTCGTATCGGCCGCCCGGCACTGACCACCAGCCCGTGCCCGAGGCGTCGCCACGATCGGTCACGCCGCGGCCGGTCAATCGTTCGGTCAGGTAGTCGTGCGGCAGGCGGACGGCTCGCGCGGCCGCGGCCACCTCTGGCGAGACACGCCGGAGCCAGGCCCACTTCGACACCGTAAACGACGCGACCGGCACGATTCCGATCCGCCGCGCCCACTCCCCCGGCCCGCCCATGGCTTCGACCAGCCCGGCCGCATCCGGCGCCGACCGCGTGTCGTTCCAGAGCACGGCCGGCCGCAGCACGCGCCGGCGCTCGTCCTCCACGACCAGCCCGTGCTGCTGGCCCGCGACCGAGATGGCGCGGATCGAGCGTGTCACTCCGGTCGCGGCCAGGGCTTCGCGAAGCGCGGTCCACCAGCCGTTCGGATCGGATTCGCGGGCCCCTCCGCCGCCGACCACGTCGTGCGCGGCACGCCCCTCGGCAACCACTCGGCCCGTCGCCGCCTCCACGACGAGAACCTTCGTGCCCTGCGTCGAGCAGTCGACTCCCGCGACCAGACCGTCGGCCATGTTGTCCTCCCGCGTATGGCGGTACACCGGCGTATGGCGGCACACCAGAACCCGAATTATGCGTGGCCCTGAGCCCACGACAAGCACCACTGCGGCGGCTAGTCTTGCGAGAACGGAGTTGTCCGGACATTCGAAGCGTCGGGGTGCGGCAACGTGCAGAAGTACGTCGGGGCGATCGATCAAGGCACCACGAGCACGCGCTTCATCGTGTTCGACCATTCGGGCGCGGAGGTGGCCATCGAACAGGTGGAGCACCGGCAGATCTACCCCCGGCCGGGCTGGGTCGAGCACGACCCGCTCGAAATCCTGGCGCGCTGCCGGGAAGTCATCCGCGGCGGTCTGGCCCGGGCGGGAATCGGTGCGGGCGATCTGGCGGCGGTCGGGATCGCGAACCAGCGTGAGACCACCGTCGTTTGGGATCGCCGAACGGGGCAGCCGGTCTACAACGCCATCGTCTGGCAGGACACACGCACCGACGGGTTCATAGCCGAACTCGCGCGCGACGGTGGCCAGGACAGGTTTCGGTCCAGGGTCGGCCTGCCCCTGGCAACCTACTTCTCGGGCCCCAAGATCCGCTGGGTCCTCGACAACGTCCCCGGCGCTCGAGCGAGGGCCGAGGCGGGCGACCTCCTCTTTGGAACGATCGACAGCTGGGTCATGTGGAACCTGACCGGCGGAGCCGCGGGCGCTGGCACCGGATCGGNNTACGGCGAGGCCGTCGGCGACCTGGCCGGAGTGCCGGTGGCGGGAGACCTTGGCGATCAGCAGGCGGCTCTCTTCGGCCAGACATGCTTCGAGCCGGGTGAGGTCAAGAACACATACGGGACGGGCTGCTTCATGCTGCTCAACACGGGCACCGAGCCGGTGGCGAGCAAGAGCGGACTCCTCACGACGCTGGGCTACCGCATCGGCACGGAGCCGGCGCGGTATGCGCTGGAAGGCTCCATCGCCATAGCCGGCGCACTGGTCCAGTGGCTGCGCGACAACATGGGCCTGATCCGCAGCTCAGACGAGATCGAGACGCTTGCCCGAACAGTCGACGACAACGGCGGCGTCTACTTCGTGCCCGCCTTCTCCGGCCTCTTCGCGCCGTACTGGCGGAGCGATGCTCGCGGAGTGATCGCCGGTCTGACGCGTTACGTCAACCGCGGCCACATCGCCCGTGCCGCTCTGGAGTCCACGGCGTGGCAGACGCGCGAGGTGCTCGACGCCATGAACGCCGACTCGGGAGTGGCCGTGACCGCGCTCAAGGTGGACGGCGGCATGGTCCGCAATGAGCTGCTGATGCAGTTCCAGGCCGATGTCGTGGGCGTGCCGGTCATTCGGCCCAAGGTCGCGGAGACCACCGCGCTCGGCGCCGCCTACGCGGCCGGGCTGGCCGTCGGATTCTGGAGCGCCATCGACGATCTGCGGGCAAACTGGGCGAGCGACCGGGAATGGCGGCCGACGATGGACCCGGCTCGACGGGAGAAGGAGTACAGGCTCTGGAAGAAGGCCGTAACCAGAACCTTCGATTGGGTGGAGTGAGCGGCAGCCGGACGGCGATGGAACGGTGAAGGCTGGCAGGAGAAGGACAAGCGAGGTGCCTCTGGACGGTCGGGAGACGCGGCCCGAGGCAGGAGAGGCGCGGCCGGAGGCAGGCGCGCCGCACGTCGTGATCGTCGGCGGCGGCGGCACCGGCGGTGCGCTGGCCCACGACCTGACGCTGCGCGGTCTGCGCGTGACCCTCGTCGAGCGGGGCGAGGTCACGTCCGGAACAACTGGCCGCCACCACGGCCTGCTCCACAGCGGCGCCCGTTACGCCACCACCGACCGCGCCGCCGCGATCGAGTGCATCGCCGAGAACAAGATCCTGCGGCGTATCTGCCCGGGCTCGTTCGAGGAGAACGACGGCCTCTTCGTCGCCATCACCGACGAGGACGCCGATTACGAGAAGGGCTTCCTCGAATCGTGCTGGCAGTGCGCCGTGCCGACAAGGCGCCTCGAGCGCGAAGAGGCGCTACGGATGGAGCCCGGCCTGAACCCCGAGCTGCAGTTCGCCATCCAGGTCCCCGATGCAACGATGGACGCGATGCGCGTGCCCCTCCGCTTCTTCGCCACGGCTCGCCGCAACGGCGCGGACATTCGGCCGTTCACGGAGGCGATCGCCCTGACCGTAGCCGGCCGGACCGTCAGCGGCGTCAGGGTGCGCGACCACGCCTCCGGCCGCGAATACGACATCGGCGCGGATGTCGTGGTCAACGCCGCCGGACCGTGGGCGGGCAAGGTGGCGGCTCTGGCCGGCGTTTCGGTGTCCATCGTGCCCTCGCCTGGCGTGATGGTCGCGGTCGGCGGCCGCCACTGCAACATGGTCGTCAGCCGGCTCCATCCTCCTGGCGACGGGGACCTCGTCCTGCCTCAGCGGCAGCGCACGGTGCTCGGGACGAGCTCGTGGCTCGTGGAAGACCCCGACGATCTAGCGGCACCGGCCGACCACGTCGAAACGATGGTTCGGGAAGGCGCTGCGCTCGTACCCGCCGTTGCCGGGGCCGAGATCCGGGCAACCTGGTCGGCCGCCCGGCCGCTGATCGGCGGCGCCGGGGAGGGGGCGGGACGCAACCTGGCTCGCGCGCTGCGCTGCTTCGATCACGCCACGGACGCCACCCCGATGGAGGGCTTCGTGACCATCGCCGGCGGCAAAGCCACGACCTTGCGGGCGATGGCCGAGGTGACCGCCGACGTCGTCTGCGCCAAGCTCGGGCGGGTCCGGCGATGCGAGACGGCCGAGGTCGTGCTTCTTCCCCACGCCGCGTGGTACTCCGCATGAGCGTCCTCCTGCGGGTGTCGCGGTCCAAGCAGGGCGACCGCGAGCGACATTTCGACGACTTCGATGCCGCGGTCGAGCCGGGCGCCACGGTCCTGGACGCGTTGCTGGAGATACGCCGCCACCGGGATCCGTCGCTGGTCGTCCGCCATTCCTGCCTGCACGC
>PMNU01000145.1:16126-24349 GCA_003165675.1 Chloroflexota bacterium
TGCCTCCGGAAGGGATCAAGGCGTTCGGACGCTTCGAGAACTGCATCGAGTGCGGGCTGTGCCTGTCGGCCTGCCCGATCGCCCGGACGAACCCGGCGTACATCGGACCGGCCGCGCTGGCGGCCGCCGGGCGGGTCGTCGATGAGCCACGCGGCCGCGAGCCGGGACCCGTGCTGGCCCTCGCCGCCGAGCCCGACTCAGTGTGGCGCTGCCACGACGCCCTCGAATGCACGGCCGTCTGCCCTTCGGCGGTGGAACCGGCTGCGGCAATTCTGGGATTGCGTCGGCACGTGGCATATGACGGTCTTAAGCGAATGCTGGGGCACCGCGGGGCGTAGTCGGGGCCGGTTGCGCTCGGAGCTCAGCCCGGCAGCCAGTCCATCTTGCCCCGCGCGGGAGTTGCCGCGTGCAAGACCGGCGACGCGCCGTCGCTCCGCCGACTAACCTAGGCGGGCCGACGCCCACCCGGCGAGGCCCAGACCGAGGCCCGGTCGCCAATTCGGGGTCCACCCGGCAATGACCGCCACCGACCCAACGACGAATGGGGACCACGCTGCCGGCGAGATGCCGAGCGCCGCCAACCGACCGACCCGGCGGACCCTCGTGGTCGGAGCCGGCGCGGTGGGCTCGTTCCTCGGGGCGTTGCTCGGGTCGGTCGGCCATGACGTCAGCCTGATCCGGATCTTCGAGCCCGATTCGGAGCGGCCGCTCGCGCTGGTTCGGCCCGACGGATCGCGAGTCACGGTCCCGGTCCACAGATTCACACGTACTGCCGACGCGCCAGCCCCAGACCTGATCCTGGTCGCGGTCAAGATGCCGGCCTTGCGCGAAGCGCTGGCGCCGACGCTGCTCTGGCCGGACGCGCCAACGCTGACCGTGGAGAACGGCATCGGCGCAGAGGAGGTGGCGGCCGAGGTTCGACCGACGGCCCCGATGCTGGCAGGGTCCTTGACGGCTCCCATCCAACTCGCCTCGGAGGACGAGGTCCAGCAGATGGGCCGCGGAGGCCTCGCGCTTGCCGCCGTGAACGAGTCGGCCCGGCCCCTGGTGAGGGGTCTGCTCGACGACTTCGCTCGGGCCGGGCTGCGCGTGGGCGAGCGGCCGGCCGCGCCGCCGATCAAGTGGTCGAAGCTCATCGCCAACCTGATCGCCAATGCGACCGGCGCGATCCTCGACATGGATGCGGACGCCATATACCGCGACCCGAGGCTATTCGACGTGGAGCGGCGGCAACTGCTGGAAACACTGGCGGTGATGAAGCGGCTGAGGTTGCGGCCGGTCGCGCTGCCAGGCGCGCCGATCCCATGGCTGGTCCGTGGCCTCCGGCTGCCGGCCTGGCTCGGCCGCCCGGTAATGACCCGCGTCGTGGGCGGAGCCCGTGCCGGCAAGGCGGCATCGCTTCGGATCCAGGTCCAATCGACCGCCCGGGACGCACCGTGTGCCGAGCCCACCGAGGTCGCGTGGATGAACGGGGCCGTGGCTCGCATCGGCGCCGAGCACGGAGTTGCCGCACCGGTGAATACCCGCCTGGCCGCACTCGTCGACGATGTCGCCGCCAACCCTGAGAGACGGGCGTGGCTGCGCGGCCATCCGGAGCGGCTGCTCGCCGAGATGACGGGCGGCGGGGCGGCGGACGTGGCCACGGACGCCCAAGGTCCGGACGGCGCATCGACCGGTTAAGGAGAAGGCGGAGCCTTCATCGTGGTCACCCTCTGAACCGGAGCCGCGGCCCTATACTTCCCGGCGATGCAGAACCTAGACCTCGTCCGGGTCGCCGTCGGTCTCGTCGCCGGCTATCTGCTCGGCGGCATTCCCTTCGGGATCATGGTTCCGCGGCTGATCGGCGGGCCCGATCCCCGGACGATCGGCAGCGGCCGCACGGGAGGCGCGAACGTGTCGCGGGCGGTCGGCTACCGCTGGGCTGCCGTGTCCGGTCTGCTGGACGTTGCCAAGGCCTCGGCGGCAGTTCTGCTGGTAGTCGCCATCGGCGGCGGCCCGGTTCCGCAAGTGGCGGCCGCGCTGGCCGCAATCGTGGGCCACAGCCGCTCTCCATTCATCGGGTTCCACGGCGGCCGTGGCGTGGCCCCCGCCACCGGCGGCGCGATCGTCATCGCTCCGGTCATCCTCGCCGCCATCTTCCCCGTCTTCGTCCTCACGATCGTCGTGACGCGCATCTCGTCGCTCGGATCGCTCAGCGCGAGCCTGATCGGCGGAATCGCCATGATCGCAATCACCGCCGTGACACCGCTTGCGCCCATCTACTTCGTCTACGGCGTCGGCGTGCCCGGCTTGATCTGGCTCTTCCACATCGACAACATCGGGCGACTCCTCCGTGGCGAAGAGCGACGCATCGGCCGGCGGTCTGCTTTCCCGACCGCCGAAGGCAGCGCCGATCGGGCGACATCGCAGCGAAGTTAGCTGGCCCAACCGGAGTCCAGGAACCCACCCCCGGCCTCGCCCCGCGCCCAGCCTGCGTCGATCGGACCCAGTCGCGACGACCCAGCTCACGCTCCTTGCGCCGCGCAGGGTACGGTTAGTCACCCACCCCTTTCGGCCTATGCTTATTGGGACTATCCTGCCGACATATCCCATAACAGATTCCGGAAGGTACGCCAGAACGGACTGGGGAAGCAATGGGAACCGAAATCGATTTCGTCGGGTTTGCCGACGATTGCCGGGTCGAAGGAAAAGTAGATCTGGACGACGCGCGCCTGGCCGACTTGCTGAACACACGGCAAATCATCGTCGTCCGCGACGTGACTCTGGTCAGCACCCTCGATGGGCACACGCAGGCGCTCGATCAGCTCGAGATCGACCGTGACGAACTGGACGTCGTGGTCGCCAGCGGCCCGCGGGGCGACCCCAAGCGCCGGCTCGCGACCAAGCCCAACGGCGTGACCGTGAAGCTTGGCCCGTACTCTGCCGAAGGGTTCTTGCACGCGCCGCCAACGGCTAACCCGGTGCGCGGCTTCGGCCATCGTCCGACCATGGTCGCCATCACGGACGCAGTGGTCGAATACCAGTTCTGCAGCGAGCCGGTCAGCGAGTGGTTCCGCACTGTGCTCGTCAACCGCGAGATGGCCGTCTCGCTCCGAACCGTGGCGAACCCCGGCGGCATGCAGCCCGGAGCCGCGTAGTCCGGTCACCGTCGAACGGTGATCGCGGGCCCTCCGCGCGGCCGCCCCTCGCGCTTCGCGCCCAGAAGCTCGTTGGCGTACGCCCTGACGGCCTCGGCATCCGTCGCCGCAAGCGCCTTCGCGGCGAGAGCGCGCAACTCAGTGCCGGTCACTCCCGCGAGAGCCGCCCGAATCCCATCGAGTGAGCCCGCGTCGGCCGAAAGCTCGTCCACACCGAGGCCTGCCAGGACGAGAGCACCGGCCGGGTCGCCGGCCAGCTCGCCACAGACCGCCACGGGAATGCCGGCCTGGTCCGCCCCAGCCACCACGGCAGCGACCGTCCGCAGGACAGCAGGGTGGAGCGCGTCCTGATACCTACCCAGGGATGGGTTGCCACGGTCGGCCGCCAGCACGTACTGCGTCAGGTCGTTAGTGCCGATGCTGAAGAAGTCGACCAATCGGGCGAGTTCCGGCGCCAGGATCGCCGCCGACGGGACCTCGATCATCAAGCCCGTGACCATCCGCCCCGGGCAAGCCGCTCCCGTCGCGGCCACCGCGCTCCTGGCCTCGTCGCGGAGCCCGCAGAGAAGCTGGGCGTCGGCGATCGTGGCAACCATCGGCGCCATCACATGAGGCGTGACGCCGGCCTCCCCGGCCGCGCGCCAGATAGCCCGCAGTTGAGTCAGCAGCAACTCTCGAGAGTCCTGGGCCAGCCGAATCGCACGCACTCCCAGGAACGGGTTGGGCTCCTCCCGGAGGCCCAGGTACGGGATCGACTTGTCACCGCCGATGTCGGCCAGCCGGATCACAACCGACCGCGCCGGCCCAAACGCCTCCATGGCCCGCCGGTATTCGGAAACCTGCTCCTCCTCGCTCGGTGGGGCCTGGCGGCGGAGGAAGAGGTACTCGGTACGGAACAGCCCCACGCCCTCGGCGCCGGCCTCCAGGGCGCGCACGGCGTCGTCGGGGCTCCGGATGTTGGCCAGCAGTGGTATCCGCTGACCGTCGATCGTTGCAGCGGGACGGCCACGAAGCGCAGCAGCCGCCCGGTCGCGGGCGCCGCGGACAACCTGGAGCTCGGCGAGCGCGCGCAAGTCGGCCGCCCCCGGGTCGACGAGGATCTCGCCGCTCTCGCCATCTAACGCGATCGTGGCAGCGCCCCTGACGGCATCGAGCAGGCCGGGTACCGCCACGACCGATGGAATGCCCAGGCTTCGGGCCAGGATGGCCACGTGCGCCGTGGGCGACCCGCCGGCCAGGGCCAGGCCGAGCACCAACCCGGGCGGTGTTTCCGCAAGCAGCGATGGCGGCAGGTCGTCGGCTGCGACGACGGACGGAACGGCGGGCAGATCCAGGTGGCCACCGCTCAGGGCGCGAACCACCCGTACCGCGACGTCCCTGACGTCTCCGGCGCGGGCCGCCAGAAGCGCGTCGTCGAGAGCGGCCAGGACCTGTGCGGAGGCCTCGGCGGCCGCCAGTACGGCCTCGACCGGATCCATGCCGCCCCGGGCCAGCCGGACGGCCTCTTCGACGATCGCGGGGTCGATCGCCATCAGTGCCTGGGCGGCGAGGATCTCGGCGTCGCCCGGGCGGTTCATCTCGCACAGGCGCTCCGCCAGCGCCTGAAGCTGCGCCGCGGCAGCGTCGGCGGCCCTGCGGATGCGCAACTCGGCCTCACCGCGGGACGCCACGGCCAGGACCGGCACGCCGCCGGCTCCGCGCGGTCGATACCGCCATACCGGCCCCACGGCGATTCCGGGCGCCGCCGGAATGCCCGCGATCCGGCCTGACATAGTTACTGGCCAGCCTTCTCGGGACGGGAGGCGAGAAGGTCGCGCAGCGTCTCGACGGCCCTGTCCTCGTCCGTTCCTTCGGTTACGACCCGGAGGACGTGGCCTTTCTCAACGCCCAGCGTGAGGATGCCAACGATGCTCTTGCCGTCCGCGGAGGGCCGACCCAGGGTCACATTCGCGAGCCGAACGGTCGAAACGAAGCGCGCGGCCGCGCGCACGAAGGCCGCCGCGGGCCGGGCGTGCAGACCCGACTCGTTTCGGACTTCCACATCGATCGACCTCACCGCCACTCCTCCGAGCCGCTACGCCGGTCCGCCCAATGGCGCCCGACTCGTCCGGGCCGTCCGAACCCATACCCTATCGTACCCGCGACTGTCCAAGTCGGGCCGCCATACGCCGAACCTGGCATCATTGGCGCCACACGGGCTCACAGGAGAATTCGCTCTGTCGATGGATCGCGCGACAGCCGGCAGCCCGGCTCGAGCAATTGCCGGTCTGGCGGCGCTGCAGGATCTCAGCGTCCTGCTCGAAGGAATAGATGATCCCAGGTCCCAGCGGCCGGTTTGCCGGCAGGTGCTGGAGGCTCGCCGCAAGCTTCTTGGGCCGGACCATCCGACCACGATCGAGGTCGAGGCGCGACTTGCCGCAATCGCGCTCGAGCTCGAGGAATATCTCGTCGCCCGCGACGCCTACACCGTCCTCATGGAGCGCTGCGAGCGCGTGCTCGGCCCGCGCAACCTGGACACGCTGTCCGCCGTCCACGGTCTGGCCGTCGCTCTCTCGTTCATGGATGAGCCGCAAACGGCGCGGCCGATGTACGAGCGCGTCTACAACGGCCGGCGCAACGCCCTTGGCCAGGACGACCCCTCCACTCTCAGCGCCCTCCACAACCTGGGCCTGACCCACCGAGCCCTGGGCGACAACGCCGCGGCCCGGGCCGCGTTCGAGCAGCTTCTCGACATCCAGCGCCGCGTCTTCGGTCCGGAGAACGCCCTGACCCTGCGGACGATGACGAACCTCGGAAGCGTGCTCATCGCCATGGAGGACTACGCCCGGGCGTGCGAGGTCCTTGCCGAACGGGTCGACCGCAGCCGGCGCGTCCTCGGATCGACCCATCCGGACACGCTCGACGCGATGCTCGAACTGGCCCGTGCCCTGTGCGGAGCCGGCGACAAGGCGTCGGGACGCTCGCTTTCGGAGCAGGCCCTGGCGGCCACGATTGCCGCCTGCGGTCCCGATTCCCCTGAGGCGATCGGTGCGATGACCCAGCACAGCCGGCTGTTGCTGAAGCTGGGCGAGGCCAGGGCGGCCACCGACGCCTATCGGACGCTCTTCGACAAGCTGACGCGGCTCAACGGGCCGGAGGACGTCGCCACGCTCGACGCGCTGGCGGGATTGGCCGACGCCGTAGGACGGGGCGGCGACCACAAACGGGCCCACGATCTCGATCTGCAGCTACTCGACCGCCGTCAGAAGGTGCTCGGCCCCGACCATCCGGCGACCCTCTGGTCCATAGGCGACCTGGCCTGGAACCTGGAGCAGCTCGGCGACCTGAGTGGCGCCGCAGCACGATTCAGCGAGCTCGCCGAGGCTCGGGCACGGACGATCGGCCCGGACGAGCCCGACACGGTCTGGACTCTTCAGGGCCTGACCCGTGTCCTGAGCAAGCTGGAGGCGCACGCAGACGCCCGTCACGCATACGCCCGGCTATACGAGACCCAGGATCGCCGCCTCGGCGCGGAGGCCGAAGAGACGCTCGACGCGCTGCGGGGACTGGCCTGGGAGCTGGGCAAGGTTGGAGAGCTCGAGGCAGCCCGACGCACCTGGACGCAGCTGGTCGAGACGAACGAGCAGGTGCACGGTCCAAAGGACGAGCGCACGCTCGACAGTCTGATCTGGCTGGCCGAGGCGCTCGACGAGCTCGGCGATGAGGAGAAGGCTCGCGCCATCTCGGAGCGGGTGGCCGGTCCGCTCGGTCGCCTGTATGCCGCCAGCGCCGACACCGACGGCCCGGACGATCCCCGCACACTCACCCTGGGCCACGACCTGGGCCTCACGCTGGAGCGGCTCGGCCAGCTCGAGGCGGCCCGCGTCGCCTTCAAGACGACGCTCGAGGGCTACTTCCGGGTGCAGGGGAAACGCGGTCGGGCTGTTTCGAATCTGCGCGGGCACCTCGCGGACATCGCTCTGAAGCTCGGCGACCCTGCCGGGGCCCACGCCATGTACGGCGAAGCCCTCTCGATCATGCGCAAGCAGCCGGGCCCCGAAGACCCCGACACTCTCGAACTGGTCGGCCGCGACGCCAGCGCACTCACTGCCCTGGGCAAGAAGATCGCCGCTCGCAACCAGGCCCGAACCGTCGCGGACGGCTACCGGCGGACCCTGGGCGAGGAGAACCCGCTCACCCATCGAGCGCAGGCCCGCCTCGACGCGATGTCGCCTGGTCGCCGCAAGCGTCGCCCGGCCTGATCAGGCGCAACAGCATCGGACCGTCCTGCGGAGTGATCTGGAAGGTACTTGCGCAAATCGTGATCGTGCCCTTACACTCCGGCCTCAATGAACGCCCACACCCTCAGCCGCCGGGAGAACTCGCGCCAGGCCTCAAGCCTGCGCGGTTCCATGATGGCCATGCCCCGGCGGCCCCGAAGTGCGGAGGATGGGGTCTGAGGTTCTGGCTCAACTAGCAGTGCAGCCGGACCAAGGATCGGTCCCGGGGCCGCGGACTCCTCAGGAGCCGCGGTTCTTTCTTTCTCCGGACCACACGACGGGCAGCCGCCCTTCAACTCGCCCACCCCAGGGCTCCCCGGGATCAACCACAGGCTGAACGAGCGCACCGCCATCGAGCGGCCCATCCCAGGAGATCACCGTGTCCGACCAGAACGCTCCCGCCCTTCGCAACGAGACCCTCGCCGTCCACGCCGGCCAGCAGGTCGACCCCACGACCAAGGCTCGCGCTGTCCCGATCTACGCCACGACGAGCTACGTCTTCGACAACGCCGACCACGCCGCTCGCCTGTTCGGGCTCCAGGAGTTCGGGAACATCTACACCAGGATCATGAACCCGACCACCGACGTCTTCGAGCAGCGCATCGCCGCTCTCGAGGGCGGCGTCGGGGCCCTCGGCGTCGCCTCCGGTCAGGCGGCCGAGACCCTGACCATCCTCAGCCTGGCCCGCGCCGGCGACAACTTCGTCACCAGCTCCTCGCTGTACGGCGGCACCTACAACCTCTTCGCCTACACCCTGCCCAAGTACGGCATCGAATTCCGCTTCGTCGACGGCTCCAAGCTCGACGAGTTCGAGAAGGCGATCGACG
>PMNU01000054.1:0-11316 GCA_003165675.1 Chloroflexota bacterium
ACCAACCACTCCTACTTCAACCTGGCCGGCGAGGGCAGCGGCGACGTCCTGGGCACCGAGGTCCAGATCGCAGCCGGCAGGTTCACGCCCGTGGACGCGAACCTGATCCCGACGGGCGAGCTGCGAGACGTGACCGGCACGCCGTTCGATTTCCGCACGGCGACGGCCATCGGGGCCCGGGTCAACAAGGCCGACGAGCAACTCGAGCTCGGGGACGGGTACGACCACAACTGGGTCGTCGATCGCGGCTCGGAGAAGGGCCTTGTTCCGGCCGCGACCGCGTACGAGCCGCGGAGCGGGCGTCTGCTGGAAGTCTTGACGACCGAGTCTGGGATCCAGCTCTACACCGGCAATCACCTCGATGGAACCTTCGTCGGCAAGGCGGGCAAGCCCTACACGCGACGCAGCGCCTTCTGCCTCGAGACGGAGCACTATCCGGACTCTCCAAACAAGCCCGGCTTCCCGAGCGTGACCCTCGAGCCGGGCGAAACCTACTCGACCACGACCGTCTTCCGGCTCTCGGTAAGGTAGGGCAAACCAGCCTTCGGCATGGTCGGTGCCGACGGCTCCGTCGGTGGCTACTCGGCCGGCCGGTGCGGGCGCCGACCTTGAACGCCCGAACGGTCAGACGGCCTGAACGTCAAAAATGGAAAGCAGCTCCTGGAACTGGTCTCGGACGGTGGCCGCCCGTTCACGATCTGGCGCGCCCGGTCGAGAGTGGTGCTGGTCAGTACTTCCACGGGAAAGGTTTCGGCGCGGCCGCCTCCGGCTTGAACTGGGTTTTGTCGTTCCGTGGGGGCAAAACGCCGAACGCATCGTCGCCGCGGCATCGCACCGGCGCGAACTCGGCCGGTTGCTCGCCGGTTATCATGGGCCCTCGACTCCATTGGGGGAACAGAGTATCTATGGCCCTGACAGAGACTTCGAGTCTCACGAAGGACTACGGGACGGTCAAGGCCCTTGATCGCCTGGACCTTCAAGTGGAACCCGGGATCATCGGTCTGGTCGGAGCCAACGGCGCCGGCAAGAGCACGCTGATCAAGATCCTGCTCGGCCTGATCCCGCCGTCGAGCGGCCGGGCCTCCGTCCTCGGGCTGGACGTGGTGGCCGACACGCACGAGATCCGCAAGGTCGTGGGCTACATGCCCGAGCACGACTGCCTGCCGCCCGACGTGGTCGCGACCGATTTCGTCACTCACATGGCCCGCATCTCCGGCCTGCCTCGAACGGCAGCGCGCGAGCGCACGGCCGAAGTCCTGCGCCACGTTGGGCTCTACGAGGAGCGCTATCGGCAGATCGGCGGCTACTCAACGGGTATGAAGCAGCGCGTCAAGCTTGCCCAGGCTCTGGTCCACGACCCGAAGGTGCTGCTGCTCGACGAGCCCACGAACGGCCTCGATCCCGTGGGTCGCGACGAGATGCTCGACCTCATCAAGAGGACCGGCACCGATTTCGGGATCACGGTCGTCGTTGCGAGCCACCTCCTCGGCGAGATCGAGCAGGTCTGCACCTATCTGCTGGCGATCGACGCCGGCCACCTCCTCCGATCGGCTCCGATCTCGCATTTCACCCAGCGCACGCCGGTTCTGGCGGTTGAGGTGGAGGAGGGCGCCGACCGGCTGGTGGTGGCCCTGGTTGCCAGAGGCGCCCGGGCAAAGCAGGACGGAGCCCGCGTCCTCATCGCCCTCGAGAGCGACGCGCTCTACGACGCGGTTCGCGACGTGGTAGCCGATCTGGCCCTGCCGCTGGTTCGCATCCAGCAGGAGCGAGGCCGGCTCGAGGACCTCTTCCGCGATGCCGCCCCTGCTTCGGGGATCGTCCAATGACAGCTCCGAACCCCGCCGCAACCTCGCCCGCCGCGAGCTCGCCGGCCGGCAGCATCTACGACCTCGGCTATCGCCACTACGAAGGCAAGCGGAACGGCCGCGCTTATGCCATGTGGTCGCTGTTCGTGGAGGGGCTTCGCAACGTCTGGGGCTTCGGCCGGCCGATGACCGCCAAGGCCGCCCCCTTCATCCTCGCCGGCCTGTACGCACTCCCGGCGGTCTTTCAGCTGGCCTTTTCATCGGTCATCGCCCAACGAGTCGCTACAACCGGGCAGGCGGCCAACCTGCTGGACTACCACTCCTACTTCGAAGACTTCTACTACCTCGTCACCTTCTTCATCGTGGCCCAGGCCCCCGAGCTCGTCTGCCGCGATCAGCGCTATCAGGTGCTGCCGCTCTACTTCACCCGGTCGATGGGTCGGATCGAATACGCCCTGTCCAGGCTCGGTTCTCTGGCGACGGCTCTCTTCGTTCTCCTGCTCGTGCCCTACGTGGCCCTCTTCGTCGGCGACGTCCTCATGAAGCCGGACACGTTTGCGGCCATCGGCGACGAGCTGCCCAAGGCCCTGCCGTCAATTCCGGCCGCCGCCCTGATCGCGGTCTGCCTGGCCGCACTCTCGCTGGCGATTTCGTCGTTCTCGCCGCGGAGGGCTTACTCGGCCATCGGCATCGTGGCGTACGTCCTGCTCATGGAAGCCATTCCGGCGGCGATCTACTCCATCGGGCAATCGGGTGGCTGGGCCTGGTCCGACAAGCTCTTCCTGCTGACACCCATCACGTCCCTGATCGGAGCTCTGAGCTGGCTCTTCGGCCAGCCGCTCGATCCGGAGTTCGTCAGTGGTTCGCTGACGGCCGGCGCGTATCTGGCCGCCTCGATTGCGAGCGCCGGCGTGTTCATCGCAGTTCTCATGTATCGATACCGGAGGATGCCGGCGTGACGACCGAGCCGGCTCCCGGGACCGCCGCGCCGATGCCGCCGTCCGCGCCAGCGCACGAGCCCGAGACGGCGCACGAGCCCGAGGCGGCCATCTTGCTGTCCCACGCGGCCCGCTGGTACGGCAACGTGGTCGCCGTCAACGACGTGAGCTTCAGCCTCGGCCCCGGTGTCACCGGCCTTCTGGGGCCCAACGGAGCCGGCAAGACGACCCTGCTCCACATGCTGGCGGGCTTTCTTGCGCCGTCCGCCGGCGAGGTCCGCGTTCTGGGCCGCAGCCCCAACCGCGACCCGTCGGTCTACCGCCAGATTGGGCTGGTGCCCGAGCGCGAGGCCGTGTACCCGTTCCTGACCGGCCTGGACTACGTTAAGTTCAATGCCCGACTGCAGGGCATGCCGGACGCCGATCGAGCGGCTCGCGAGGCGATTGCGCGGGTCGGGCTGGAAGACGCCATGGACCGCCAGATCGGGACCTACTCCAAGGGGATGCGGCAGCGCGTCAAGGTCGCCGGGTCGCTGGTCCACAACCCGCAGGTGCTCCTCCTCGACGAGCCCTTCAATGGGATGGATCCGCGGCAGCGCATCGCCATGATGGATCTCCTCGGAGAGCTCGCCGAGGCGGGCCGGACCATCCTGTTCTCGTCGCACATCCTCGAGGAGGTCGAGCAGGTCGGTACCGAGATCCTGGTCATGGTGGCCGGTCGGCTGGCCGCATCGGGCGACTTCCGGGCAATTCGGGCCCTCATGACCGACCGACCGCACACCATCGCCATTCGCTCGAGCGACGACCGGAAGCTGGCAACGACGCTGATGGGCGACCCGGCCGTCTTCGCGGTCGAGCTGACGAAGACAGGGCTTTCGGTCCAGACTGCTCAGCTCGGAGTATTCCGCCGGCTCGTCGCCCGGACCAGTCGAGATGCGGGCGTTCGATTGCTCGAGGTCGTCTCCTCCGACGAGTCGCTCGAAAGCGTGTTCGACTACCTGGTGGGTCGATGAGCGGGGAGCGTCGGATGGGTTCGATCGCCGCCATGCCGGAGATCGCGCGGGTCACACTTCGCCAGTTGCTGGGCCGGCGTCGAACGCTGCTTCTCGTTCTCCTCTCGACCCTGCCGGTGCTCCTCGCCCTCGCCTTTCGCGTCGCGGGCGAGACCGAGATCGAGCGGTTCTCGCGCCGCATCTTCGACACGATCTCGATGACGATCCTGCTGCCGCTCGTCGCGATCCTTTTCGGATCGGGCGCCTTTGGGGCGGAGATCGACGACGGCACGATCGTCTACCTGCTGGCGAAACCCGTGCCGCGGTGGGTCGTTGTGGCGTCAAAGGCACTCAGCGCGATTGCTATCGCCATCCTCCTCACCGGGGGCTCGACCGCGCTGGCCGGTTTCATCGACATGGTTCCGGCCGGGGGCGACGGAGTGCTGGCGACAGAGGCCCAGGTCCTGGCGATGGTCGTCGGATCCGCTTGCTACGTTTCGCTGTTCCTCGCGCTCAGCCTGTTCACGCGCCGGGCCCTGGTCATCGGCATCGGCTACATGCTGGTCTGGGAGGGCGCGCTCTCCCTCATGCTGCCGGGCATCGCCAACCTGTCGATCCGGCAGTACTCGCTGGGGGCGGCAACGGCGATCTACAACCTGCCGCTCCAGGAGACGCGCCTGTCGGCCGAGACGGCCTTCCTGCTCGCGGGCGTTCTGGTGGTCGCGAGCCTGGCGATTGCCACCTGGAGGCTCATGCGCTTCGAGTTGCCCGGCGGCTCCGATTGATCTGCCGGCGCGGTCCGTGCAGTCATCCGATCCAGTGACGCGCCTCGGGATTGCGCCGCGGGTGAGGCTCATGCTGGTGTGGCTGCTGGTGGTCGCCTGGGCTGGGGTGATCTTCGCCCTGTCGGCCACCCCGGACCTGCGCTTCGCCCAGTCGGATACGGTTGACTTCGTCGTCCGCAAGGCCGGTCATATGGCCGTGTTCGGCATCCTGGCTCTGCTCGTCTGGAGAGCGGTCTCGTACTCCCGGCAGCGCGGCGCGGTCGCCATCAGCCTGGCGTTCACGGTCGCATATGCCGCCTCGGACGAGTTCCACCAGTCGTTCACCGCCGGCCGACACCCGTCGCTCGTGGACGTGGGCATCGACTCGGTCGGCGCGCTGATCGCGCTGCTCGCGCTCGTCGCGTGGCTGCGGATTCGGGCGCGCCGGGCCGCCTGATAGCCGGGTCGCCCGCGACCGCGCTACTCCTCCGCGACCGGCAGCCCCAGGATGTTGAAACCGCCGTCGACGTAGATGACCTCGCCCGTCGTCTGGCCCGAAAGCGGACTGGCCAGGTAGACGGCGGTGCCGGCCACGTCCTCGATGGTGATGTGGGACCGCAGCGGGGCGACTTCCTTGAAGCTGCCGTACATCAGCTTGAAGCCGGCGATGCCGTGGGCGGAGAGAGTCCGGACCGGTCCGGCGCTGATGGCGTTGACGCGGATGCCGCTGGGGCCCAGATCCGCGGCCAGATAGCGAGTGCTGGCCTCAAGGGCGGCCTTGGCCACGCCCATGATGTTGTAGTGGGGCACGACCTTCTCGGCGCCGTAGTAGGTCATCGTGATGATCGAGGAGCCCGGCTTCATATACTGCCGCGCCTCCCGAGCCATGGCGATGAGCGAGTAGACGCTGATGTCGAAAGCGGTGTGGAAGCCATCGCGGCTGGTAGACGAGAAATTGCCCGCGAGGTCCTCCTTCTCGGCGTAGGCGACGGCGTGGACCAGGATGTCGAGATCGCCTTCCCGGGCGTGCCAGTGCTCGAAGACCCGCCTGATCTCATCGTCGTCGCGGACGTCGCAGGCCTCGACGAAATGTGAGCCGATCGAGGCGGCCAGGGGCCGAACCCGCCGCTTGATGAGCGACGACATCGAGGAAAATCCGACCTCGGCGCCCTGGTCGTAGAGCGCCTTGGCGATCCCCCAGGCGATCGAATGGTCGTTGGCGACGCCGAAGACGAGCGCCTTCTTGCCCTTCAGCAGACCCTCTCGAACGCAGTCGTCCGCCGGGCGAGCCAGGCGGTGGCCGGTGCGCGGCTTGGCAATCGCGGTCGGCGCTTCGACGGCCGCTGCCCGAGTCCCGTCCGGTATGGCCTCCGCCTCGGTCGCGGGTTCGCCGATAGCCGGCCCCGTATGCGATGCCGGCCTCGTTTCGGATGCCGGCTCCCGTTCGGCGGCGCGGGTGGCCGATCGTTTGGTCAGTCTCATGTGTTCCGTCGGTCCTCCGTTGTCTGCCGTCCCGGGATCGCCGGCCCGCAGGGCAGCGTTTTGGCCGGCTGAGGGTGGGTCCGGGCCGGGACCTCCTGGACCGGGGCGCCGGTGCCGGGCGCTCGCATCATCTCTAACCCCGCCGAGCACCGATCGTTACGCCCGCAGGAGTGGCGGCCGGCGGGTCCGGGCTCGAAGGGCGCGCGCGGCTGGCGCGGAGAATAACCTTTACTTACGCACTAGACAATCGGAGGAGCGGCGCGTTGCCGTTTCTGCAGACGCGGATGCCGATCGCCGCGCAGCCCGATCGTCCGCACTGCCCTCGGTCCGGATCGCCGGGCTGGCTTGGACGGCGGAGGCGCCGGGTCGTCCAGCGCAAGAACTTGACGCCCGGCCCGGGGATGGCTCAGGGTGGTGTCGTGCCCCCGCAGCCTCTTTCAACTCCCGGACCCGAAACCCGTCTCGGCCGACTCGTCCAGCCCGCCGACGCCAACGAGCACGGCACTCTCTTCGGCGGAGAGGCCATGCGGTTCATGGACGAGGCTGCGGCCGTTGCCGCCATCCGTTACGCTCGCGGGACCGTGCGCACCGCCCACGTGGACGCCATAGATTTTCGGACCCCGGTGCCCATCGGCGTCTTTCTCGAGGCGATCGCCAGGGTCGTAGCCGTCGGCCGCACGTCGATGGCGGTCGAGGTGGTCCTCGAGGCCGAGGATCGGCACACGGCCGCCCGTACGGTCACAACGACAGGGCGCTTCATCCTGGTGGCTGTGGACGGCGAGGGGCGACCGCGCGAGGTTCGGTGAAGCCGACCGGGTAGTGCCCGCCGGGGCTGGCAACCAGCAAGCGAAGGAGACGAAAAGGCCAGGGGTCTAGCAGACAGTTGACTGGTGGCCCGGATACTTCCATCTCGCGCGACGGCGGATGCTACGGTTCACGGGACGGCCGCGCCGCGTCCGTCACGAGTCGCTCGGCGGTGCCGTCCCAGCCGCGTTCCACCATCGCGAAGCCGAGGGGATGCCGTGGATAGGGTGTTGGCGTCGAGAGCGCAACGTGAATGGGGACGGGTCGCCTGGGTTGGGGCGGCTGTCGTTGCTCTTGCTGCCGCGGCATGCTCAAACGGATTTTCGAGCCCATCGGCTGTGGCCTCCCGTTCGTCGCTAGCGGCGGCATCGTTGAGCCCGTTGCCCGGCCCGTCCGCTCTAAGCTCCGGCCTGACGTTCGCCGCGACCTCTGCGATGACGCCCCCGCCCCTGCCGCTGCCCACTTCGCTGCCAGGGCCCACGCCCACTCCGACTCCCATCCCGACACCCGGGCCCGCCGGCAAGTTCGTTCGGACCGGGTCCATGAGCGTGGGCCGCGATATGGCAACCGCCACTCTTCTTCTCGACGGCGGGGTCCTCATCGCCGGAGGAGAGGGCTACGATGCCGGGCGATCGGCCGAGCTGTACGACCCCAAGACCGGAACCTTCAGCCGGACCGGCTCGCCGGCCGTTTCCCTGTTCAGCGCCACCGCCACGCTTCTCCTCGACGGCCGGGTCCTGATCGAGGGCGGTTTCGAGTTCGCCAACGAGGACAACTGGGCACAGACAGCTTCAGCCGAACTGTACGACCCCAAGACGGGGACCTTCAGCCGAACCGGCTCCCTACCCGAGCCTCGGGTCTCATATACCGCCGCGCTGCTCAAGGACGGCCGGGTCCTCATCGCCGGAGGTGAAACCTCCAGCGAGGGGCTGGGAACGGCCACGGCCTTGCTCTATGACCCCGCGACCGGGGAGTTCAGCCCGACCGGTTCGATGGAGCACGCACGAGTCGACCACACCGCGACCCTGCTCCAGGACGGCCGCGTCCTCATCGCGGGCGGCATCGGCGACCACTCTGCCGAGGTGTACGACCCGGCCACGGGCACCTTCAGTGCGACCGGCATGATGAATCTCGTCGACGAGGACCACGTTGCCACGCTGCTCTCCGACGGCCGCGTTCTCGTCGCCGGCGACGGGGAGAAGGGGGGCGTGACCTACCCCGTGGCCGAGCTGTACGACCCGCAGAGGGGGACCTTCGCCACGACCGGCTCGATGGTCAACGAGTGCAACTGCACCGGGTGGACGGGCTCGCCCGTCTCCGCGCCGCTGCTCGCCGACGGCCGTGCGCTGGTACCCGACTGGCGCCCGGAAGCCTCCGGGAACTGGATCGGGTCGGCCGAGCTCTACGATCCCTTCACCGGTTCCTTCAGCGAGGCCGGCCCGATGAGCAGATTACGCAGCGGCTTCACCGATACCTTGCTCGCCGACGGTCGGGTTCTCTTCGCCGGAGACATGGGCGTCATGCTCGCCGGCGGAGCGCCCACGCTGACTCCCAAGGAGGCTGCGGCAAACGCCGTTGGCCGGGCCTCGGCCGAGCTGTGGGTTCCGTAGGCCGCCCGCCGGATAGAGAGCGGCCGCCGGGCTTAGCCCGACGGCCGCTCTGACTGCGTGGATTGAGCTACGCCAGGAGCGTGCCAATCGCCTCCAGCGGAACCGCGTTGGCCGCCATCACGACCTCGCCCGAGGCCCGGAGCCGCGGGGCGATCGAGGCGATGTAGGCCCGGGCCACGTCCTTCTTTGAGTCGAGCAGGTTCGTGTCGCGCAGCAGCAGCCACGAGCACACGAGCCANNGTAGTAGTCGACGCGGTCGCGGATCGGCTCGGCCTTGAGCGATTCGGCCGCCTTCCGGAAGACGACGGTCAGCTCGTCGAGGGTGGCCTTCTCGGCGGTCATGTCGGCCGGGTACTCGGCGGCGCCCCACTCGGCCAGGAGCGGATCGAGGTTGCGGTTGAGCAGCTTGCCGATCGCCGCGACCACCTGCAGCTGGCTCGTGCCTTCGTAGATGTTCGTGATACGGACGTCGCGGAAGAGCCGCTCGATGTTGAACTCGCGCATGTAGCCGACGCCGCCGTGGACCTGCATCGACTGATAGCAGACCCGGTTGCCCATTTCGGTGGAGCAGTACTTCACCATCGGGGTCAGGGTCTCGGCCAGGGCCTGGCACTGCTTGTGACGGGCCCTGGCGGCATCGGGGTCGGGCGCGGTTCCGTCGCCCATGGCCTTTTCGTAGACTTTCCAGAGGTCCACCCAGCGGGCCGTCTCGGCCAGGAGAGCTCGGGTCGCCTGGAGGTCGACCTTCATGCCCAGCAGCAGGCGTCCGACCGCGGGCAGAGCGCGGATCGGCTTGCCGAACTGGATCCGTTCCTTCGAGTAGTCGTCGGCCTCACGATATGCGGCTTCGGCGATGCCCATGGCCTGAGCCGCGACCGCCAGTCGGGCTCCGTTCATGAGGTTCATGGCGTAGCGCATGAGCCCGAAGCGGCGCTTGCCGAGGAGGATCGCCGGCGTGTTGTTGTACTGGATCTCGCACGTGGGCGAGGCGTGGATGCCCATCTTGTTCTCGATGCGGCGGATCTTGACGGTCTCGTCCTTCTCCACCACGAACATCGACAGGCCGCGGGCGTCCGTGGAGCCCTCTTCGCTGCGGGCCATCACCACCGAGACGTCGGCGAGGCCGTTGGTGATGAAGCGCTTCACGCCGTTGAGATGCCACTTGCCGGTGGCATCGTCCAGCGTGGCGCGCGTTGCCACGGCGCCCAGGTCGGAGCCGGCGTCGGCCTCGGTCAGGACCATCGCGCCCGAGATCTCGCCCCGCGAGAAGCGGGGCAGGACGCGGGCCTTGGTCTCCGGATCGGCGTATTCCTCGATCAGCGACGCAATCTCCTGGAGACCGTAGACGGTCATCAGGCCGCTCTCGGCCCGAGCTACGACTTCGACCATCATCTGGTAGATCGACTCGGGCAGGTTCAGGCCGCCGAACTCGCGAGGAAGCATCGCCCCGAACAGCTCGGCCGAGCGGAGCGCGTCGATGGCGTCCTGCGTGGCCGCGGCGTAGGTGACCACGCCGTCGTCGAACTGGGCGCCTTCCTCGTCCGCCTCGGCCGCTCGAGGTGCGACTCGCTCGCCGCAGATCTCGCCCAGGATCTCGAGGACGATGCGGTAGTTGTCCTTGGCGTCGGGGTAGTTGCGCGGCGCGCCGGGGAAGACCGCGGCCTCGGAGTAGCCCTTCTCCTTGAATTCGAGCGCCTCGCGGAGGTCGAGCTGCTCCAGCCGGAACTGAAGGTCCGGGTTGTCGAGGAAGAAGTTCTCGCTCATTCGCTATCTCGCTGGTCCATGGAGCGCTCGCGCAGCGTCTTGATGATCATGGGCAGGACCTCGGCTACGTCGCCGACGATCCGGTAGTGGGCGATCTGGAACATCGGCGCCGCCGGGTCCGTGTTGATGGCGATGATCTTGGATGACTGGTCCATGCCGGCCCGGTGCTGGATCGCGCCGGAGATGCCCGCTGCGATGTAGAGGCGCGGTCGCACCGTGGTCCCGGTCTGGCCCACCTGATGAGCGCGGTCGATCATGCCCGCGTCCACTGCGGCTCGCGAAGCGCCGACCTCGCCGCCGAGCAGATTGGCCAGGTCGCGCAGGAGGGCGAACTCCTCGGCCCCGCCGACGCCGGCGCCGCCGGAGACGATAACCGTCGCGTCCTTGAGCTTGACGGTGGACTTGCGGACCTGGCGACTCAGGACCTCGAGGGCGAAGTCGCCCGGCTCGAACGCGGGGACGACCTTCTCGATGACGCCGCTGCGCTTTGGGTCGGCGGCCGGCTTGCGCATGACGCCTTCCCGAACGGTTGCCATCTGCGGCCGCGTCCTGGGGTTCACGATCGTGGCGATCAGGTTGCCGCCGAAGGCTGGCCGGATCTGATAGAGCAGATCCTTGTAGGTCCGGTCTTCCTTGCGGACGTAGTAGTCGCCGATCTGGAGGTCCGTGCAGTCGGCCGTCAGGCCGCAGCGCAGGGCGCTGGCGACACGCGGTGCGAAGTCGCGGCCGTTGGGCGTTCCACCGATCAGGAAGATCTCGGGCTTTCGGGCCTTCGCCTCCGCAATCGCTACCCGCGCGTAAGGCAGAGTGCGGTACAGGGCCAGTTCTTCGTGATCGGCGAGGATCACGCGGTCGGCGCCGTGGTGGATCACGACCTCGGCCAGAACGTCCACGTCGTGGCCGCACAGCAATCCGACCACCTCGTAGCCCAGCCCGTCGGCCAGGTCGCGCGCCTTGCCGGTGAGTTCGAGGCTGACGTCGGCTATCTGGCCGTCCGTGTGTTCGATGAATACCCAGATGCTCTTCCGCTCGGTCATCACGCGCCTACCCGACGATGTATTCATGGACCAGCTCGGCCACCATCGCCGCGATTCCCTCGGGCGTGGGCGAGATGGTCTTGCTCTCGGTGCTCTCCAGGACCACGAAGTTGATCTTGT
>PMNU01000054.1:11342-17255 GCA_003165675.1 Chloroflexota bacterium
CGCAGGGCCGCGTACTCGCCGGGGGCGGCGGCGAGCTTGCGTTCCATCTGGCGCCGGACGGAGGCGGGGCGGGGCGTGTTGGCCGAGCCGACGACGGTGAGCAGGCAGGGGAGCGTGCAGCGGACGATCTCCGAACCGGAGTCGAGGGCGCGCTGGGCCGTGATCTTGCCGTCGGCGATCTCGATGATCGTCTCGGCGTAGGTGATCTGCGGGATGCCCAGCTTCTCGGCGGTCTGCGGCCCCACCTGGGCGGTGTCGCCGTCGATGGCCTGGCGGCCGCACAGAACCAGATCGAACCGGTCGAGCTTCTGGACTGCCATCTGGAGGGCGACGGATGTGGCCAGGGTGTCGGCCCCGGCGAACTTGCGGTCCGTTAAGAGGACGACCTTGTCGGCGCCGCGGAAGAGGGACTCGCGCAGGATGTTGGCCGCCTTGGGTGGGCCCATGGTGATGACGGTGACGGTTCCGCCGTGGCGCCCCTTGATCTCGAGGGCCATCTCGAGGGCGTTGAGGTCCTCGGGGTTGAAGATGGCCGGCAGGGCATTGCGGTTCATGGTCCCGTCTTTGGTCATGACCTCGCCGGTGAGGTTGTGCGTGTCGGGCACCTGCTTGACCAGGACCACGCTGTGAATGGGTCTGGAATCGGTCATCCAAGTCTCCGGAGACCGCCCGGCAGCGCCTGGCGGATGATGTTCAAGGCTTTCCCGGGTGTGGGTCGCCTCCGGGATGGCGCGGAACCGACGGGGACGCACGGCGCGGTTCCGGTGAAGGATACCCTGCCGGGGGTTTCGGTCGTCGCCCGCTTCGGCGCGGGCCCGCTTCATGATGGCCGGGGCTCGGCGGCTCTCCGTCCTGGGCTCGGCGCGGCCCTCAGACCGGCTCCGAGCTTATCGCCCGAGGGGCGGTAGACTGATCCTCAACAGAGGCTGCGCCCTGCTGCGAGCGCGCGGCTCGAGGNNGCCCCGGCTCAAGATCACCTACGCCACGCTGCGCAACGACAACGAGCAGCTGCACGCCTCCTATGACGCTGGCCTGGCGACGGCTCGCGGCGAGCTGGGCGCCACCCATGGCCTGTTCATCAATGGCGAGTGGCGAAAGGCGGAGGGGACGTTCGCGAAGCGCTCGCCGATTGACGGCTCGCTCGTGGGAAGTTTCGCGGCGGGAACGCGGCAGGACGTTCGCGACGCCGTCGCCGCCGCCCGCGCCGCGGCGCCCGGTTGGGCAGGCACGCCATGGCTGGAGCGGATCGCCGTCATGCGCCGCATGGCCGACCTGATCAGCGAGCGGCAGATGGAGCTGGCGGCGCTGATGGCCATCGAGGTCGGCAAGAACCGCCTGGAAGCGCTCGGCGACGTCGAGGAGTCGGCGGATCTGATTCGCTACTACTGCGACCAGTTCGTGGCCAACGACGGCTTCGATCATCCGATGGGCAACCTTGGCGATCCAACGGTCCACACTCGATCGGTGCTCAAGCCCCACGGCGTCTGGGCCGTGATCAGCCCGTTCAACTTCCCGATGGCTCTGTCGGGCGGCCCGTCGGGCGGCGCCCTGGTGGCCGGCAACGCAGTCGTGTACAAGCCATCCAGCGACGCGCCGCTGTGCGGGGTCAAGCTCGCCGAGATCGCGGATCTGGCCGGGCTGCCGAGGGGCGTCTTCAACATGGTCAGCGGCCCGGGCGGGACTGTCGGTGCCGAACTGCAGGAGAACGAGGGCGTCGATGGCCTGCTCTTCACCGGCTCCTATGAGATCGGCTTCAACCAGATCTTCAAGACATTCAGCAAGCGGTTCCCGATGCCGGTCGTCGTCGAGATGGGCGGCAAGAACCCGGCGATTGTCAGCGCTCGCGCCGACCTTGAGGAGGCGGCCGAAGGCGTAATGCGTTCAGCATTCGGCTACGGCGGTCAGAAGTGCTCGGCATGCAGCCGCGTCTACGTCCAGGCACCGGTTTACGAAGCGTTCCTCGAGGCTCTCATCGCCAAGACGAAGGGCATCGCAATCGGCGACCCAACCGATCGGAAGGTCTGGCTCGGCCCGCTCGTCAACGCGAAGGCCAAGGCAAAGTACGAGGCCGCGATCGCCGAGGCCAAACGCGATGGCCGGATCGTTCTCGGCGGCGAGATGCTGGCCGGTCACGGCACGGATCTGTACGCAGCTCCGACGATCGTGGCGGACCTGCCGGCCGATCACCGGATCTGGCGCGAGGAGCTGTTCGTGCCCGTCGTGGCCGTCGCCCCGGTCAAGTCGCTCGACGAGGCGTTCGAGCGCGCCAACGACACGATCTACGGGCTCACTGCGGGCTTCTTCAGCGAGGATCGCGAGGAGGTCGAGCGCTTCAAGGAGTCGATCGAAGCGGGCGTGATCTACATCAATCGTCGAGCGGGTGCGACGACGGGCGCCTGGCCGGGCATCCAGCCTTTCGGTGGCTGGAAGGGTTCGGGCACCACAGGCAAGGCCTCAGGCGGCCTTTATTACGTCCAGCAGTTCATGCGCGAGCAGTCGCAGACGCTCGTCGACTAGGGACGGCGTTTCAGCGTTCTCCGCCAAGGGCTCGGCAACTGGAGGCAAGAGATGCCGTTCAACGAGGACATCGTCAAACGGGCGAAGGCCAACACGTACTTCCGTGAGGTCCTGGCAACCGGGCCGCACAGTCAGATCGTGGTTATGAGCATTCCGCCGGGCGGGGACATCGGCGACGAGGTTCACGAGGACGTGGACCAGATCCTGGTCTTCGTGCAGGGCGAAGGCGAGGCCATCCTGAACGGCGAGAAGAGCGCCGTCGGCGTCGATCGGCTGGTCCACGTCCCGGCCGGGACGCGCCACAACTTTGTGAATACCGGGGCTATCGACCTTCGGCTGTACACGGTCTATGCCCCCCGCGAGCACGAACCCGGCACCATCCACAGGACCAAGGCCGATGCCGACGCGGCGGAGGCGGCCGAGCACTCGAAGAAGTAGCCCGGGCGCCGGCGGCGTCTGGCTGCGGCGGACCCGCGGAACCATGGGCGAGCTGAACGGTCGGCGTCCCGGCCGACTTCGTCTGGCCAACTTCGTCCGGCCGCTCGGCTATACTGAACTTACTATCCAGCCTGCATAAAGGCTATCCGCTCCAGCGGTGGCTGCGCCCGTTCCGCGGCCCCGCCATCCTGTCGAGGTGCACCGTGACTCAGGCTCCCGGCAAGCTCGCCCACGCTCCCGCCGTTCCCCACGTCGTCACAGAGCTGCCCGGTCCAAAGGCACGCGCTCACCTCGAATTCGACCGCCAGTGGACTTCGCCCAGCGTCCCACGCGCCTACCCTGTGGTTCCGGTTCGGGGCGAAGGCTGCACGATCGAGGATATCGACGGCAACCTGCTGCTCGACTTCAATGCCGGCATCGCCGTGACCTCCACCGGCCACTGCCACCCGGACGTGGTTCGCCGCATCCAGGATCAGGCGGCGAAGATGATCCACTACAGCGCGGACTTCTACCTGCCGCTCTATGCCGAGACGTGCGCCGAGCTGGCCCGCATCGCCCCGATGAAGGAGAAGTGCCGGGTCTTCCTCGGCAACTCCGGAACCGAGGCAGTCGAGGGCTCGATCAAGCTCGCCCGCTTCGCTACCGGGCGCCAGTACCTGGTCTCGTTCCTGGGCGGGTTCCACGGCCGGTCCTACGGCTCCGTTACCCTGACTGCCTCCAAGGCGAAGTACCACGCCGGTTTCGGACCGATGCTTCCCGGCGTCTTCCACGCCCCGTTCGGCCACGTGGCGGACCTGAAGTGGTTTGACGACGTCCTGTTCGACCGCCTCGTGCCCCCAACCGAAGTGGCGGCGATCGTCGTGGAGCCGATCCAGGGCGAGGGCGGCTACGTAGTCCCCGAGGCCGGCTTCATCACGGGCCTGCGCCGCATCTGCGACGAGCACGGCATCCTGTTGATCGCCGACGAAGTCCAGGCCGGCGCCGGTCGCACCGGCAAGATGTGGTCCATTCAGAACTGGGACGTTGAGCCTGACATCGTCGCAACCGCCAAGGGCATCGCCAGTGGCATGCCTCTCGGAGCCTTCATCGCCCGCGATTCGCTGATGACAAAATGGGGCCCCGGAGCCCACGGCACGACCTATGGCGGCAACCCGCTCGCCTGCGCGGCTGCGCTCGAGACGATCAAGCTGCTAGAAGGCGGCCTGATGGCCAATGCGAAGGCCCGCGGCGACGAGTTGCTGGCGGGGCTCCACGCCGTTCAGGCGCGGTTTCCAAGCGTGATACGGGACGTGCGAGGGATCGGCCTGATGATCGGCGTCGAGTTCGACACGCACGAGCGTGCCGCGGCAGTGGAATGGGGCGCGTTCCAGCGCGGTCTGCTGGTATTGGAGGCCGGGCATACCGTCGTGAGAGTGTCGCCGCCGCTGGTGCTCACGGCCGATGAAGCTGCCACCGGCCTCGAGCTCTTCGCCGAGGCGGTCGCCGAAGCGGCAGCCAGATAGGGAGTCCCGCCACGGAGTACGAATGTCTCCGGACGGCGGATGGGCTGCATGACTGCCCCGTCGTGTCGCCTTCTAGCCAATTGCCAGCCGTGGTGGCGCGAGTCCGCAGTCCGGCTCTCCGTTCTGGCCAATTGCCAGCCGTGGTGGCGCGAGGCGATCTCGTGGGGCTTCGGGACGTGCATCTCGATCTGATTGGGCGTCCTGAGCGCAATCGGATCTCTCGCCGTGCTACCCGCGTTGGCATATGGCAGGATGGGCCGAGCACGGGCGGTCGGACGCGCTTTGGGCACGGGCGGCGGGGCCCGCTTGGACCGCTGGTCAACCCGGGCCGCTACCCAACCCCTCGGCCAGAACTCAACCCGGATGACGCCAGGTAAGCCGCAGGTAAGTCGCAGGTGAGCGCCGATGAGTAAGGTCATGTCGATGCGCGACGCCGTCGCCGCGAATGTCCATGACGGCGACGTCGTCGCCATCGAAGGCTTCACCCACCTGATCTGCTTCGCGGCGGGTCACGAGATCATTCGCCAGCGCAAGCGGGACCTTACGCTGGCGCGCCTTACGCCGGACCTGATATACGACCAGATGGTTGCGGCCGGGACGGCGCGCAAGCTCGTGTTCAGCTGGCTCGGCAATCCAGGCGTCGGCGGGCTGCACGCGATCCGCCGTCGCGTCGAGGACGCGGATCCGGCGTCGATCGAGTTGGAGGAGTACAGCCACTTCGGTATGGTCGGACGGTATACGGCCGGTGCCTCCAACCTGCCCTTCTTTCCGCTGCGCTCGTACTTCGAGACGGACCTGCCCAAGGCTAACCCGCTCATTCGGCCGATCCGCTCGCCGTTCGGTGAAGAGACCGTCTATGCGGTTCCTCCACTCAAGCCGGACGTGACGATCGTCCACGCGCAGCGGGCCGACGCCGTGGGCAACACGCAGATGTGGGGCCTGCTCGGCTGCCAGAAAGAGGCGGCCTTCGCGGCGGAGCGAGTCGTCGTCGTGGTAGAGGATCTGGTCGACGAGGCCGTCGTTCGGGCTGACCCCAACCGCACCGTGATCCCCGGGCTGATCGTCGAGGCGGTCGTCCTGGAGCCGTTCGGCGCGCATCCCTCGTACGTCCAGGGCGCCTACGACCGCGACAATCGTTTCTACCGCGACTGGGATGCCATCGCCCGCGAAGCCGTCACGACACAGGCCTGGCTGGATGAATGGGTGTACGGAGTGAGCGGTCGAGCGGAGTACATGGGAAAGCTCGGGGCCGAACGGGTCGCCGGTCTGCGGCCCTCGGGCCAAGCGCCATCCGGCTCGGTCGACTACGGGGTCTACCGATGAGCGAACCGCGCGGCGCAAGACCCGCCGCTGGGGCTGGACCGTCGGCCGCCGGGGCGGCATTCTCGAAGTCCGAGATGATGATCGTTGCCGCCGCCCGCGAGCTGGCCGGCCAGCGCGTCTGCTTCGTCGGCGT
>PMNU01000153.1 GCA_003165675.1 Chloroflexota bacterium
TCTTCGCCGGTTACTGCGTGACGGCGCAGCTCATGGCCCTTGCCGCACCGCGGGCGATCTTCCTTCACTGCCTACCGGCTCACCGCGGCGACGAGGTGACCGACGAGGTGATGGACGGCCCGCAGTCGAGAGTCTGGGACGAGGCCGAGGACCGCTGGTACACGGAGCAGGCGCTGCTCTACATGCTCATCACCGGCGAGAAGCGCGCGGACCGGCTGGGATGACTCGGCTGGCCATCGCGCTCGGTGGCAACGCCCTGATACGTCGGGGCGAGCCGGGCTCGACCGAGGTCCAGCGCCGCAATCTCGTGGCCGCGGCGCGGGGCCTGGTCACGCTGGCCGAGGGCAGCCGGGCCGAGATAGTCCTGACTCACGGCAACGGGCCGCAGGTGGGCTTCCTGGCTATCGGCGCGGAAATGGCGGCCTCTGTGGTGCCGGCGCCGCCTTTGGATGTGCTGGGCGCGGAAACGCAGGGACAGATCGGATACCTGCTGGCGCAGGCACTCAATGACGCGTTCCTCGAGCGCGGCCGCCGGCGCGAGATCGCTGTCGTCGTGACGCGAACCGTGGTCCCGGCGGACGACCCGGCCTTCGCCAATCCCACGAAGCCGGTTGGCCCGATCTACGACGAAGACACAGCCCGCGAGCACGCGGCGGCGCGCGGCTGGAGCATCGCCCCCGACGGCAAGAACTGGCGGCGGGTGGTTCCGTCCCCGCCACCCATCCGGATCGTCGAAGCGGCCGCCATTCGCGCGCTGGTCGACTCGGGCATTCTGGTCGTTGCCTCCGGAGGTGGGGGAGTGCCGGTCGTGGAGCGGCCCGACGGCCGCCTCGAAGGCGTCGAAGCGGTGATCGACAAGGACCTCGCGGCCGTCGTGCTGGCCCGGTCCGTCGACGCGGACGGGCTGCTTCTCCTCAGCGACGTCGACGCCGTGTATCGCCGCTGGGGCACCCCGCGCCAGGAGCCGATCCTGCGGTTGTCCGTGGACGAAGCCCTTGAAGGGCTTACCGCAGGAGCCTGGCCATCGGGCTCGATGGCGCCCAAGGTCCGGGCGTGCGCAGAATTCGTCCAGGGCGGCGGCCGATTCGCCGCGATTGGCGCGCTGGAGAACGCGGTGGCCATCGTGAAGGGCAGCTCCGGCACCTGGTTTGGAACGGATACCGTCGGGCTGCCGCGCCGCGCCGCCTGAGGCGCCAGTCGCCGGCGGTTGCCGCGCCCGTCGCCTGCCGCGCCGAGCGGCCTGATCTCGCCGCGCCGCGCCGTTCCGCGTAGGGTTCGCCCTGTTCGGCTGAGCCCTCAGCTCTGCCCGCCGGACGAGAGCCCGAAGCCCAGGCGCGCGCTGTACTTGTCGGCGAATTCCGCCCGAACTGCGTGCAGATCCTCGCGGGGAATGTCGAGCTCGCTGGCGATCTCGTCCAGAGTCGCGCTCTCTGTGCCGCTGATCGCGTCGTCGGCCGCGCAGACCCGGAAGCAGGCCCTCAGGACTGTCATTCGCTGCTCTGGGCTCGAGAGTTCGCGGAACTCCCGCGTAACCAGATAGTCGCTCGTGCCACCTGCGGTCTTTTCCTGGAGCTTGGCCATCTCGACTACCAGGACTGCCTGCGATTGGTCGAGTCCGGAGCCGGTCAACTCCTGCTCCATGGCTTCCGTCTCGGCGTCGCTGATCTCGAGGTCGGCATAGGCGGCTCGGGCCAGGACGTAGGCCATGCCTGCCAGGAGGCGCGCCTGGTCGGGCGGCATCGCTTCGAGCCTGGTGACGATGTGACGGACGGCCTCGGTCTCGGCCGCGAGCGCGGGAGGTTCCGAGACGTGAGCACCACCTGACTCACTCGGGCGACTGCCGAGGAATCGCATGAACGACATGGCCTCTCCTTCGATCCTGACTGCGGGTCGGCGCCGGGCCGCCGATGAAACTCAGGCGTGAGTGAAGAGCAGATGGACCTCCATCGTGCCGTGGTCGTCAATCGAAAGGACCGAGAAGCCATTCGGCTTCTGGATCGAGTAGTCGGAGAAGACGATCGGCAGCGTGCCCGTCACCGCGATGATGCCGCCTTGCCGAACGGCCTGCAGCGCCATCGCGACCGTTCTGGTGACGCCGTGGAGCGTGAGAGCGCCCGTGGCGTTCACGCTCACCGAGGTTCCATCGACTGGCAACGAGCCCAGGTCTATCGGCTGGATCGTCTTGAACATGGCCGTGGGGAAGCTGTTCGTCTCGATAGCCTGGTGCGTCAGCTGGTCGTCGCGCTGGGGGTTGTCGCTGAGGAGCGCAGTCAGGTCGGCTGTGATCTGGACGTTGCTCACGACACTACCTGTCAGTGTCATCGATCCGGAGATCTTCGGCGTCCGACCAACGGCGGTGTGGCCGCCCACGCCGACGAGCTGCTCCTGGACTCGATAGCCGGCGAACGATGCGCTCCCATCGGCGATCGCTCCAAGGCCCGTGTTCACGTTCCAGGTGCCGTCCAACGAGGCCGGAGCCGCGACGGCGGCGCCGGGGGGAATCACCGGAGTGCCGGAGTCGACGGCGGCCGGACTGCTCGGGCCGATCAGGATGTACCACAGGCCGTAGCCCCCTGCGGCCATTGCCACGACGACGATCGCGAGGATCGCTACGAGGAGCAGGTTTCGCCTGCGGCTGGTTCGTCTGCTCGTGGGCGACAGGTTTGGGGAGGATGGCGAGGTCATCTCGAAAGCCTCAGGCGTGGGACAGGCCCGGCGAGTCCGTGGGCTGCGGACCCATCTGGAACGTAGGGTGACCGCCTGAGAAGAAGTTGAAAAGGGGCTCAATAGGGCACGTGGCGAAACCGGTCGTGCGGCAGGCGCCGGACGTCGCCGGGGGCGTCGAATCTCCCTGCGCCGCATGTGGCCGGGTTTGCTCGTGGGGCTCGATTTGCCGAACCGTGCCGCGTCGGCGATCGTCGCCCACGAAGTGGGACTTGTGGAGCTAGGGGCGAAGTGAAGAAGTACTCCAGGACGGGTTCAGGATTCTTCAACAAACCCGCCTCAACCGCACCGCATCCACCGCCAGCGTGAAGGCTCCGTAGCCCAGTACTGCCTGAATGGGTGGTTGCGATCTGTCCGGACACTGTGACCTATGGCCCATTGTCTGTAGGATGGGCTTGGGCGATTGTCACGTCGCTCTGACGCAACGAGCCTCTACCGTCCGGAGGAGAAGTCGTGCGGCATACCCACCTCTCGCGTCGCATTGCCATACCAGCCGCAGTCGCACTCGGCCTGGGCCTGTTCACCGCATCGCTCACGTGGCACGTGCCGGCGGTCCGGGCTGGGTCAGGTCCCCTCGACGCCCAGGCTTCGGAGTTTGTGCGCCTGATCAACGGCGTCAGGGCGACGGCAGGCAAACCGGCGCTGGCGGTGGATCCGTTCCTGGCCTCGAAGGCTCGTGACGGTTCAATCCCCTGTCCGGACGACGCGAATCAGACGCTCAGCGGCCGGGCCCAGGACTTCGCCGCTTTCGGCCAGATGTCGCACGACCTGCGGCTCTGCGACGCCGCGACCTACACGCTCTCGAGCACTTTGTTCGTGTCGGTTCTCGAGAGCGCCTGGGGCTATGGCAGCGTCGGCGAGATCGACCTCGTCAACGGCGGATACGGCGACGGTGCCTTCCTGTACTCGTACAACGGCTGGCAGACCTGGACCTACTCCACGACGGGACACGGCATGGCGGGCTGGCAGTCGTCGTCCAGTCACTGGAACATCATCATGGGCGGCTACGACCGCGTCGGATGCGGCGGCTGGGCCAGCGGCTCGACCTACTACTACGACTGCGCGTTCAGCGCCGGTGGCCCGAACGGCACGCAAGCGCCCCCGACCAAGTCCCCCTTTGACGACCCGCTCCCGACGGCGGCCCCTCCCGCCCCGACGGCGGCCCCTCCCGCCGCGACTCCTTGCCGGACGAAGGCCCCCACGCCGAAGCCCACGCCGAAGCCCACGCCGACGACCACGCCGAAGCCCACGCCGACGCCTACACCGACGCCTACACCGACCGCTACACCGATGCCTACCCCCACCGCTACAGCGACGCCTATCCCGACCGCTACACCCGATGCCACCGCAACTTCAGGCGATCAGAGCGGGACGGCTCCCGGGGCCTCACCCACAGCTCCGAGCGACCGGGTCGCGATCCTGCAACTGGACCGCGGCGGGAACTCGCCAACCAACGGCCTGACCCAAATGCCAGCCTTCATTGCGCTTGCGGTAGCCCTCATCTCGGGCTTCAGCTCGGTGCTGCTGTCCGGCTGGTATCTCCTCCTCTCGCTTCGTCAGCGTCGACGCCGGGAAACTGCGAGCTAGAGCTCGAGCTAGTGTCCCGATCCCGAGGAAACTGGGCGGTTCCCCTATCGCTGACCGCGCGCGTTCGCCGCCGGCCGAACCGCCCAGAAACCAGCGGCTCCGGACAGTAGAGCGGGCGCGCCTCAGGATCGGTCGCGGAAGCGCAACGACGAGGCGACGAGAATAAGGCCCAGGGCAATGATTGCGACCGGCCAGATCAGGTTGAGGTCGAAGCTGGGGTCGATCTGATGCCAGGCCAGCATGCCGCCGACCAGGATCAGCAGGAGGCCGAAGACGAGGCCCGGCCCGCCGTCCTCATGGCGGTAGTCGCGCGTGTCGGCTCGCCGCTGCCAGCGCTCCTGACGCCGCTGCCAGCGCTCCTGACGCCGCTGCCAGCGCCAATCTCCATTCCACGCGCCGCCTGGAGCGGGAGCCGTCGGTGTGCCTGGACTCGCCGCGCTCGGATCGACCGTCGGAGTCGTGCCCGACTCAGCTGATCCGATCGTGTCATCCGGCGTTCCGGCAGGGACGGGGCCGGATGTCGGGGGCGTGAAGCCGGCCGCGTAGCCGGCGGGAGCGCCGCCGGGCGCCCAGGGCGACTGCGGTGGCCATTCGGTCGGTTCGAGAGGGACGACGACGATCATGATCAGGTATGCCCAGAAGGTCAGCGTCCCGGTGAAGAAGACCGACAGGAACCAGATGATCCGGACGATGACAGGGTCGATATCGAAGTAGGCGGCAACACCGCCGGCGACACCGGCAAGGATTCGGTCGTCGGCGGAGCGGTACAGGCGTCGTGGATTCACTTGCAGCCTCCTGCGGGGTTGAGCTTCAGGCTTCCGAGACTCGTCTCGAAGGTGAGGTTGGCTTTGTGCGAAGCGCTGGCGTAGTCGGGCGTCTGCCAGAGGCCTCCCGTATGAATCAGGCCGGCTCCGCTGAGGTCGCTCGACGAGAGGCTGTCGCTGGCGGTGACCTGGACGCCCAGCCCGGCCGGTACGCAAACGTCGAGCGATCCCAGGTTCGTCTTGAGATCGCCCGACAGATCGGATGATCCATCGAGGGTCACGTGGGCCGAGCCGAGATTCGTGGACACGCTAAGCGTGCCGACCCTCGCGCCCGTGAGATCGACATTGAGCGAACCCAGGTTGAGCGTGAATTGCGCTGAGGCAAGACTGGCCGACCCGAGGCTGAAGCGGGCATCGCCCATGTCGAGCGTGGATACCAGGTCGATTTGCGTTCCCTGGGGCAGCGCGATCTGCCAGTCGTCCTTGCCTCGGTCGAACCACCATCCGCTCGTCGTGACGGAGTTCACCTGCAGCCAGTTGGCGTTGGAGCCGACCTGCGCGACATTGCCGCCCGCACTGGTGGCGGTGACGTGCCACTGGCGGTCGGTCGAGGTGGCGATGGTGGCGGAGCCGCACTGCAGGTGCAGATCCACCGACGAATTGCCCTCGAACGAACCCGACCGGGAGACACTTTGTGTGCCGGTTCCCCCGCCGCAGCCGACGTTGGGGCCGATCGCGAGGGCGCTCCCGAAGACGAGACCAAGGCAGATCGCCACGACCAGACCGCCGACGAAGAAGGCGGGTGTGCGCGACAGGACGAAGCCCAGGCCGATGCCCACCAGAACCAGCGGCCAGAGCCGCCAGGCATCGCCGAGAGCCGCACTGGAGACGGCGCCTTGATGGTATGCGAGGGGCACCGCGCCCAGGACGATGAAGAAGACGCCCCAGTTGAGTCGGCCGCGGTCAACTCNNCGCCGCATCATTCGCTGGGTGGGCGGACGCATTCGTAGCACGATCGAACGGGGGTCGTCCGCAAGCTGGGCCGTGATAGCCTGAGCAGCGACGGCGAGATCAGGCCCCGCGTTCCGGGAGGAGACCCGTGCGGCTGAGCGAGTGGCGCAAGACGGCCCCAACCAAAGAGTCCATGGGCAGCCGGGTGTTGCCCGTTCTCGCGTCCGTGCTCGTGGATCTGGGTGCAGGCGCGGACCCAGAATGCTGGGTCGCCTGGGGTGATGACCCCGAGACGCGCTACTCAGTACTCGCGCCGACCGTCGCTGGCTTAGTGAGCGTCGCAGTCCGGCCGGCCGGACCGGACGAGGCTCCGAGGGCCACGGCGAGGCTGATCCGCTGGCCCAAGCTCGTGGTCAGCGAGCTCGCGGTTGAAGCCGGCGACGGGCATCGCCTGGTCGCGGTGCAGGTCGAAGCCATGGTCCTGAAGGGCGTGGATGGTGAGGCCGACCGGATTTGCGAGTTTGTGCGCGGGCTGATCGCCGGCATCGACAACCGCAACCCAGCTCCAGTCCCGATCGCGGTCGCGCAAGGAGCCACTGCCGGGGGCCCAGTCGTGGTCCGTGCGGTCGCCTCGAGGGAGGCTCCTGCCGCCGCGCCAACCCGGCCGAAGGCCGCGTCGGGGCGCGTCGTCGCCGCCCGGAAAACGGCTGCGTCGCCAAAGCCAAAACGGAAGCCGCCCGCGACCGTGCCGCCTGCACCCGCCTCATCGCAGCCGTCTTTCGCTGCTGCTCCGGTACCGAAGCCCGCGCCCGGCCTTTCAAAGGCTGCCCCAAAGAAGCCAGCCAAGCCGGCCACCGGGAAGCCGGCCAGGTCCATGCCCATACAAACGCTACTGCTCGCGGCTGGCGTGCAAGCGCCCCCGCCTGCTCCGGAACCAACGCCTGGCGCAGCGGCCGCGAACAGGAAAGCGCCCGAGCCAGTCGCCGTTCGAGCGGCGGCCATCCACTACCGGGGTAAGCCGGCCGCCAGACCCATTCATGCTGCGCCAGAACCTGCCGAGCCCGAGGCCGATCGGTCGACCTGGATCAGTCCCCATCCGATCGAAGAGCCGCCGGTCCACGATCCTGCCCGGCCGCGGCCCTGGAAGCCTTGACGGCTGGGTCTCGCGGCGGGCCCGATTCGGCGCCGATCCGGGCTGTCGTCTTCGACCTGGACGGGGTCCTGGTCGACACTGAGATCTGGTGTACGAAAACGCCACCGTTCCGCCTGCGGCGGGAGCAACGGAAGCGGCCACGATCTATATCGAGAGTCTTCGCGACCTCGATCCCGATCTGGTTGCCGGAGCGTAGGGAGGGACCAAGAGGCCCCGCCAGTGAATGGCGAGGCCTCTTCTCACGATTCCCCCGTAGCCGTCTCGGTCGCCCCGACGTTCCCGTGTGCTCCGCCGGTGACTTCCTGCGGCATGTCTAGCTGCGGTTGACCAACCCCAGGAGACCACCGAGGGCGCCCGCTATGCCGGCCCCGATGCCGACGTACAGGCCGTAGCCCACCGCAATGCCGGCTTCAACTCCGTATCCGCTCATGGCATTGATCGTGTCGTTGACCTTGCCGTAAGCGACGTACTCGGCCGCGATCACCAGGCCGCCACCGATTACGGCTCCGAGCCCGAAGAGCATCGGCAGGCCGGTGCCCCGGCCGAAGCGCATGAGCAACAGCAGCCCGCAGGCGGCGGCGATGCCGCCCCCGATAATCAGGTAGTAGCCGCATGCGAGTGTCGACGTGTCGGTGACATCGATCGGCTTCATGTCTGCGCCCAGGCCAGTGATCCAGGGAAGCCACGCCGACACAACGGCAACCGCACCGCCGGCTAGAGCGAGTAAGGCGGCCATCTGACCAGTGCCGGACGTCGCCGTGGGGGCCACGACCGGAGCTCCGTACTGCGGGGCGCCGTACTGCGGGGCGTACTGCGGNNCGTACTGCGGGGCGCCATATTGTGCCGGAGCGGCCGGCGCCTGAGGAGGCGGCGCGGGCTGTGTCCAGGCCGGAGCGGCCGGCGGTGGCGGAGGAGGTGCGGCCGGGGTCCACGCCGGCGGAGCGGCCGGCGCCTGAGGAGGCGGCGCGGGCTGTGACCACGCCTGCGGAACGGCCGGCGGTGCCGGTGGTTCCGGGGCAGCAGGCAATTCCGGGGCAGCAGGCAATTCCGGGGCCGCCGGCGATTCCGAGGCAGCAGGCAATTCCGCGGCCGCAGGTGATTCCTCGGGCGGCGGCGCCGCGGCGAAGTCACCTGGTGGGGAAGACGGCGCAGCCTCGGGGAGGCGGGCGCCGCATATGGCGCAGAACTTACCCTGACCATCGATCTGGGCGCCGCAGCTTGGGCAGACCATGACGACCTCCGCTTCGTAATCGGCAATGAGGGCGGCTTAGCGCATAACCGTAAGCAAAACGATACGGGACGGCGCAACCCTCCTGCAGGGCCGTTCGGCCCTCCGGTCCGCCTGTCAATCGAAGTCGACACGTCGTACCATCCGTTCTTGGGCGAGGGAGTCTGGGCGCTTGTCGGATTGGCAGGCCGTCACACGCCGGCGGTGCTTGGACGACCCAGGAGCAGGTTGAACGTGACCGTCTCAGATCAACCGTCGACCGAGGCCCGCTCGGGCCGTGCCGACCTGTCGGCCGGTGGCTCGCGGACGCGTGCTGGAAATGGATTGTCCCTGAACTCTCGTCGGATCGCACTGGCTCTGGCCGCCCTGCTCTTGCTCTTCGGCCTCTCGGTTCTGGCTGGCTGGGTGCTCGCTCTCCCGCTACTGACCAGCTGGCTGAGTGGCTCGGTTGACACCAAGATCAACGCCGCCCTCTGCTTTGTCTTCCTGGGGCTTGCCCTGGGCCTGCAGATAGGCCCGGGCCGCCGCCGCTACCCGTGGCTCAGTCGGGCCGCTGCATTCCTCGTGGTGGCGATCGCGGCGGCGACGCTGTTCGAGCATCTGACCGGGATCGGCCTGGGCATCGACCAGGCGTTCCAGTCCGATACGGCGAGCGCGGCATCGCCGCACCCGGGGCGGTTCGCCGTTCAGACGTCGATTGCCTTCCTGAGCGCCTCTTTCGCCATCCTGGCGATGGGTCGTCGGATCCGAGGCGTCTACGCGACGGAGACGCTGGCTCTCGTCTGCGGGACCATCGGTGGCATCTCTCTGCTGGGGTACTTGTACGGGGCGCCGGCGCTGCTCTCACTCGGCTCCGCGACTCAGATTTCGCTGCCCTCGTCGATCGCTCTGATCGCGACGGCCGTTGCGATTGTGGCCGCAGACCCGAATCACCTCCTGGTCCGGCTGTGGAGCGATTCGGGGATCGCCGGCCAGGTCCTTCGCCGGATCATGCCGGCCGCGATAATCGTCGTTCCGGCGGGTGCATGGCTCCGGCTCGTGGGCGAGCGGGCCGGTTTGTACGACGAGAGCGTCGGTCTGTCGATCATGGTCGGATTCGAGGCGCTGATATTGGTCGCCGTTGGGGCGTGGACTACAGCCAGCGTCCACCGGCTCGAGGAGGAGCGTCTCAAGGCTCTGTCGGACCTGGTTCGGCTGGGGTCGGTCGCCTCGACACCCCTGATCGAGACGGCGCCAGTCGGGCTGGCCGTCCTGGATCGCGACCTGCGCTACCTGTACGTCAACCCTGCGCTGGCGGCGATTGGTGGCGTCTCACCGATGGCGAGCCTCGGTCAGTCCATCGACCGGATCGTGGCCGCCTTCGGCGGCGAAACCGCAGCGGCGCTTGCCGGAGTCCTGGCCGACGGCGTTGCCATCCGCGACGTGGAGGTCAGCGGGCAAACGAGGTCGGGCGAGCAACCTGGGACGTGGCTGCTCGGAGCAGAGGCGCTGCAAGACCCCGAGGGCGAGACGGTTGGCCTCGCCATCAGCGTTGTCGATATCACGGAGCGCAGGCACCGTGAGGAGGCGACGGCGGCGGTGGCCGAGATGCAGCGCCAGGCCCAGGCAATCGGCGAGTCGATACCGTTCGGCATCTGGCTGGCCGAGAAGGACGGCCGGATGAAGTATCTCAGCGACTCGTTCCTCGAGATGTCCGGCCAGACGATGGAGCAAGCTCGCGATCTGGGCTGGATGGCGACGCTGGCGCCCGAGGCCGCAGAGCAGACGAAGCGCGACTGGGCCGAGACTCTCGCTGCCCGGACGCCCTGGAACCACGAGCTCGTCGTGCAGGGCGCGGACGGCCGACGCCTCACGGTCCTCTCTCGCGGTTTACCGGTTCGCGACGAGTCGGGAGAGGTGACGAGCTGGGCAGGTATCAACCTCGACATCACCGATCGCGAGGACGCCGAGGCGTTCCGGGAGGCCTTTCTGGGCATCCTGTCGCACGAGCTCGGGACGCCGATCACGTCGATCTACGCGGCCAGCGCGCTCCTGTCGCGGCCAGGTCTCGACGAGGCGCGCCGGGACGAGCTCCTTGGCGACATCAGCCATGAGGCCGAGCGGCTGCGGCGTCTGGTCGAGGATCTCGTGGTCCTGGCCCGCGCGGAGCGGGGGACGATCAAGGTCCATACGGAGCCGGTCCTGCTCCAGCACCTTCTCCCCAAAGTGTGCGACAAGGAACGGCGGCGCTGGCCGAACTGCCACTTCAAGCTGAGCATTGTGGCGCCGTTGCCCGTGGCTCGGGCGGAGGACTCCTTCGTGGAGCAGATCGTGAGGAACCTCCTCACCAACGCCGCCAAGTACGGCCCTCCCGACGGTCAGATCGAGCTGATTGCGGACGCCCAGGATGGATGTCCGCGGGTGCGGGTCCTGGATCGCGGGCCCGGCGTCGATCCGGCGGAGGCCGACCGGCTCTTTCAGGTCTTCTACCGCTCGGCACGAACGTCGCGTGTGGCCGGGTCGGGAATCGGGCTGTTCGTTGCCCACCGGCTCGTGGAGTCGATCGGCGGCACGATCTGGGCGCGACCCCGAGAGGACGGCCCGGGCGCCGAGTTCGGCTTCCTGTTGCAGCCGTTCACCGACGACGTGGCGTAGGGGACGGGGGGCGGCCCCAACACACGGCAAAGCGGCTCCCGCCCGGGTAGTGGCGGGAGCCGCTTTTGGTGGAGCGAGTGCTTACTTGAGAGCGTCGCGGCAAGCCTTAGCGTCGGCGAGCGCGGACCTGAGATCGTCGCGGGCCTGGCCGAGAGCGGTTCGGGCGGCGGTCAGGATCGGGCCGGCCGTGCCGACGTTGTACTGGGCCGGGGTGAGCGGCAGCAGCTGTGCGGACAGCGGGCTCGCGAGACCGACGGCAGCCGTCACGGAGGCGTTCATCGCGTCGAGGTCGGCCTGTGCGGCCGTGGTGCCCTTGCCTGCGGCCTTAGCCGCGGCGATGCGGGCCGTGAGGTTGGTGTTGACGGTCGCGAACCTGGTCTGAGCGGCGAGGACCGCGTAGGACGCGTTGACCAGGTTGACCTGCGGGGTGACCAGGAGATAGACGCGGTAGCCGGTCGCGATCTTGACGATGTCGGCGCGCAGAGCCGGGATGCCGGTCTCGGCGTCGATAGCCGCCTTGAGGCTCGTGAGCCCGGCGGTCGTCAAGCCGATCTCGCCCTGCAGGGCTGCCTTGTCGGAGCTGGTCATGACCTTGGAGGCAGTGATCTTTGCGGTGAGGTTGGTGAGCGTCACGAAGCGGCGGTTGATCTCGCAGTCGCCAAAGGTGCGCAGTGTGGCGACGGTGGCGCCGGTCTTGACGGCGGCGGCCTCGGTGGCGCATGCGCCTTTGCCCGAAGGTCCGGTCGCGGGAGTGGCGGCGGTGACGATTCCGGCGGACGTGAACAGCAGCGCGCTGCCGAGGGCAAGGCCCCCGACTAGAGCAGTGAGACGGGACTTCATCCGATTACTCCTTGTCCTGGTGGGGGGCGGCTACTCGCCGCCGGATGGGCCGGCGTCAGCGCCGGAGAGGGAGCCGTTGATGCCGTTCAGCAGGTTGTTGAGGTCGTTGAGTGGGCTGTCGAGCGCGTCGGCGGTTGCCGCCGGAGCTTGAGTTGCCGCCGGAGCTTGAGTCGTGGTGAACTCGCTCGGGGCGGCGGCATCGATTGGGGCCGGCGTACCGGTCGCGACGTCGATCGGGGTGTTGACGAGCCTCGGAGCCGCCTGAACGATCTGGCTCGACTGTGCCGCCGGAGCCGGACTCGCTGGCTGCCCGGCGTCGTCGTGCCTGGCGCAGCCTGCGGCCGCGATGCCGACTAACAGCGCCACTGCTGCGAGTCCGGTGACGGAGTTGAGTTGGCGATTCACCTGGTTGATCTCCTTGGCGGCCTCATCTGGAGCTGACACTGGAGATCCTGGGGCTGCCGCCTACGAAGGGTTCGGGGCGCAGGTAAGAAGACTGTAAGCTCGACTTGTGCGGGATTTCGAGAGGCCCAACGTCAACGCGCCTTCTCATCCACCTCGCGTGGAGGGCTTTGGGAGCGTCGTCGAGTCCCACGCCGAGGTCCTGGGCGCTTGGGACGGGTGCACAGGGCAAGGAGACCGGAGAAACCGCGGCCGAGCACTAGCTCGGGCCGCAGCCACCACGTGGAGCGAGTCATGACCGAGAACCGGGAAGGCCGGCTGGGGTGCATCCGGGACGCCACGTTGATGCATTTGGCGCCCCCAGGCCACTCACCTGATATGGCTCTGTAATTGCCGAACGGGTCACCAGTCGGGAGAATGTCTGCGAGGGACTGGCGTATTCGTCTGGGGTAGGGATTTGATCGTCAGGGTCCTCGAGGGTCGCGTCCAGTCCGGGCGGGTCACCGTCTTTCGGCAGCAGGCTAAACGGGTGCTCGAGGATGCGCGACGGGAGGATGGGCTCGTCCACGCGCAGATCGCACGCCAGGTCAATGCCGACGGGGGGGAGGAGATCATCTTCGTCAGCGTGTGGCGCGACCTTGAGGCTCTCTACGGCTGGCTCGGAACCACCGACCTCCTCAACACCCCGGTGTTCAACGGCGGCACTTTCGACGTCTTCGAGCACTTCGAGGTCCAGCACTATGAGGTATGCGAACTGGAGGCCCCGGAGGCCGTAGAGGCCGCGAAACCCGTCTAGGCCGGGGAGCCGCCGGCCGCCACCGTTGCCGGGAGGGAGCCCCAGAGGGTGCGGCGTTGTGGATCGCAGCCGGACCGGCCACACTAGGCCCATGAGTTCAGACAAGCCGACCATCCCCCCGGTTCCGGCCAGGGCCGACATCGCCCGCTACCGAGAAAACCTCCAGGGCGAGATCGACGCGATCGCTCTGTACTCGTTGCTGGCCGAGAAGGAGGACAGCCGGGCGGTCAAGGATTTCTACGTCCGCATGGTCGAGGTCGAATCGATCCACGCCGGCGTCTGGCGGGCGCAGCTCGAAGCGGCCGGCGTCAACACGAGCGGAATGGGTCCGGCCTGGCGGGCTCGGGTGCTGATGTTCGTTGCCCGCCACTTCGGGCCGAGCCTGGTGGTTCCGACAATCGCCGAGCGCGAAGCATCGGACCAGGCGATGTACGACGACCAGCCCGAGGCCCTCGCCCGAATGCCCGGAGACGAGCGATCCCACGCGCGGCTCTTCCGCGAGCTGGCCGCGGGCCGCGGCGTGGAGGGCGGTGCGATCGCCCGGATCGAGGGCCGACACCGCGGCAGCGGCGGCAACCAGCTCCGGGCGGCGGTTCTCGGCGCCAACGACGGCCTGGTCTCCAACTTGAGTATCTCGATGGGAGTGGCCGGTGCGGCGACCGGTGCGTCGGCCGGCGGCAACCCCGTCCTGATCGCCGGCCTGGCCGGCATGATGGCCGGCGCCCTGTCGATGGCCATCGGCGAGTGGCTGTCGGTCCAGAGCGCCCGCGAGCTGTACGCCCACCAGGTCAAGGTCGAGCGTGAGGAGCTGCTGCAGGTCCCCGACGAGGAGGAAGAGGAACTCACGCTCATCTACCAGTCGAAGGGCCTCACGGCCGAACAGGCGCGGCTAATGGCGAAGTCGATCGTCGGCGGCGAGATCGGCCGGGCGGTCGACACCCTCGCCCGAGAGGAGCTCGGCATCGACCCCGACGAGCTCGGCGGGTCGGCCTGGGTCGCCGCGCTCACCTCGTTCTTCCTGTTCGCCGCCGGCGCAATCGTGCCGCTGTCGCCGTTCTTCTTCGCCACCGGCGTGCCCGCGGTCGTGGCGTCGATCGTCGTCAGCGCCGCGGCCCTGATGCTCGTTGGAGCTGCGATCACCGTGGTCACGGGCTCGAGCGTGTTGCGGACGGGCGGCCGCCAGGTGCTGCTGGGCATGTTCGCGGCCGCGGTCACGTTCGGGCTGGGGACGCTGGTCGGGCACGCGGTCGGATAGGGGAGCGGCGGTCTGGATGACCCTTGCCAGTCTTGGGCGGGCCGGCCGAATCGTGCTGGTCCCGACGATCGTCGGCGTCCTCATTGCCCTGGCTGGATCCTGGGCATTCTGGTCGCTGACGGCTGCGCCCTTGCCCTCCGTCGGGCCCGATCCCGTGGGCTCGGCCGTTCCGCCCGCAGCCGGCAGCCCCGTCCTGATTGGCGCCGGCGACATCTGCGTCACCGGTTCGATCGCGAACGCGCAGGCTACAGCCGCCCTGATCGTGGCCAGGCCCAACGATATCGTCTTCACGGCGGGCGACAACTCCAACGAGAGCGGCAGCGCGGACCAATACGCCAACTGCGTGGACAAGTCCTGGGGCGTGTTCAAGAGCCGAATCCATCCGGTGCCCGGGAACCACGACTACGTGACATCCGGAGCGGGTCCGTACTACTCGTACTTCGGAGCGGCGGCAGGCCCGGCCGACAAGGGCTACTACAGCTACGACCTTGCCAACAACTGGCACGTCGTCGCCCTGAACGCCATGTGCTCTGAGGTTGGGGGATGTGGCGACGGATCACCGCAGGAGACTTTCCTTCGGGCCGATCTCGCAGCCAACGCAGGCAAGCACATCGTCGCCATCTGGCATATCCCCGCCTTCAGTTCGGGCGGCGAACACGGCAACGACGCGACCTACACCGTCTGGTGGCAGGACCTGTGCGCCGCCCATGCGGAGATCGTCCTCAACGGCCACGACCACGACTACGAGCGGTTCACGCCGCAGTCGCCGTCCGGCAAGTCCGATCTCAGCGGCATTCGCGAGTTCGTCGTGGGAACTGGCGGCGCCGGTCAGCGCGGCTTCGGGACGATCCGCGCTAACTCCAAGGTCCGCAACTCCGGCACGTACGGTGTGCTGGAACTGACTCTCGGCGCCCACAGCTACAGCTGGCGATTCATACCCGTTTCGGGCTCGACCTTCACTGACTTCGGAGTGCAGGCTACTCACGGGTGACCGACACGGCGTCCACACGGCGGCCGTCCCGAAATCGGGTACAGTCTGTGTCTAGTCCCATTAGTGACGCGGCCCCGGAGGCCGCCAGTCGGGAGCCGACGCGACGTGACCACCGAGACATCAACCCCGCCCGCGGGAGCCGCGCCGGAACGAGGCGATTTCATCCGTGAGATCGTGGCCGCCGATCTCCGGGACGGCAAACACAAGACCATCGTCACGCGCTTCCCGCCCGAGCCGAACGGCTACCTGCACATCGGCCACGTCAAGGCGATCTCCATCAACTTCGGCATCGCCCGCGACTTCGGCGGCCGCTGCCACCTGCGCTTCGACGACACCAACCCCACCAAGGAAGAGCAGGAGTACATCGACCACATCCAGGAGGACATCCACTGGCTGGGGTTCGATTGGGGCGGGCACCTCTACTACGCGTCGGACTACTTCGAGCAGCTGTATCAGTGGGCCGTCTACTTGATCAAGGCCGGCAAGGCCTATGTGGACGACCTCACGGCCGACGAGATCCGCGAGCATCGCGGCACACTCACCGAGCCAGGCCGGCACAGCCCCTTCCGAGACAGGTCGATCGAGGAGAACCTCGACCTATTCGAGCGGATGCGGGCGGGCGAGTTCCCCGACGGTGCACGGGTCCTGCGCGCCCGGATCGACATGTCCTCGCCGAACATCAACCTGCGCGATCCCGTCCTGTACCGGATCCTGCACGCGGACCACCCGCGCACCGGCGACGCGTGGTGCATCTACCCGATGTACGACTTCGCGCACGGCCAGTCCGACGCGATCGAGGGCATCACGCACTCGCTCTGCAGTCTGGAGTTCGAGATCCACCGGCCCCTGTACGACTGGTTCATCGAGAACCTGCCGGTGCCCGCCAGGCCACGTCAGATCGAGTTCGCTCGGCTCAACGTCACCTACACCGTCCTCTCCAAGCGGGTCCTACTGCGCCTGGTCAATGACGGTTTCGTGCGCGGCTGGAACGATCCGCGCATGCCCACGATCGCCGGGATGCGCAGGCGCGGCTTCCCGGCCGAGGGCCTGCGCGATTTCGTTGCCGGGGTCGGCGTGGCGAAGGCAGACAACGTCATCGAGTTCGGCCAGCTCGAGCACGCTGTCCGGGACGTTCTGAACCGCACGGCGTTGCGCCGCTTCGCTGTCCTCGATCCGCTCAAGGTGGTCATCGAGAACTACCCCGAGGGCCAGGTCGAGGAGATGGAGGTCGTCAACAACCCGGAGGATCCGTCGGCCGGGACTCGTAAGGTGCCGTTCAGGCGTGAGCTCTGGATCGAGCGCGAGGACTTTATGGAGGAGCCGCCGGCGAAGTTCTTCCGCCTGGCCCCCGGCCGCGAGGTTCGGCTGCGTTCCGCGTACTTCGTCACCTGCACCCGCGTCGTCAAAGATGCGGCCGGCGAGGTGGTGGAGCTGCGTTGCACCTACGACCCGGCGACGCGCGGCGGAGACTCGCCCGACGGCCGCAAGCCCAAGGCTACGTTGCATTGGATCTCCGCGGCCCACGCCACGACCGCCGAGGTTCGACTGTACGATCACCTGTTCACGCGACCCGATCCGGGCGCCGGCGGCGACCTATTCGCCGACCTGAACCCGAACTCGGAGACGGTGCTCCCTGGCTGCCAGGTGGAGCCCACGCTGGCGGACATGCCCGCAGGTGAGACGGTCCAGTTCGAGCGCCTGGGCTACTTCTGCCTCGACTCCGACTCGACGCCCGGCCACCCGGTCTTCAACCGCACGCTGACCCTGAAGGACACGTGGGCCAAGCTTCAAGCTCAGGGCCGGCAAGGGTAGGCGAGGACAAGAGCGGCGTGCCCTCGGACGCTCATGCCCGGCCAGGTATCGACCTCGCGCGGTTGATCGACCGCCTGCCCAAGGTCGAACTCCATGTCCATCTCGAGGGAACGCTCGAACCCGAGCTAGCCTTCCGGCTGGCAGCGCGCAACGGCGTCGCGCTACCGGTGGGCTCGGTGAACGAGATGCGGGCCGCCTACGACTTTGCCGATCTCCAGTCCTTCCTCGACATCTACTACGCCGCCTGCTCCGTGCTCGTCACTCGCGAGGACTTCCGCGAGCTGACCCGGGCTTACATGGCGCGCGCTCACGCCGACCGCGTCCGGCACGTCGAGCCGTTCTTCGACCCTCAGACGCACACCGACCGCGGCATCGCGATCGGGGACATCGTCGTCGGCATCCTCGACGGTCTCGCCGACGGCGAGCGCGACTACGGCATCACCAGCGGCCTAATCCTCTCGTTCCTGCGTCATCTCCCCGCCGAGGCGGCCGAGGCCACTCTCTCGGCCGCGGAGCCGTGGCTGGACCGGATCGTGGCTGTCGGTCTGGACTCGTCGGAGGTGGGCTTCCCGCCGGAGCCGTTCGCCGGCGTCTTTGCTCGGGCCCGGGCGCTGGGGCTGCGCGCGGTGGCCCACGCGGGCGAAGAAGGGGAGGCGGCTCTGGTCGCCCGCACGCTCGACTGCCTGGGCGTGTCGCGGATCGATCACGGGGTCCGGGCGGCGGACGACCCGGCGGTGATGCGCCGCCTGGCGGACTCCGGGATAACCGTGACGGCCTGCCCACTATCGAACCTCCGGCTTCGGGTAATCCCGTCGATGGAGCGGTCGACGATCCGGACCCTCATGGAGGCCGGCGTGGCGGTCACGATCAACTCGGACGACCCGGCCTACTTCGGCGGCTACATCGGCGACAACTACCGCAGGATCGCGGCGGCGCTCTCGCTCACGGCCGGCGATCTGCGCCGGGTCGCAGCCAATGCGATCAACGGGTCGTTTGCCACGGCCGGACGCAAGCGGGAGCTCCTGGCTGAGCTGGAGGTGGCGGCCGCCGGCACGGCGTAGGGCAGAGGACCCGCCGCCCGGAGGCGGAATCCGGTATCCTGTCGGTCGCTCCGCTGGCGAGTGGCCTAACGGTAAGGCACCTGACTCTGGATCAGGGGATTGAAGGTTCGAATCCTTCCTCGCCAGCCAACCACTCAAGACACGCTGGCTCGAAGTCGCCGGTGTCGTCTGTCTCCCCTCAACCGCCGGCCCCAACCTGATCCGGCAACAGCTCATGCCAAACTTGCGCGGGCGATCGTCGCTGGCGAAGATCAGCGCATGGAACTCCGCCCCGTGTCCGATGCCGATCTGCCGTTCCTCGCCGAGATGACGCTGCTGGCCGCGTTCCCGCCGGGGCCGTTACCCGAAGGCGCGTCCGACATGCCGCACGCCACCCGATGGACGGTGGATTGGGGGCGTCCGGGCGACGCGGGGGTGGTCGCGTGGAGCGACGGACAACGACTCGGCTCGGCGTGGTGCCGTGTCCTGGCGGACGTGCTCGCCCGCGATGAAGCGGGTCGCCCACTGCCCGAGGTCGCGATCGCCGTCTCGCCCGAACATCGGTCGCGCGGTATCGGCGCGCAGATGTTGAATGCCCTGGATCGCGCAGCCGCCAACGCCGGTCACAGAGCCCTCAGCCTCACCGTGAATGCCCACAACCCCGCTCTCCACCTCTACCAGCGCGCTGGCTTCGAGGTCGTCCGA
>PMNU01000100.1:0-9146 GCA_003165675.1 Chloroflexota bacterium
ACCGTGCTGGGTTCGCTGCCGGACGATTCGATCGACCTCGTCTACATCGACCCCCCGTTCAACACGGGCAAGCGTCAGACGCTGCGTCGGCTGCGGACCGTTCGGGACGAGGAGGCGGGCGATCGAACGGGGTTCGGGGGGCGGCGCTATCGGACGTTCCCGCTCGGTTCGGCCAGCTTTGTCGACATCCACGACGACTACCTGGACTTCCTCGAACCTCGGCTGGTCGAGATCAGGCGCGTCCTTCGACCAACCGGCAGCCTGTACCTCCATCTCGATCCGAGGGAGGTGCACTACGCCAAGGTGCTGTGCGACGCGGTCTTCGGGCGCGACTGCTTCCTCAACGAGGTGATCTGGGCGTACGACTACGGAGCTCGAACCAGGCGTCGCTGGCCGGCCAAGCACGACGACATTCTCGTGTACGTGAAAGACCCTCGCCGATACTGGTTCGATGCCGAGGCGGTCGAGCGGATCCCGTACATGGCGCCGGGTCTGGTTGGACCCGAGAAGGCGGCTCGCGGCAAGCTCCCGACCGACACGTGGTGGCAGACGATCGTGCCCCCAGGCGGCTCCGAGCGAACCGGCTATCCGACCCAGAAGCCGGTTGCGATCTTGCGGCGCGTGGTTTCGGCGTCGTGTCCCGTGGGAGGTTTGGTGGCTGACTTCTTCGCAGGGAGTGGCACGGCCGGCGCCGCGGCGCTGGATCTGGGCCGGCGCTTCCTGCTGGTGGACTCGAACCCGCAGGCAGTCGCCGCGATGCGGCTGCGCCTGGGGGGAATGCCGGGCGTGGAGGTCGTTGGGGGCTAGCTGGAACGGTCGCGCGGCCTGAACGCTGCGACCCGAATGCAGCGCTTTCCAATGCTAGAGTGGTCGCGTTCGGGGCCGTCGGTTCCGGCCAGGGGAGAAGGTCGTCGGCGCCGCGTTCTCGCCGCCGCCAGGGGAGCCAAGAGATGTCGAGCCGTTGCCGAACCGCCGACCATTTGACCTTGCCCGGCCTCGGACTGGGGCGGCTGGGTCGGGGGTCACTCGCTCGGGCGACCCGCCTCTGCATGGCGGGGCTGCTCGCCGCACTTGCCGTCGCGGGCTGCTCCGCAAGCTCGACCACCGGATCGCCGACCACCGGCGGGCCTCCGGCGCCCTCGCGCAGCGCGTATCCGAGTCTCGTGCCGGCTGCAGCCGCTTTACCGACAGCTACACCCGGGTTCAGCCCGACCGGCTCGATGGCGACCGCTCGGGATGGCCACACCGCCACGCTGCTCTCCGATGGCCGAGTCCTCATCGCCGGTGGCGTAGGTGTCGGCGCTTCAACGCTCGCCTCAGCCGAGCTGTACGACCCGAAGATCGGCAAGTTCAGCCCGACCGGCTCGATGACGACCGGCCGTTTCGACCACACCGCCACTCTGCTCTCCGATGGCCGCGTCCTAATCGCCGGAGGTGAAGACGCCAGCGACCTGATGCTTGCGAGCGCCGAAATGTTTGACCCGGCGACCAATACCTTCAGCCCCACAGGCTCCATGACCGCCGCTCGCACTTACCACACCGCCACTCTGCTCTCCAGTGGTCTCGTCCTCGTCGCGGGAGGTGCCGACGATGCCTCCGCAGAGCTGTTTGACCCGAAGACCGGCAAGTTCGGCCCCACGGGCTCGATGACTACCGTTCGCTCCAGTCACACCGCCACGCTGCTCTCAGATGGTCATGTTCTCATCGCAGGAGGCGTCGCGGGGCCTCAAGCAAGTCTCGCCTCGGCAGAGTTGTATGACCCGAAGACAGGTAAGTTCAGCGCGGCCGGCTCGATGACCACCGTTCGCTCCGACCACGCCGCCACGCTGCTCTCCGACGGCCGCGTCTTGATCACGGGAGGCGAGGTTGGCGTGGGACAGGTCGATTCAGCCGAGCTGTATGACCCGAAGACCGCCACCTTCAGCCCGACCGGCTCGATGAGCACCCAGCGCGACGACTACACCGCCACGCTGCTCTCCGATGGCCGAGTCCTCATCGCCGGAGGTTCCGGCGACCCTACGTCGCCGCTTCTGGCTTCGGCGGAACAGTACGACCCGAAGACCGGGACCTTCGTTTCAACAGGCTCGCTGACAGCCGCTCGCACTTACCACACCGCCACCCTGCTCTCCGACGGCCGAGTCCTCATCGCCGGAGGCCAGGATGCCAGTTCGACGCCTCTAGCCTCAGCCGAACTCTACCAACCGTAGGGCCGGGCTCAACCAACTCGAGCCTGGCGCGCGGAGTCACCCCGGGCACTCCCGCCAAACGCAGCCGATTGGCGCCACGAGATCCAAGGAAGTACTTACTCGGAATCCCGGTCGGCCTGGACCCGGGCTCAGCTTCACCTTGACCCGTGGAGGATGACGGATCGAGATACGGCTGAGGTGCCGGCGCGACGGAGCCCGGCTGGACTAGGCTGCCCTGGGCTACATGTGCGGGTTGAGCGACGTAGAAGGATTGAGCCGCCGGCATTGCACCGCCCGGGAAAGGGGGAGCACAGCTGCCAGTTCGACGTGGGCTTCGGCTCGCTGCGCTCCTTCGCGACGTTGACGGACCGCCGGGGCAGACTCGACCGGGTGGCTCTCTAGCTCGACAGGGCGGGACCGGGCGCGGGGGCCGCCCACGGGCGCTACTGGCACGGCCCTCCGAGTTGAGTGAAAGCCGAGCCGGCTCCGGCGGGGCCTGCGCCGGGGTCCACGCCGGGCGACCGCGCCGCAGCCGAGCGTCGCTGGCTGGAGCCCGCGACCCTGGCCGAGGCCTGGAGGCAGCACGTCAGCGGATCGGCGGGGCTGGCGGCAGCAGGTGGAGGATTGGGCCCGGGCTCTCCGCGAGCGCGTCGGCAAGAGCGGCCAGCGCGGAGAGCCGCTCGCCGATGGCAGCCAGCAGCGTGGCAATGTCGATGCCGGTGCGGGCGCCCCATTCCGGGTCGAGTCGCAGCGACGTCTCGAGGTGCGTGCCTGCCCCCTCGAGGTTGCGTGCCATTCCCACGGGGTTGCCGCGAACGGCGTGGACGTAGCCGGCCGCAAGCTTGATCAGGCCCTGGTACAAGGCCCGCTCGGCCAGATCGGACGTCCCCATCCAGGCCGGCTCAAGGAGCTCGTGAGCCTCGAAGAAGTCGCCGCGTTCGTACGCGGCCAGGCCGGACTCCAGAGCGGCTTTCCGAAGGTCGGGCGGGATCGGTCGGTAGGCCTTCCGTCGATCGCCCTGCATAACAGTCGAGCCGGTGCGGTCGCCGCCGGCCCCCTCTCCGCCTGGTGCGGCGGAGATGCGGTCGTCCGTCAGGTGAGGTCCTCGATCCGGCGTCTGCCGTCGAACCCTTCCGAGGCTTCGTGCCACCACTCGACACGGTCCTCGCCCAGCCGCCAGCAGAGCCAGATCGGCCGGCCGGCCACGAGGGCCGGGAAGTCGACCAGACCTGTTTCGATCTCGCGGAGCTGGATGCCCCACTCGTCGATCTCCAGAACCGTCGCCTGCATCTGGTCGAACAGCCCCTGCAGGCGCAGCCTGAGCCGGTGCGTTTCCTGGTCCACCTCGGCGCGCGTGGCCCCGGGCGGCGTCGCTCCGGGGGGCGTCGCGCCTGCGGTGGGCGAAGCCACTCCGCCGGCCACGGCCGGGGCGTTCAGCTCGACGATGCGGTCGCGCACGACCACGACCTCATCGCGGAGGCCGCGAAGCTGGAGCAGCGTCTCCCGCAACTCGGGCAGCCTGGCGTTGGCGCGTTCGAAATCGTAGAAATCGGGCACTGTCAGATTCTACCGAAGGCGCAACACGGTGCCGTTCCCGCGTCCGCTCGACCCGCCGCCCGAGACCCGGCGGCTACCTCCGCTCGGCGGCGTCCAGGCGTTCGCGCAGGCTGCGCAGTCGGTCCGGCCGTTCGCGGACGAATCGCTCGATTGCCTCGAGGATGTGGGCGCTGTCGAGATGCGCCTCCTCGATGACCTCGTCGACCGATCCACCGGTCCGCCAGCGGTCGTCCCAGTCCGAGCTGAGCGAGTAGTCGCGGACGATCGGGTCGTCAGCCCAGTCCCGCATGAGCTTGTAGGCACCGTTGGTCACGACCATCGAATCGAGGCGGTCGGCCGGCTCGACGGTCGCCGTGCGATAGGCTGAGTCCTGCCGCGCGAACAGCTGCGGGCTTATGGCCGCCACGACCTTGACGTTGAGGCCGCGCCGATCCAGCTCCGGCAGGACCCTGACCAGGTTCGCCGTGCTCAACGAGCCGCGAACGAAGACTGTGCCAGCCTTCGGTTGGCCGTCGCGGAACGGCCGCATGACGTACGCGCCGCGGGCGGCGGCGAAGTGGCTCGGCATGCCCAGCGCGGCTCGATCCGGAACTTCGACCGGAGGCCGTGTCAGGTGCAGGGCGATGATCGGCACATCCGTGGCGCACGCCGCGGCCAGCACCACGGGAACCTCGTTGTACTCCCATGGGTGGAGGTCGAGAACGTGCCCCTCCGGGAAGAGCTGCATCACGCCCGGCGAGAAGACGCCGAAGTGCGTGCGCGAATCCTCGGCTGTCTCCGGTCCGGAGTGGCCGGCCACGTACAGGACCTTGCCGATACGCAGATCGCAGTCCTGGGCGAGCTGGCTGAAGAGACGGAGCGGGCCGTACTTGAGATAGCTGAACGAGCCGTAGGTCGAGCAGGCGCCCCAGAAGCCGTCGAAGTCCGAGAATGGCTCGTCGGCGAAGTTGACGCTGGCCAGCCCGGCCATCATGCCCGCGTTGGTGAACTCGGTGATTTCCGTGGGCAGGAGTGCTCCCGTGGGATTCGAATCGCGCTCATACCAGCCGAAGCCGGGCAGGTCCCCGAACGGCTTGGCGAAGCCGGCGATGTTCGTGGACTCGGCGAGGTCGGCCGAACAGGCGATGAACAGGGGCCGGCCGTAGTCGCGCTTTGCGATGGCGTTCACGTAGGAGCCCCATGTCGCCAGGGCGGCACGGTTGGGCTGGCGATCGCCGGGCGATCGCCACATCTCGGCCGGGTAGCGCTCGAAGTCGAAGAGGCGGCGGTCGGTCGTCGGGTTGGGCGGCGTTTGGCCACTCCTCCTGCTGCCGCTCGGCTCGCCACCGCTCGCCTCCGCACCGCTCGCCGCCGCGCCGACCGCCTCGCCACGGTCGGTTCGGCCGCCGATTCGCATGTTGTCGATCTTCTCCGGGACCGTGGCCGCGATCTCGAGCAGTCGGTCGGAAAGCCAGTCCACGAGCTGCTCGTCGCGCCGCAGGACGCCCATCGCAGTTCGGAAGTTGGCCTCGGCCTCCGCCGCAAGGGCGGCAGGATCATCAGACGGCGGCGAGTCCACGCCCTGGTAGGTCACGCCGTAGCGGGCCATGAATTCCTTGCGGGCCGCCCAGAACTCCGGGGCGTGCTGCTTGTGAGGCACCCCATGGCTGGCGGCGTCGAGCTTGCCGTAGCCACGACCCTTGCGGGTTCGGAACCACGCAACGCTGGGGGCGCGGGTCGGGTTGGGGCCGCGTGAGGCGTCCAGGACCGCGCGGGTGACCGGCCCCCATTCCATGCCGTGCTCGGTGCCGGTCACGCGCCAGCCGTACGGCTCGAACCAGTCCACGGGCGTGCCGTGGACCACCGCCGAGGCCGGCCTCTCGTCGATGCCGAAGTCGTTCCAGTCGATCAGGAAGACCAGGTTCGACAGGCCCAGGCCCCAGGCCGAGTTCTTCGTTTCGTGCGCGGCCCCGGGCGTCAGGCCGCCCTCGCCCTCGGTGACGAAGACGCGGACATCGCCGGCACCGGCCGCCCGCAGGGCCAGCGCTTCGCCCGCCGCAAACGGCATGCCGTGTCCGGACGGTCCCGTGTTGGCCTTGAGGAAGAGCGTCCGGCCGGCCATCTCCGCATGGCCGGGCAGCCCGCCGCGGCGCCGCAGGGTGAGGAGATTCTCCCACGTCAGGGCGAAGCGGCCGTCCTCCGGGAAGCTGAAGCGGGGCTCGGCGGCCCGATCCTGGCGGGCTCGCAGACCCTCGTTCAAGACGGCGAGAGTTGCGTAGACGAGCGGCACGGTATGGCCGGCGGACAGGACGAATCGGTCGCCGAAGCGCAGCCACGGCCGGCGGATGTCCCAGCGCATGGCTCCGGAAAGGAGCAGGGACAGGAGCATGTGGACCTTGGATCGCGAGCCACCGGGATGCCCGCTCTGGCGGTAGTCGAGCTGCAGGTCTATGCACTCGTCCACGAGATCCTTGAGGACCTCGTACCGGGCGAAATCCGGCTCGGCAAGGGCGAAGAGGCGATCCGCCTCGGAAGTCTGCTTGCGACCCCCGCCCGGGCTGGCGACCTGGCTAGGACCGCCGCTCCGCTCTGTCGCCTCTCGCTCGGTCGTCACGAGACCGCCGCCCCATTGCGTGCCTCGACCAGCGGCTCGACTACGGCTCGCGTCCGCCGGACCGCCTCGACGATGTTCTCGCGCGAGTTGGCGTAGCTGAAGCGAAGGTGGTGCACACTCACGTGCCCGAAAGCGGTTCCGGCCAGGGCCGACACGCCGCCCTCGTTGAGCAGTCGGTCGGCCAGCTCCGCGCCTGTCAGGCCAGTGGCCGAGATGTCGGGGAAGACGTAGAACGCGCCGGACGGCCGCAGGCAGGTGATCCCGGGAATGGAGTTCAATCCGTCGACGATGATGTCGCGCCGGGCCTTGAACTCGGCCACCATGGCGTCGACCGCGTCCTGCGGACCGGTCAGGGCTTCGACACCGGCCCATTGGGTGGCCGCGTTCGTGCAGCTGACGCTGTTCACGATCAGCCGGCTGAACGGCGTCACGAGCGCCTCGGGAACGATGGCGTAGCCGAGCCGCCAGCCTGTCATGGCGTACGTCTTGGAGAAGCCGTCGAGGACGATCGTCCGCTCGGCCATGCCGGGCAGCGATGCGATCGAGACGTGCTCCCCCTCGTACAGTGTCCGGCCGTAGATCTCGTCCGCCAGCACAGTGAGGTCGTGCTCACGTGCCACCGCGGCGATCCGCTCGAGGTCCTGGCGCGTCGAGACGCCGCCGGTCGGGTTGGCCGGAGAGTTGATGATCACGAGCTTCGTCCGCGCCGTCACCAGCGAGGCCAGCTCGGCCGGGTCCAGGCGGAAGCCGTTCTCCTGGCGGATCGGGCAGGGGACCGCTACCGCACCGACGTAGTTCGCCATCGACTCGTAGATGGGGAAGCCAGGGTCGGGGTAGATCACCTCGTCGCCTTCGTTGACGAGGGCCAGGATGGCGAAGAACATCACCGGCTTGCCGCCGGGCACGACCACGACTCGATCCGGCGAGACGCCGAAGCCCTTGCGAGCGGTTGCGTCTGTGGCGATCGCCGCGCGCAATTCGGGGATGCCCACTGTCGGCGAGTAGTGCGTCGCGCCGCGGTCCAACGCTCGCTTGGCGGCCTCGCGGATATTCGCCGGCGTATCGAAGTCCGGCTCGCCGATCTCCAGGTGGATTACGGATCGACCGGTAGCCTCGAGGGCCCGCGCGCGTGCCGCCGCCTCAAACGCCGTCTCGGTGCCGATCCGGCTCATCCGTTCCGCGAGCTTCATGTTCATCTCCGCATTCCGCCGCTCGGTGACTCCTCCGACGCGCGGCTGCGTTGGCAGCCGGCCTCGGGCGAGCATGGCAGCGGCTCATAGACAGGTCAAGTTCAGCTTCCTCATCGGATCATGAAGTAGGACTAAACTATCCGGAGCCTGGTCCGGAGCCNNGGAGGCAACTGGAAATGCTCGGCGTCTGGCGACTGCAGCTGCTGCGGGAGATCTCGCGGCGCGGCTCGATCAAGGCCGCGGCCGAGGCGATGCAGATCACGCCCTCGGCGGTCTCTCAGCAGCTCGCCATCCTGGAACGGGAAGCCGGCGTGGAATTGCTCGAGAAGAGCGGCCGGCGCGTCCGCCTGACCGATGCCGGGCTACGGCTGGTCCGCCATGCCGACACGATCACCGGCGCGATCGTCGCCGCCGAAGCCGACCTGGCGTCGATGCAGTCAGCGGTGACCGGGACGTTGCGCGTGGCCGCCTTCCCGACCGCTGCCCGGGCAGTCATGCCGCCGGTGATGACCGCGCTGAGCCGTCTCCACCCGNNCGCGTGACCGACCCGGGGCTCGAAGTCTGCGAGTTCATGCGCGACCCGATCTACCTGGCCGCCGCGGGGCCTGCGACGGGCGAGGTCGGCGAGCCTCCGGCGAGCGGGGTCGATATGGACGTTCGCGCGTCTGCCATCCACGGCAGAACTCCGACCCGGGGACGGCCTCCAGCCGGAGAAGCCCGGCTGGAGGAGTTCCGCGACGCGTTCTGGATCATGGACACGGACAACAGCCACCTGTCGCAAGTGATCCGGCGCGCCTGTCGGGCGAGCGGCTTCGAGCCCCACGTCAGGTCGAGCTGCAAGGACTTCAGCGTGATCATCGCCCTCGTCGAGGCGGGCCTGGGCGTCGGGGTGCTACCCGGGCTGGCGCTCCTCGATCGGCCGGTTCGGGCTCAAGTGCGGCCGATCGGCCCTCCCCTCGCCAGGCGGCTCTCGTCGGTCATCCGGCCGGAGCGCCGATCCCACCCGATGATCGTCTCGGCTCTCGCGAAGCTGGAACGTTTCGGGGCTACGTACGCGCCCGAGTTCGGTCGCGCCGGGTAGTGAGTCGGTGCCGCAACCGCGGCCGGCCATCAAGGCTGCCCGCAGCCCGCTTAGGGCTGAGCCGAAGGTGCCGGCGGCGCGCCGCACGGCGTGTACTGGTGCAGCAGCGACGACGTGCAGGCCCCGTATGAGTAGTCGCTCGAGTTGGCCTGGCCGGGCCCGAAGAACGGGTACGCCGCCAGGATCGAGAAGACCAGATAAACCGCCAGCAGCGCCAGCGGGCTGACCCGCCGCCGCAGCAGGTACCAGGTCATGACCACCAGGCCGAGCGCCAGCGCGCCCGGGAAGAGCGGATCGATGATGGCCGCCTGCAGGTTCATCTGTGCGCCGGCGATGTTCACGGTCGGGGCGAGGTTCACGACCACGAAGTTGGCGGCGAGGGCGCCCAGGACCATGTTGCCAAGGACCCCGGCCCCGACCAGGACGCGGTCGATCGTGCCGGACCGCAGGATCTCGGTAACGAACGACCGGCCGCGGGCGTAGCCCTGCATCCACGCCGTGTAGCCGATCGTCACGATTACGATCGAGACCAGGACCAT
>PMNU01000100.1:9156-17168 GCA_003165675.1 Chloroflexota bacterium
GTGTCGCCGATGCCCGCCATCGGTCCCATCAGGCCCGACTTCACAGAGTTGATCGCGTCGTCGTCGATGGCGGCGCCGTTGGCCCGCTGCTCCTCCATGGCGATGACCGTGCCGTGGACCACATTGCCGAAGTTGGGCTCGGTGTTGAAGAAGACCAGGTGCCGCTTTAGCGCCGCCCGGATCTCGTCCTCGGTGGTATAGAGGCGCCGGATGATCGGCGTCATGGCGTGGGCGAAGCCGGTCCCCTGCAGGCGTTCGTAGTTGTAGTTGGCGTGGGCGAAGAATGTCCACAGCGCCCACGAATGGATGAGGTCGCGCCGGGTGAGGCGGATGCGCGGCGTGGCGCCTGCGACGGTCGAGGGGTCGGTCCGGGGTACGGCAGCCACCGCAGCTTCGCTCTTTGGCTCGACGGGCGTCCGGACGAAGGTGAGATGCAGGTACGCCAGAGCCAGGCCCAGCGCGGCGACGACCACGAGCGACATCGACCCGTGAGTGGCCGTCATGAGGATGAAGCCGATGAAGAAGTAGGGGATCGCCGAGCCCCGGAAGATGAATCGCATGTTCAGGGCGATGCCGATCGCCGGCAGGATCCCGCCGGCGATCACGAGTCCGTTGACGGCCCAGAGTGGCAGGCGGTTGAGCGCGTCCTGGACGGCGCCGGGTCCGTTGAGGGCGAACAGGAAGACGGGCACGAAGCTGATGACGAACAGTAAGAGCTGACCCGGCAGCCAGTTCATCAGGGCCACGCCGGCGATGTCGGCCTTCTCGGCCCGAGCGTCGGCCCAGTGGGCGAAGACCGAGTCGACGGCCATGCGACCGTAGAAGATGATCGTGCCGAGAAGTCCCAGGCCGAAAGCGATGGTGACGGCCTTCGCGGGGTCGAAGCCGCTGGCGAGGGCGACCGTGGTTCCCACCCAGCCGGCGAACCCCGCGTCCGCAGGCAATGTGCCGCCGGCGGAGATGAAGCCCAGGTACGGGACGTTGATGGCCGCGCCGATCAGGGTTCCCTGGGCTGGATCGCCCAGGATCAACCCGACAAAGAAGCCCGCGACCAGGGGTCGGTACAGCGTGAAGAAGGCCAGGCCGAAGAGCCACGGGCTGTTGGCGAGGTAGTAGCCGATGGCAATGAGTGCCGCCTGCCACGCACTGACGGCGATCTGCTGAGTGCCGGCCGCGCCCGCGGCGTCGCCTGAGCCGGCGCCTAGAACCGCCCCGGGCATCGCGGCCGCCAGCAGCAGGACCGCGATCGAACCCGCCCCGGCTGCCGCGACCTTCCTGTTCATCCTTCTCCTCAAGCTCCCGCTCGGACCGCCGGGCTCAGCTCAGTTGCCCGAATCCAGCGATTGAAACGGGATTGGCCGATCGTCGACGACGATCTGGATCTCGACCCTCGTGCCAAGCTGCTCCAACTCCCGCAGCTCGCGGAGCTCGTCCGGGCTCACGGAGATCGTCTTGTGGAGGCGCCGCCGGCCCGGCCCGGCGCCCATGCCGCCCAGGTCCACGACCTCGATCGGGACGCCGGCCTGGCGCAGCGCCAGGACCGTTCGAGGCGAGCGCGCCAGGACGATGACCGGCTCAGGCGTCCCGGCCAGCTCGATGCACCGCGCCGCCCCGCTCGCAACGTCGCAGACTTCCACCGGCACTCCCTGGGGAGCGGCGAGGGTCAGCACCTCCCGCAAGAACTCGTCGCGAGCGGTGGCGTCGTCGACGATCACGATCCGCTCCGCGCCCAGCGCTCGCAACCACACGGCCACGACCTGGCCGTGGATCAGGCGATCGTCGATACGGACGAGGCGCAGGCCCATGGGATGCGACCGTGTCAGGAAGCGCGGCGGGCGCGGTTGCGCTCGGTCTCGACGATGCCGCTCCGGCCCGTTTCGAGCAGCCGCTCGACGAGCGCGTCGTCCAGGTCGCCGTCGGCGAGGGCCGCCTCGACGGCCATGGCCAGGTTCGCTCCAGAGAGGCACACGACGCGTGGCGATCGGCGGGCGATGGCCGAGGCCACGTTGAAGGGCGTCCCACCCAGCAGGTCGCACAGGACGAGCACGCGCCGATGGTCGCGGCCGATGGCCGCTCGAAGGGCGTCGGTGTAGTGATCGGGCGACTCGGTCGGATCGAGGCCGGCCGCGGCGACGTCGGCGATTGGTCCGCAGATCAGCTCCGCAGTTGCGAGCAGGGCAGCGGGCAGCGTCCCGTGACCGGCGATAACGATGCGGAAAGCTCGCACTGGCTGACTCCGCCTCAGATGCTTGACCGTGGCAGTAGTTCCTGCAAGTATTCTCACGCAATGGCTTGCACGCAACTGCGTGGCGGTATGGTCGCGTCTGCGCGGGATGGTGTCAAGAAAGGAGCCCTTCGTGGCCCAGAACGTCTCCGGGGCGGACGGCGAGGCAGCGCGCCGGGGCCCGCCCGGGCCAGTTGAGGTGGGCGCTGCGGCTGAGGCCGGCGCGGCCGATGAGATCGGGGCAATCGACACGGCCGAGGCGACGAGCCAGCGAGAGATGATGCGGCTTGTCGCTCAGCTCTATTACGTTCGAGAGCTCGGCCAGCCGGAGATCGCAGCCCTGACCGGCTTCTCGATCTCGAAGGTGTCCCGGCTGCTGGCGGCGGCACGGGCCGCAGGCGTCGTCCGCATCTCCGTCGAAGGCGCGCCGTCGGCGCCGACTCCGCTCGCGAGCGCTCTCTCCGAGGCGCTTCATATCGAGGTCTGGGTGACACCGGGCCATGAGACCGCACCAGCTCTTGCGGCCCGACTGTGCGGCGTGGCCGCAGCGCCTCGTCTGGCCCAGGAACTGCCGGGCGAGGGCGCCATCGGGCTGACCGGCGGCTACACCGTGGAGTCGCTGGTCGCGGCGCTGCCGGCCGGGAATCGTGCGCAGGTAGTCGTCGTGCCGCTCGTCGGCGGTTGGGATTCGAGCAATCCCCATCTCAACAGCAACGAGATCGCCCGCCACATGGCCGAGCGAATCGGGGCCGGTGTGCGGCTTCTCCACGCCCCGGGCCTCCTCGACAACGAGGCCACGACTGCCGCTCTGCTGTCGGACAGCGCCGTCACTGCCACCACCCGGCTCTGGGGCGAGTTGCGGCTGGCGCTGGTGGGCATGAGCGGCGCGCCGCGTTTCGCACCTGGCTACGGCACCGTCATGGATCGTCTCGACGACGACGGTCGCGCCCGGCTCGCCGGCAAGGGCACGGTGGGAGACGTGGCCGGCCACCTGGTCCGCCTAGACGGCTCGTTCGTCCAGGACGAATGGGAGCGCCGCACGATCTCCATCCCGATCGAGACGCTCCGCAACGTACCGCGCGTCGTGGGGATTGCCGCCGGCACGAACAAGGTCGAGACGATCGTCGCCGGGGCCCGCTCCGGCTTGCTGAACCTGCTCATCACCGACGAGCCCACGGCCGCTGCCGCACTCGAGTTGCTGAAATCGGGCAAGTAGGCCGCCCGCCGGCGACAGCCCGGCGACGGCCCGCCGCCGGCCCGCCAGACCCCACCATCGGTCCCCACCGGCTTCGGCCACCGTGCGGGTCGCGTGCCATGCAGCCGGTGGCCGCGGTGTCCCGGCCGGCGGTATAGTCAACCCGAGGTTCCTCTCGGGAGAGATCGTCGTGGGGCGACTTGCGATCGGGGCCCGGGCGTGTTGTTCGCGATCGAGGGTATGCAGTGGCGGGACAGCGGCCGGTTGCGGCGCCAGGTGGACGAGCGGCGCGGATCAGCGGCGGTGCGTTTGCCGTTGGCGGCGCGGTCGTGGTCCTCGGTGGCGTGGCCTCGATCCTTGCGGGTAGACCCGAGGTCGCCCACGATCTCGCGCCACTGACCGGACCGGCGGACCTCGTGGGGCGGTTCGGCCAGATGGCGCCGATTCTGGCGGCGGCCGTCGCGGCGGCTCTCGTCGTGGTCGTGGCAGGCATGCTGGCGTTCGGGCGCCTTCAGCCGCTGGCAGCCGCCATCGAGCTGCTCATACTCGGCCTGGTCATCGAGGTTTGCATCGGCGGGGCAGTCGGGCGGATCGGCCATTCCACGGACGGACGAGTGCTGGGCGCCGCAGTGGCCTGCTTGATGGGCGGGACCGCTGTGGTGGCCGGCGGCATCGTCGCCGTTCTGGGCCACGAATGAAGGCGCCGCAGTGACCCGGCCGGAGGGCTGGAAGGCGCAGCGCAAGGAGGACGACGAGGGTTCGGTCCCCGGACGAGCGTCGGATGGTGCCCCGGCCCCCGGCCGGCCGCCGGCACGAGGCCCCGTCCCCGACCGAGCGTCGGATCGTGCCCCGGCCCCCGGCCGGCCCCCGGCACGAGGCCCCATCCCCGGCCGACCGCCGGATGGTGCGAGGTTCCGCCCCAGGCGATCCTTCGAAGGCAGCCTTAGGGCGATCCTGCTGATCGACGCCCTGGCCCTGCTTCTGGTCGTCGCCTCCGGTCCGGCTGCGTACCTGTGGATCGACTCCTCGCACCCAAGCCCGATTATCGCTACGGCCGCACCCGTTACGAGCCCGGGCCCAGCGCAGGCACCGGGCGCATCGCCCGGCACCGGCGGCAGCTCCGCGCCGGGTGCATCTCCGGGGACTGGATCGTCCGCCGCCTCCCCCGGCTCATCGTCGAAGCTCGTCGCAGGCAACGGCGCGTGGGCTCGCACCGACCCGCTGCCGCAGGCAATGTGGGCGAGCGCGAGCGTGCTCCTGGGAGACGGTCGGGTGATGGTCGTCGGCGGGGCGACCGGCGGTTCCAGCTACAACGCGGTAGCGTCGGCAGCCATCTTCGATCCGGCAACGGGCCATTGGAGCGCGGTGACAGACATGCTCCAGCCCCGGGCCTATGCGATGGCCGTGACGCTGGCCGACGGCTCTGTCCTGGTCGCGGGTGGCTCGCACGACGGCCAGCCGCTGGACACGGCCGAGCGCTACAACCCCGACAACGGGACCTGGGTTGCGGCCGGGCGCCTCAACCTGCCCCGCACGGAAGGCACGCTGACACTGCTCCAGGACGGACGAGTCCTGGCTGCCGGAGGCGGTATCGAGGGCGCGCCCGGGTGGGCCTCTACCGCGTCGGCAGAGGTCTTCGATCCGAAGACGGGTGTCTGGTCGATCGCGGCACCCATGTCGGTGGCCCGAGCCCGCCAGACGGCCACGCTGTTGCCGGACGGCGAGGTCCTGGTCGCCGGCGGAGCCACCACATTCCAGGGCGCCACAGGTTCGGTGACGGCCACGGCTGAGATGTACAACCCCGAGTCGAACGCGTGGCGGGCCGCCGCGCCGATGTCGGAGCCCCGCTACATCCACGGCGCCGCGCTCCTGAAGGACGGTCGCGTCCTGGTAGCCGGTGGCTGGCGATCCACCAGCAACAGCGACCCCAGCCGCGCCACGGCTGAGATCTACGACCCGACCACGAACCGGTGGGCGGCCACGGGTTTGATGACGGCCGCCCGAGCCGACTTCGGCCTGGTGGCGCTGGCGGATGGTCGAGTCCTGGCGGCCGGCGGCGTCGATCCGGCTTACAAAGTCCAGGCCGGCAGCGAGCTTTACGACCCGTTGACCGGCGTCTGGCAAGCTGCGGACAATCTGCCGACACCGACCATGTGGCCGGCCATTCAGGCACTTCCGGACGGCCGGGTGCTCGTAGCGGGCGGCGGCCTCGACGCCTCGGCCGCGCACGTTACGGCTATCTGCGAGATCTACGCGCCCGTGACAGGGCTGGGTACGTAGGCCGTTCGAGCAGATGCCCCGTCTCGATTCAGCCATAGGGTCGCTTGCACCTTTCGGGCGAACAGCGTTACTCGCGCCGAACCAGGCGTTCTACACGCCGGAGCTCTGTCCAGTGGACCGCAGCGGTGGCTACCGAGGACACTCTTGACACCAGCGATCCTCACCCCTAGCCTATCGGTACCACGGTATCCGATATACAGCGCTAAGAGGTAGCCACCACCGATGGGCGGTCGGATCAGAACTCAGCTTCTCAAGGGGACCACAACGCTGCTCGTGCTGACCGTGCTTCGCGACGGCGAGCTATACGGCTACGAGATCGCGCAGCGGATCAGTGAACGGAGCAGCGGCGCGTTCGCCCCGAGCGAGGGATCGCTCTATCCCGCCCTGCATGCCCTCGAGGCAGACGGTGCGCTCCAGGCTAGCTGGCGTGAGAGCGACCGTGGGCCGCGCCGCCGCTACTACAAGATCACGAAGACGGGGCTCGGCATGCTCGAGGAGCACGCCAACGAATGGGCCACCTTCTCGCGCGGCATGGCCCGTGCCGTTGGGGGAACGAACCAGCAATGATTGCCTTGCTGCCGGTCATCGTCATCCTGGGCAGCGGAGTCGCGTTCCTGATCGCCTCGGTCGCGCTGGTCCGGCGCAGCGAACGCCGCCTCAGTACAGGGCCTGACGAGCCGGGCTCATCGGTCGCGCCCGGGCAGACTGGCGCCCCGGAGATATCTGCTTATCTCGATCGGATGACGGCGGAACTGCGGCTGCCGGCTGCCGATGTGGCCGAGGTGAGAGCGGAACTCGCCGATCACCTGCGGGACTCGATCGCTTCGCTGGAGGCGGAAGGGTTCGAGACGGAGAGGGCCATCCGCGAGGCCCTGGGGCGGCTGGGGCCGCCCGCTGAACTCGGCCGGCAACTGCGTGTCGCCCATCAATCGACCAGGCGGCTTCTGGCCGGTGCCGGTGGCGGCGTCTTCGCCGCGGGAGGCGGCTTCGTGCTCGGTTATCTCGGCGGGATAGTGCTGGCGATGCTGGGGTTCCTGGCAGTATCCGCCTTGGTAGCCCTGCTCGCAGCCGTCGGAGTCCACCTGCCGGGCATCTTCGGGGACGATGATGGGGCTACCGTCAACTCACTCCTCTACGCCACAACCATCCTGGTGGCGACCGCCGTCGCGACCAGGTACGCCGTCCGCACGTCGGCCGGCCTGAGCCGGCGCGCGCCACGCACGGTGGCGGTCTTCTGGGCCGTCGCCGGCGCGCTCGTGTTCGGTTGGCTGGCCATCTTCGAGATGCGCGGTCCCCAGAGCTGGCCGAGCGTCGGTCTCGAGCTGTGCATTCCAGTGGTCGCGGTGGCGGCCGCGTTCGTTCGGATCGAGCGACCGATGCCCCACGTCGGCCGCTGGGCAGTCGTGGTGTCGGTTGTCAGCCTCGTCGTCTTGGTTCTCGGCGTCTACGCCGTCAATGTGAGCGTGTCGTCCACCAGCGGGAGCGCCCCGCTTTCCAGCCTGGTCGTTTGCTCGGCGCCCGATCAGAGCACGTCCTGCCAGCCCGACTTCCACCTTGAAACTGTCGCCCCGATGGCGCCGGCAGCGTGGCTCCCAGAGGGCTTTCCGATGAATGGCGGGTCGAACTCGTTTGGAGCGTCCGGAGCCAGCATCGACGACCAGTTCGGCTCTGGGCAGTCAGCGCTGTCGGTTGCCGCGATCCTCTCGAACTGGACTGACGTGCGATTCGAGGCGTGGCACGCGCTTCCGATGAACGAACCCGGTCCGGGCGGGATCGACACACGGTACTCGAGTCCATTCGCAGTCCAGCCCGCAGTCTCGAGTGGCAGCCACCTTACGGCGGTGTTCCATTTCGAACGCCTCCGAGACGCCTCCCCGTGGTGGGTCGTACTCACGGCGGTCGGTCCGGATGGACATCGCTACCTGCTCGATGGCGGTCAGGGCGGCAGCAGCGACTTCAACGGGTCGGCCTGGGACTGGCTGACGGCGCCGCAATGAACCACGGCGATGGCTTGGGAGCGGCGCCGTCACTTGCGGACGAGCGCCAACGAGTGCTCGCGGCGGTTGAGGATCTGGACGGCGGGCCACCAACCGGTCCGGTCATCTTCCGTCGGATGCAAGAACGAGCGACCGACACTGAGGCCGGAGAGAGACCCGAAGCCGGTCCGAACCAGGGCGACCAGAGCCTCCTGTATCCCGCCCTGCACAGCCTGGAGGCCAGCTGGCTGGTCCACGCCACGTGGCAGTCGGACGGCAAGGGCATCCGGCACCGCACCTACCGACGGCGGCGCCTGCTGCCGCGGCGACTCGTCGG
>PMNU01000100.1:17243-17614 GCA_003165675.1 Chloroflexota bacterium
GAATGTCATGAAAGGGAGCCCCACCGGTGACAGAGTTGGGTTGTCAACACACCCAGCACCGAGGAGGCTCCAGCCATGTTGTACGCCGGTTTGGACCTGTCGCGCCAGAGGCTCGATGTGCACGTNNCTCGACGAGGAAGGTCGGACAGTTGATGTCCTGGCCGTCCACCCTGACGCGGACGCACTGAGGACCCTCGCCAGTCGGGTTCTTCGCCACGGCCAGGAGGTCAGCGCGGCCATAGAGTCCATGACCGGTGCCCGCTTCGTCCACGACACCCTCGAGCGCTTCGGCTGGGACGTGATGATCGCCGACGCGGTCAAGGCCAAAGGCGTCGCACCCCTGGCCGCCAAGACGGACAAGATCGACGCTC
>PMNU01000088.1 GCA_003165675.1 Chloroflexota bacterium
ACAGCATCTTCAACTCGGCCGTCGTGCCCTTCGGCAAGGGTTTTGCGGGCGTCTTCCGTGTCGACGACACGACGCGCGTGATGAACCTCCACGCCGCCCGCAGCGCCGACGGCTTTGACTGGACCCTCGATCCGGACACGATCGAGTGGCGTGCCACCGATGCTCGAGTCGGCGAGATCCAGGAGCGCTTCGAGCACGCCTACGACCCGCGTGTCACCTGGCTCGAGGATCGCTACTACGTGACCTGGTGCAACGGTTACCACGGACCGACAATCGGCGTGGGTTACACCTACGACTTCGAGACTTTTCATCAGCTCGACAACGCCTTCCTGCCCTTCAACCGCAATGGCGTCCTGTTTCCGCGTCGCGTCGGCGGCCAGTACCTGATGCTGTCGCGGCCGAGCGACAACGGCCACACACCCTTCGGCGACATCTACCTGTCGGAGAGCCCGGATCTGATCCACTGGGGCCGCCACCGTCAGGTCATGGCCACGCGCGCCTGGACGTGGGAATCGACCAAGGTCGGTGCTGGACCGACGCCGATCGAGACTCCCGAAGGCTGGCTGCTCATCTATCACGGCGTCCTGACGTCGTGCAACGGCTTCGTCTACTCGATGGGCGCTGCGCTGCTCGACCTCGACCAGCCATGGAAGGTGATCGCCCGCAGCCGGGACTACCTGATCTCACCACAGATGCCGTACGAGCAGATCGGCGACGTCCCGAATGTGGTCTTCCCGTGCGCCGCCCTGCTCGACCGACCGACCGGCCGGCTGACGGTCTACTACGGCGGGGCGGACACGGTCGTGTGTCTGGCCCACGGCTACCTGCCGGAGATCATCGAGTTCGTAAAGACGCGCAGCTAATCGACGGGACCGGGCCGAGGAACCGGGATCACCGGGCCGGGCCTCCGGACCGGCTGCCCAGCGGCGGTCAATCGGTCGCGGCCTGAAGTTCGGGCGAACGGTCCAGGGCGACTCCAAGCCTCTCGAGCGCGCTCAGGACGGCCTTCATCGAGGCCGTGGTGATGTTCGGGTCCATGCCGACGCCCCAACGAACCTCGCCATGGGAGCGAACCTCGACATACGCCACGGCCGTGGCTTCCTCGCCGGCGCCGAGAGCATGCTCCGCGTAGTCCAGCACGTCTACCTCGATCCCGAGATCGCGGCGCAGAGCGTGGACCAGGGCCGAGATGGGGCCGTTGCCCTCCCCGGAGATCGTCACCGTCGCATCCGCAGCGGCCAACCTGGCTCGCACGGTCACGCTGCCGTCGTTCGACGCCGTCTCGTATCCGGCAAGCCGGGTCCTCGGTGCGACCGCCAGGTACTCCGCGGCAAAGGCGTCCCACATCTCCTCGGCCGTGATCTCGGTGCCGCTACCTTCGGTAATCACCTTGATGCAGCGGCTGAACTCGATCTGGAGGCGGCGCGGCAGGTCCATGCCGTGCTCGGTCTTCATGATGTAAGCCACTCCGCCCTTGCCGGACTGGCTGTTGACCCTGATGACGGCCTCGTAGCTTCGGCCGACGTGCTTGGGATCGATCGGCAGGTAAGGCACTTCCCAGATGTCGTAGTCGGGCGGGAGTGCCTCCATGCCCTTCTTGATCGCGTCCTGGTGGGAGCCCGAGAACGACGTGTAGACCAGATCCCCGACGTAGGGATGCCGCGGCTCGACGGGCAGCCTGTTGCAGTGCTCAGCCACGCGGCGCAAGGCGTCGATGTCGCTGATGTCGAGCTTCGGGTCTACGCCCTGGCTGAACATGTTCATGGCCAGGTTCACGACGTCCACGTTGCCGGTCCGCTCGCCGTTGCCGAAGAGCGTGCCCTCGATTCGGTCCGCTCCGGCCATCAGGCCGAACTCGGCCGCGGCCACGGCCGTGCCGCGATCGTTGTGCGGGTGCAGGGACAGGATCATCGAGTCGCGGCGCGGGACGTTGCGATGGAACCACTCGATGGCGTCGCCGTAGATGTTCGGCGTGTACATCTCCACCGTCGCCGGGAGGTTCAGGACAATCGGGCGGGCGGGGGTTGGCTCGATGACGTCCATGACGGCGGCGCAGATCTCAGCCGCATAGTCGAGCTCGGTGCCGGTGAAGCTCTCCGGCGAGTACTCGTAGCGGATCTCCGTACCGGGGAGGCGCGCCTCCTGCTCCAGGCAGATCCTCGCCGCGTCAACGGCGATCTTCGTCACGCCTTCCTGGTCGAGCCGGAAGACGACCCGTCGCTGCAGGACCGACGTGGAGTTGTAGAAGTGGACGATCGCCCGGCGGGCGCCCCGCAGGCACTCGTAGGTTCGCTCGATCAACTCGCGACGGCACTGCGTGAGGACCTGGATCGTGACGTCGTCGGGGATCAGACCCTCTTCGACCAACTGGCGGATGAAGTCGTAGTCCGGCTGCGACGCCGACGGGAACCCGACCTCGATCTCCTTGAAGCCCATGCCGACGAGGGCCTTGAACATCTGCAGCTTGCGGGCCGGATCCATCGGGTCGATGAGCGCCTGGTTGCCGTCGCGCAGGTCCACCGAGCACCAGATCGGGGCGTGCTCGATCTGGTGGTTTGGCCACTCGCGGTCCGGGAGGCGGAGCGGCAGGGGGCGGAAGGGCATGTACTTCTCGACCGGCATCTTCTTCGGGTGGACGGGTACGGAAGGCATCTCGGGTTCCTTCGTGCTCTGTCGGTGTCCGCGATGGTCGCTGCGGGTGGCGGGGTTTGTCGGGGAAACAAAAACCTCCTGCAATGGCGCAGGAGGTCGTCGGCGAGCACCCACATGGGGCTCGCCTCAGGTGAGGAGCAGGCTGCTGTCGAAGGGCTTCCTGTTCATGATGCGGCGTAGTGTACCCGTCACACCGGGTTGGGTCCACTGCCACATACATAGGAAGAAAGTCGCGGGCAGAGATCGACGGCGGAGACTCGCCAGTTCGTCGCGGGCGCACTCATTGGACGCCGGCACGCACATTCGGGAAAAGTGGCTCCGGCGGTAGGATTCGAACCTACGACCAAGCGGTTAACAGCCGCCCGCTCTACCACTGAGCTACGCCGGAGCGAGGACGCGACCGTTCGCAGAACCGGCCGCACCAGCGCGACGAGCAATTGCCGAAGGCAACTGCCGGAGCGATGACCGGCAGGTTATCGCTCGGCGCCGCGCGACAGAATAGCACGGC
>PMNU01000001.1 GCA_003165675.1 Chloroflexota bacterium
GTTCGCGAAGTAGCCGGTCACATCGAAGATGACGTTAACCGTGTCGGCGGTGCTGGCCGACCAGTACATGGCGTCGAGCTTGCCACCGCTTCCGAGGGAGACGGTTATGCCGTTGGCCCGGACGTCCGCTGTCGGGAAGTTGATGGTCGAGGTTCCGGGTTGGGTGCCGCTGGTGAGCGACGGAGCGACGGTGACGTAGCCGTTGCGGGTCTGACCGACGATGGTGACGTTGCCGGTGACCGCGACTGCTCCGGCGGGTACGCCGTCAAGGCCGGCCACCGCGAACGTCTGCTTGGTCCGAGAGTGGAAGAGTACGGCACCCTGGTTGATGCGCGAGTCGAGCACCCGGCCGGGAGTGATGGCGTGGAAGGTGGCGCCGGAGAAGACCGCCGCGGCTGCCGACGGGTCGGATGCGGGTCCAGTACCCAGGCCGTTGGCAGCTGTGACGGTGAAGGTGTAGGTGCCGTCGGTGAGGCCGGAGACCGTGCAACTCAATGCCCCGCTCGTGGCGCACGTGCTGCCGCCGGGCGCGCCGGTCACGGTATAGCCGGTGATGGCGCTCCCGCCGTTGTCGGCCGGCGCCGTCCAGGAGACCGAAGCGGAGCCCAGACCGCCGGTTGCGGTAACGCCTGTCGGCTTGCCGGGCACGGTCGGCGCAGGCTCCGGGGTGACACTGTTGGATGGATCGGACGCAGGGCCGGTGCCTATGCCGTTGGTGGCGGTGACCGTGAAGGTGTAGGCGGTTCCGTTGGTAAGGCCTGAGACCGTGCAACTCAAAGCCCCGCTCGTGGAGCACGTCTTGCCATCCGGCGCGCTGGTGACGAGGTAGCCGGTGATGGCACTACCGCCGTCGGCCGCGGCGGTCCATGACACCGTGGCCGCGGCGACGCCTGCGGTCGCGGTCACTGCCGTCGGCTTGCCGGGCACCGTCGCGACGGTGGCTGGATCGGATGCCGCTCCAGAGCCCTTGCCGTTAGTCGCGGTGACCGTGAAGGTATAAGCGGTGCCGTTCGTGAGTCCGCTGACGGTGCAGCTCGTGCCCGTCCCGGGGCACGTCACGGAGCCGGCGCTCGGCTGAGTCTCGTTCACGGTGTAGGCGGTGATGGGGCTGCCGCCGTCGTCGGGCGCGGTCCAGGTCAGGCTGGCGGTCCCGTTCCCGGCGACGGCAACGAGGTTGGCCGGCTTGCCGGGTACGGTTGGCGCGGCGAAGGCGCTCGTGCCATTCGGCGTGCCGAGGCCCGTGGGACCGTCGTAGCCGGCCTCGCCGTTGCAGAGGTAGGGGTAACCGCCCGGGCAGGTGTAGTAGGTTCCGTTGCTTCCGCTGGTCACGTCGTTCAGAGTCGTGCTCGTGACGTGCAAGTAGAGGTAGCTCGCCGGGTTGACTCCGGCCGCCGGACCGCCGCCCAGGGCGAACGTGGCGGCGATGATCGGCGACGCGGCGCTCGTGCCGCCATATTCGTACCAGGTGCCGTTGCTGTAGACCGCGACGCCAGTCTGAGGATCGGCCACGGCCGAGACGTCGGCCTGGGTTCGATAGGAGCCGCATCCGGTGTCCACCTGCCAGGTGGGCTTGGTCTCGTACGCGGAGCAGCCGCTGCCCGGTCCCCCGTCGGCGTTGCCCCAGGCCGACTCGGCCCAGCCGCGGGTGCTGGAGTCTCGCGTCAAGCTCGTGCCGCCGACCGCTATCACGTATGGCGAGGCGGCCGGGTACTCGACGCCCTGCGCATGTTGGTGGACACTCCCGTTGCAGTCGTAGCCGCAGTCGCCGGTGGAGGCGGTGATTGCCACGCCCGGGTGGTCGTAGTAGCTCGCGTCGAGGTAGGCGTCGCTGCTCGAGTCCTGACCGCCATAGCTGTTCGATACGGCAATCGCGCCCAACGTCACGGCGGTATTAACGGCCGCGCCGAGGTTGTCCAAGGAGTCGCTGGCGGCCTCGACTAGCAGGATGTGGCAGTTGGGACAGGCGGCGGAGACCATGTCGATGTCCAGAGCGATCTCGCCATCCCAGCCCCGGCCAACGGCCGTGGGCGGGTAGCTCGTCCCGCCGTTCTGATCCACCTTGCGGAAGCAACCGTTGGCGGTCGTACATGGGGGCAGACCGTAGAAGCTTCGGTAGGCCGCGAGGTCGGTCTCCGCCGTCGGCAGGTCGTATGCGTCTACGACGGCCACCGTCATCCCGGAGCCCTGGGTCGTCGGGAGTGCGTATGCGCTCTTGATATCGGCGGGGCCGTATGGGGGGGAAGTCATCGGCGCTCCCGCCGCCGCGGGACGCGCCGCAATGTCCGTACGGACGAGTGCCAGGCACTCGGCGTGGCCGGGCGCTGCCGGCGGGCATACGGCCTGCACGTTGTCCACCTGCGTATCCGGTGAGGCGGCAACCGAGACTGCCGTCCCGAAGAACGGGGCTGCCAGAGCGGCCAGTACGACAGCTGCGGCGATTTGCCGCGCTGCACCTGAGGCTCTCATCACACTGGCCCTCCACAGCTGCCCGGAGATCCACGATTGACGATCCACGCGCTCACGAGGATGCGAAGTCTGTTTACAGCCTACTCCATCGACCCCGACCGCCAGAGTTGCCACCCGCGCTGGAACAACCGGAACCGACCGCGAGCGCTCGGCGCGATGGCGGCGCGTGCGCGATCACACACACG
>PMNU01000118.1:0-5158 GCA_003165675.1 Chloroflexota bacterium
TCAAGTCGATCCGATTACCCCAGCCCCGATTACTCCAACCCCGAAATCGCCCGTTTCCCTTGATGACGGTCTACTGGCGGCGACCCGGTGCTCGCGGCCGGCGGTTCCTAGATCTGCCGGCTCCTTGGGCTCCTCGTCCGAGTGCGCCCCAGCGACGGAACGGAAGAGGCTGAAAGTACTACTCCATGTACCGTATGGCAAGGGGTTGTTCCCACGCCGGAGAGGAGTCCCTCGTGAATCTTCCGCGGGGATCGTCCTTTTCGGTGCCGGCACGCACCGGACCGCCCCGGCGCCCCGCGGCCCTGGAGACCGAGCCAAGCTAACCCAAGCTCGTCGGCCCCGGCGACGGCGTGGTCGAGTGGCGGATGGAGTCCCAGCAGGACATCCGCCACTGCCGCGATCCCGACCAGAAGCCCGAGGGGGCCGTTCATGGTCCGCCGCTCGAACGGATCACACAGGCTCGCTCTCGGACCGCTCTATCCAGGCGAGCAGCACCGGACGCCAGCGGCGGCCGTGGAGCGTCTTCTCGCGGTGGGCCGCTGGGCACAGGGTCACAAGGTTGTCGGGCGTGCGCGCACCTTGATGGTCATGGACGTGGTGACTCTCATGTGACCAAGGTACCGGCGGCGCATATCCCGAGGTCACGTTGTGGCCTCATGCATCCTGCGATCTGATACGGCCCATGGGTAGCAAGGGCCTAAGACCTGGTGATCTTGAGCGCCGGGCCGTCCCTTCCTCCCAGTCCCGTCCGACCGCGGGTTCCCGGCCCTGGCAACCGGTAGGGACATCGATCTCATGGCGATCCGAACTCTCATAAGCCCGGTTCACAACAAGAGGAGATAACGAACATGAGGATGGAGAAGCGGCTGTTCCTTCCCGTGGCCATCGGTCTGCTGGCGGTTGTCGCTGCCAGTGGCGGCGCCTATGCATTTTGGACGGCGGGCGGCTCCGGCGCCGGAAGCGCCAGCGCCGGCACCGTCACAAACGTCGTCGTCCACCAGACCGGCGCCGCACTCAGCCCGATGTACCCAGGCGGCAGTCCCCAGACGCTTAGCGGCAACTTCGACAACGGGAACGCTGGCCCGGTCTACATCTCTACCGTGACGGCCAGCATCGCCTCGGTCTCCAAGGCGGCTGGGGCGCCTTCAGGAACCTGCGACGCCACGAACTTCACGCTCTCGCCCACACAGGCGACCGTGAACGCCGAGATCCCGGCCGGAAACGGTGTAGGAGCCTGGAGTGGCCCCCAGATCAAGTTCAACGATATGGCTTCGACCAACCAGGACGCCTGCAAAGGCGCGACTGTCAACCTCGCCTATTCGGTTCCGTAACCCGCACGGCTTATGAGGGCGGCCCCGAACAGGGTCGCCCCACAGGCAGTTAGTCGGGGGAAGATCGAGAGGATGTCGCGCAGGTGATGGGCGAGCCTAACGGCAGAGATCGCAACAAGGACAGGAAGCGCCGCGCCCTCCTGCTCCCACTCCTGCTGTTGATTCCATTCGCGCTGGGCGGGCTCTCGGTCAGCTTGCTGCGCGGTGAATCCAGGGCTGTCCTGCAGGGCACGCCGTCGGCACCGCCGGCAACGCCGGCGGTGCAAACTGCCGCCGGCACTCAGATCGTCCAGGGCGTGCTGGTCCAAGCGACCCCATCGCCCACCGTGCCCGGCGGCGGAGGCGACGCGGCCCAGGTCGGTGGCTCGGCCTTCACCATCACGGGCGGCGCGGGCAACCTCATGCTCGGTGTTTCGACGCCCATTCAGCTCACCCTCACGAACCCGAACGGCGTGCCGATTCTCGTAACGAGCCTGACCGTCGCGATTGCGGCGGACAGCGCTCCACCGGGCTGCATTACCGCGAGCAACGTCCGGCTCACCCAGTCGAACGTGTCGGCCGCCAATCCGATCGCCGTCCCGGCGAAAGGCAGCATGACCCTCAGGAGCGCACCGAGTGCGCCACAGATCACGCTCCTCAACCTGCCCGGCGTGAACCAGGACGTGTGCAAGAACAAGAGCTTCGCCCTCACGTACAGCGGAAGCGCCCATTCGTGAACGCGACGGCCGCCTCCGCGAAGCGCACGCCACCGTTCGTGAAGAACGCGTGGCTGTCGCTGCTAGGCGGCCTGACGTTGGCGCTGGCACTGGTCGGCGGCGCCACTGCTCACTGGACGGCGACCGGCGCCGGAAGTGGCAGCGGCTCCGTCGCAACGCTCGCCGCTCCGGCACTCGGCGGCAGCCCGGGCGCCGGAACGGCGACCCTCACATGGACCGCGGTGACGCCGCCCGGGTCTGGCTCTGTCTCGTACTACGTGCAGCGAAACGGCGGGAGCCCCGCCGGCAACTGCCCGACCCAGGCCGAGCCGACCTCGGTTCTCACCTGCGCTGACACCGGGCTGGCCAACGGTACCTACACATACACGGCGACCGCGGTCTGGCACTCCTGGACGGCAACGAGCTCACCAACGACGGTCGCCATCGTGGGCGGCCCCACGGTGACGTTCTCCAGTGGCCCGGCACTTGGCTACAACAACTGGCTGCCGACCTTTGTGAGCGGGTCTGGCTTCAACACCGGCCCCGTCACGATTAGCTGGTCCTACGCGTGGGGTGGCTACATCTACAGCACCACCACACCTGCCGACGGGTCCGGGGACTTCGCCTGGAACGGCCTGGAGAACTGCGTCGACGGCTACGGCGTCTACCAGACGACCGACCAGACGGTAATCGTCACGGCCACGGACGGCACACGCACTGCGACCGGTACGGGCACACTGCTCTGCAGCCTGAAGCCAAACCCGGCCGGGTAGTCCGCGCCCGTTCGGCAGTTTCCCGTGGGGGCAGCTTCGATCAGGCACAGGCGAGGAACTGATCTCCGAGCAGCGAGCGCACTTCTGGTGGCCGGGGCCGCGCACCGAGTCAAACCAGGACTGCTGCTGCGCGGCGCAGCCCGGTCCCAACTACCTTATGGGCGTCATTAGGGCGGCAGATACCGGCCGCATCAGCTCCCGGTCGTTCCGGTGATTCGGAGGGCTAGCCCTCCGGGGATCGTCGGGACGGCGCGAAGGCTCCGGGGACGCGCCTGCCCAGGATGAGCCACATCGAGGCCATCACGGTTGGCGCCGAGGCGCCGAAGTCTTGCACGCCCGGAGTCGATGGGGATGGAGCGGAAGGCTGGTGGACGCTTCGCTTGGGAAGCAGACACTCTGCCCGCTGAGCCTCGTAACAGCCGGCCGAACGGCTCGAGCCCCTCGCCGGTCGACGTTGCGATCGACTCGGTCGGAGCGCTGCTCTTCCTGTTGACCCTGACGCTGTGGCTTCGGGCCTGGCGGGACCGAGCTCCTCGCCGCCTGGTCACGCTCACAGGCGAGGTCGAGATCAGACGAAGGCGGCTTCGCTGCAGCTCCTGCGACGTCGAACTCGTGCCGCTCGATGCGGCCCTCGGTCTTGAGCCCCGGGTTCAGCACACGCTCGGGGTCAAGGAGCGCGGCCTCTGGCTCGTAACCCGGCGTCGTCGGCGCACCGACTCGCCTGCGATTTGCCTGCTTCGAAGAGGCGGTGTTACCCTGCCGGAGCCTATCCGCCATGGGACTGGGCTTCCCGCACAGGAGACCGGCTGATTGCGCAACCTACCGGCGAGTGCGCTGTCCCTCCCAGTCCACGGCCTTGCCCGCGCCGTTTCGCGGATCCGCCGATCCGGTTTCGTACAGCTCTCCCTGGTCGCTGCGGCGATCGCCGTGCTGGTGGCAGGTCTGCTCGTGGGGCTGCCGGCCAAACCGGTTGCCGGCCAGACCCTTCCCACATTCGCTCCGCTTGCGCCCCAGGGTGAAGGTCATCGCTCGGAGAGCAACCTGCCCCTCGACGTGCCGTTCCAGGTCCAGTTCACCAAGCCGATGGACGAGAGCACCGTCGAGTCCGCCCTGACGATCACGCCCCAGGTAAACGTCAGGTTCGTGTGGGACGCCACCGGGCAGGTCCTCAACCTGGCGCCGGTGCCGCACTGGGAGCCGTACACCCAGTACACGGTCGATATCTCGGTCCAGGCCACCGACCAGGAAGGCCTGAGCCTGGCCAACGCCATTGACACGTCGTTCCAATCGGGCTCGCCGACTGCCGGGACGATCACCGCCACGAGAGTCGTCGGGGACCGCGTCTCGCCCAGCACGGCCTTCCAGATCACCTTCACCCGACCGGTGAAGCTCAGCACTGTGATGCTGCGTTTCGGAATCAGTCCCCAGGTCGACTTCTCGATCGTGGGCGACGACCCGACGGACGCGGCCTCCGAGGTCTTCACGCTGACGCCCAAGATCCCGCTCGACACCGACGTGACCTACGTGGTCAGCATGGCCGACGGAGGAGCCGACTCCGCGGGCGCGACGCTCCAGCCGGCGGCGGCCCTGACAGTCAAGACTCTACAGACCCCCTCCGTGGTCACCTTCACGCCGCAGGACGGAAGCCTGGTCAACGACACCAACAAGCCGATCGCAATCCAGTTCTCCGTGGCCATGGACCAGAAATCGACGGCGGCCGCGCTGTCGGTGACGTCCTACGGTCGGTCCCTGCAGGGCACCACGTCCTGGAGCGACGACGGCCTGACCATGGTCTTCGCGCCGAGGTATTCCTACTATGTGGGCTCCGTCATCACGGTCAGGGTTGCGGCGTCGGCCCGCTCGGTCGGGGGCCTGGGCATGAAGGCCGCGGCCTCTGCCACGTTCACCATCGCCCGGCCCAAGTCGCGGGTCGTCCCCTACTCCGCCACCAAGATCCAGTGGACCGGCGCGGTTGGATCGGCNNCGAACCGGCGGCTGGGTGACGGCGGGCGGGGACTGCTCCACTCAGACGCACCACACGCTGCCGGCCAGAAGCGCATTCGTCCTCGATGAAGGCATCTCCAGCAAGGTGTCGAGGCCGTACGCCAAGGCCCTGGCCGAACGGGGAGAACTCACCCACTACCTGGACGGCACCACGCCGCACGGAAGGCTGACGGCCGCCGGCTATCCCAGCGGCTCCTGGGCCGAGAACATCGCCTCGCCGAGCAATGCCGGACAGAGCGGCATGGTCCAGGTGGAGATTTACTTCCAGGAAGAGTCCCCGATTCGCTACGGCACCACGCACTACAAGAACATCATGAGTCCGTATTTCCACCGAGTCGGCATCGGGGTCTGGGTG
>PMNU01000118.1:5208-6098 GCA_003165675.1 Chloroflexota bacterium
CCGCCATATTCGGGGCGGGTCTGGCCGCCGGCACGATCAACACGATGGTCGGCTCCGGCTCGCTGATCACCTTCCCCACGCTGCTGGCCTTCGGCTTCGCCCCGCTCGACGCCAATGTGTCGAACACGGTCGGCCTGGTGCCGGGATCGATCAGCGGGGCCATCGGCTATCGGCGCGAGCTGGCCGGCCAGCGGCCGCGCGCCGTCCGATTGGGGATCGCCTCCGGCGCGGGCGGGCTGACGGGCGCCGTTCTGCTCCTCGCCTTCCCCGGCGCGTTCGCGGCCATCGTGCCGGTCCTGATCGCCGTGGCCCTCGTGCTCGTGGCGGCGGGGCCTCGCCTCTCCAGGGCCCTGGCGTCGCATCGCCACGCCGAGTCGCACCGGTCGTGGCCCCTGGCATTGCTCTTCTACGCCACGGCCATCTACGGCGGCTACTTTGGCGCGGGGATGGGGATCATCATGATCGCCCTGCTCACCATCTTCGTGGCCGACGACATCCAGCGCCTCAACGGCCTCAAGAACGTGCTCGCGGCCCTGATCAACGGCGTTGCCGGGATCCTGTTCATCCTTGTCGCGCCGGTCCACTGGGACATCGCGCTGCTGATCGCCGGCGGCTCCATCGTTGGCGGCCAGGTTGGGGCGAGAGTGGGGCGGAGGCTGCCGCCGTCCGCCCTGCGGCTGGCGATCATCTGCGTCGGTCTTCTTGCCGAAGCCCGGCTGCTGCTGACCTAGTCTGCCGCGGGGCCTTCCGGNNTCGCGCCCAGAAGCTGGCCCCGGACCCGGGCCGGTTGAACGCGCCGATCGTTCCGCCGTGCTGATCCACGATCCACTTGGCGATGGCCAGACCCAGGCCCGTGCCGCCGGCCGGAGCGTTGTCGGCGCGCCAGAACC
>PMNU01000110.1:0-3543 GCA_003165675.1 Chloroflexota bacterium
GCGTCATTCAGCGGAGGTGCGACTCCGAGTAGCGTCGCGTAGTCGGAGTCAAAGCCCGCAAGGGGACGTGACTGGAGCGCTCGGTAGGCTGCCGATGGTCGACCGGGCGATCGACGACAAATCACCGGACACGCTCGTAGTGGTCTCCGGNNCCCATCTCCACCATTTCTTTGCATGCGCTGTGGCCGCGCTGCTCCTGGTTCCAGATAGGCGGGTCCCGCTGCGAGACGGTGCGAGGAAGCACCCTGATTCGGGCGCCCGCCGGCAGCCACGAACTACACCGGGCGGCCCTCTGATATCTTTCCTATTCGCGAAACCGAACTTCCACCACACACGCCAGCGAGATGATGGACATAGCCCTGGCGCCCACCCGAATCGATTACACGGTGGACCCGGCGCCGGTTCTTCGCAGGTCGCAATCCGGATCGAACCCGGCCTCGCTTTGCCGCCAGACGATGGCCGACTTGGCCACCAGCACCGGGCAGCTGGTCGATATCCTGGCCTAGAGCGACGGCACCGAGAGGCGAGGCAGATCCGTGTCCACGATTCCCGTTCGCGTGGTTTCCGCCCGGGTGACATCCCGCAGGCTGGCGCTGCTTGGGCTCGGCTCCGTTGGCGTCATCCTGCTCGGCATGCTGGCCGCAGCTATCCCGTATCGCGGTTATGCCGGCGAGGGCTATTCGCCGCTCACCCACTTCATCTCCGAGCTTGGTGAAATTGCCGCGTCAAGGCTCGCCTGGGCCTTCAACCTCGGCATCGTGCTCGGTGGGATCGGCCTGGGAGCGTTCCTTCTCCTGCTTGCGGACCGGCTCGGCGGCCGATTTCGGATAGCCCTGGTTGTGATCGGCGCGGTTGCCGGCGTCTCGGGCACGCTCGTGGGCGTCTTTCCGATGGATTACCTTGCGACCCACCGCGTGGTGTCGGACGTCTTCTTCGTGACGGGCTGGCTCGTAGCCGGAATCTTCAGCCTGTGGCTCGTGGCCGCCCCGCGCCCCGACTTCAGCCGCTGGTTGCTCGTCCCCGGCGCGGCGGTCGTGGTCGTCTTCCTGACGTTCATAGCCGTCTACACCACTTACCGCCCGGCTGACCCGGAGGCCCGCATCCTGGTCCGACCGGACGGCATATGGACCGTCCCCTTCCTCGAATGGGCGTCGCTCTTGAGCCTGCTGGTCTGGTTCGTGTGCGTCTCGATCGTCCTGCTACGACAGGGCTCCTAATAGGTTCGCCCGGGTTCGGCCCTGGCCGGTCCGGCTTCGGATCGACCGGCAGCGAATCGGCCGCCCGCCGTGGCGTCAGTCCGCAAGTCGACCGGTAGCCGTTGCTCCAGCCCCATATCGACTGGCCCCCTATTCTTTCGGCCATGCCCAGGTCAACCGGCACGAATCGTCGCGGCTTTCGGAGTCTGCTCGTGGACCTCGAGCCGGTCAAGCGCGACCGCGACTTCCGGATGCTCTGGCTGGGTCAGCTCGTCAACGGCCTCGGTCGCCAGGTCACGGTCGTAGCCCTGCCCTTCGAGTTGTGGCAGCTCACCCACAGCTCGCTCTCCATCGGGTTGCTGGCCCTCGTCCAGCTCGTCCCGATCCTCGTCTTCTCGCTCGGCGGCGGGGCCGTAGCCGATGCCGTCGACCGGCGCCGACTGCTGATCGCGACCCAGGCGCTGCTGGCGGTTTCGAGCGCGTGTCTGGCCGTGCTGGCCGCACAACCCGCCCCGCCAATCTGGGCCTTGTACGCGGTCGCCTTCGTGGCCGCGGGCGTCGGCGCGGTGGACCAGCCCACGCGAACATCGGCGATCCCGCGCCTGGTTCCTCGCGAACGCCTTCCGGCCGCGATTGCCGTGAACTGGCTCAGCGGTCAGACCGTTTCGGTGGCCGGACCGGTATTCGCGGGCCTGCTCATCGCCACCTCCGGCGTGGCCACCGCGTTCGCCTTCGACGTCGCCACGTTCGCGGCCAGCCTCGTCGCTCTGCTCCTGATCGCCCCGATCCCGCCCCACCCGGAAGCGGCGCGGCCGGGCCTGCGGTCGATCGCCGAGGGTCTCCGTTTCGCGCTCGACCGGCGCATCGTCCTCGCCACCTTCGCGATCGACCTCGACGCGATGGTCTTTGGCATGCCCAGCGCACTGTTTCCGCAGCTGGCGCTGACGGTCTTCAACACCGGCGCTGCGGGCTACGGCCTGCTAAACGCCGCTCCGGCGGTTGGGGCGCTGGTCGGCGCTATCTTCAGCGGCTGGGTGGGGCGAGTGAGGCGGCCGGGCCGCGGTATCGTGGCTGCCGTGGCCGGCTGGGGCGCGGCGATCGTCGCCTTTGGATTGCTCACGGCCAGCTTCCCGCTCGCCCTGGTCTGCCTGGCCTTCGCCGGTGGGGCCGACGTCGTGAGCGCCGTCCTGCGCAGCTCGATCGTCCAGCTCGTCACACCCGACAACCTCCGCGGGCGCATCTCGTCGATCCACAGTCTGGTGGTCACCAGCGGGCCACGCCTTGGCGACGCGGAGGCGGCGGGCGTAGCCGCGCTGGCGGGGCCGCAGTTCTCGGTCGTGTCGGGTGGCGTGTTGTGCCTTGTTGGGCTGCTCGCCGTGGTGCGCTTCTTCCCTCAGCTCATGAGCTACGAGCACACTGGCCCCGGCCAGCCCACCGTCGAAAGCCTGGCCGACGTGGGTCAGGTGCCAGGCCGAGCAGACTGACCAGCGGCGGGTGCCGCGCGACGGCTGCGGCGGATCAGTGGCGCGGATCCCCCGCCTGAATGTCAGAGCCGGCGCCTGGCGCCGGCTCTGGGAACTGCGTGGGTCTAGCCCGTACCCTTACCTGATCCTCCGGCGGCGCGCCGCGGAGCTGGCGGGGGTGGGGCTCGCCGGCGGCGGAGCGGACGGGACCGGGACGGGGACCGGAGCGCTGGGGGCAGGCGACGGGCTCGGAGAGCCGGGCGATTGCGACGGCGTCGGCGGCGGGCCACCGATCTGCACCTGGCCGTTGACCACGGAGTAGTGCGAGCTCCATGTGTCGTTGTGAATGACCGTGCCGGAGGCGTCGGTCACAGTTCGGGTCACGGTGGTATCGAACCCGTCGGTCGCGTATTCCGCCGTGTACTTCACGCCCGGCTTGATTGTGCTGACGTAGTCGGGCGAGTTGTTGGTTGCGGTGACCTTGTTCACCTCAACCCCACCGCTCCAGGTCACCTTCCGGCTGACCTGCAGGCTCCAGAGCTGAACCGTGATGTAGGCCGTGGAGCGCGGCGTGGTAAAGGCCCGGATGACGATCGGGTAGGGAGTGTCGTTGGTCCACTTGAGGTCCCAGGTGGTCTGGCCGTTGGAGTAGACCGTGGCGTCCCGGCCGACCGGATAGCGGTTGATGTAGTAGAAGTGGGCGTGGCGCTCGTCGATCTGTAGGCCGGCATCGGCCGCCGCGTTGAACATCGTCGTCGAGGCGGAGCAGATGCCGCCTCCCATGGCACCTGTGTGGTTGCTCTTGCCGTCCGCGATTACACCGCCCATCGCGAAGCCGTGGGCTGCATCGATTGGCCCGACGGCGCCGAGGAAGCTGAACTGCT
>PMNU01000110.1:3569-27262 GCA_003165675.1 Chloroflexota bacterium
TCCAGGTAGGCCGATACGGCAGAGCTCGTGGCAGCGACGTCTACGCCTACGCCGTTCACGCCCGGCGTCAGGCTTATCGGCTTGCCGGAGGAATCCCATACGACGTGGGGCTCCTGCGGGGGAATGTTGGTCTTCCCGGTGACGCTCGAAAGATACGCCTGCACCTTGGCTGGATCGACGGCCGGCCCGTACGTCCCGTCCTGTCGCGTTCCGAAGACGATCCAATCGTGAATCTGAGAGGCGCTGATCGTCCAGGCCGAGGCCTTCCAGTTCGCCGGGGCAGAGGCAGGCGTGACGCTCCACGTCACGTGGACGTCGACGGCCATCTTCTCAGCCATGGAGATCGCGTTCTGGGCATCCGTATCGCTGATCTGCGGCTTCAATGCCACAAACGAGCCGCTCGACTTTAGATCCGATGGGGAGTCGGGCTGAGTCAATTGATCGATGATCGTCGTTCCCATTGCCATCTCATCGATACCCTGGCCGGTTACCGCAGGTGTGAAGCTGAATGCGCCGTCCTTGGATGTCGCCTGAGCGTCATGCGGAACGACCGCGTCCGTGCCGACGAGTTGGTGGAGGCGCTGGGCCAGCAGGTTGGGGTCTACCTCGACCGCTACGGGGATGTCCTGGCCGAAGGCTGCGGTATGAACCACGCTGGCGGCGTCCGCGAGGGGGCTGCCGGAGTGGCCGACGGCCATGGCGGCGTCGGCCATGGCCTCCACGTCAGGTCCACGACCGGCTTGCTGGTAGGTGATCGTTGCTGTGCCGACGGGTGTCGTGACGGTCACCTCGCCCTGGCCGAGGTACGCCAACCCGGACTGCAGCTTGGCGATGGCCTGGTCGCGTGTCAGGCCCGAAAGATCCACCGAGCCAACGTGCACGCCCGGCAGAACGCGGTTGCTGTAGGTGCTGGAGAAGGCGAAGGCGACCGCCGNNACAGTGCCGCGACGGCGCCGACAACGAACGCAACTACGAAACCGACCGCACGGAGATCGCGAGGAGCCGCCGAAGGTGTCCCCGCCGACGCGGGCACGGGCCTGGATGTCCGCTGGGGCTGCGGAGCGGCAACGACATCCTCCGCCAGCTCGGTTGGCGCGTCAACGGAGGCCCTGGTCGCGGCCGACGGGAAGGGCACGTCGCCAACCGAGCCCTTGCTCTGCTCCTTCGGCCCGAGCGAGTCCGTGGTCATCTCTTTCCTTTTCTACCGCGCCGGTCGGGAAATCGGCGCTGACGGCAACTGGTGGCACAGGCGGATCGACCGAGGGTAGAGACCGGTCGCGCGGTAGACGCGCGACCACGACACCCCGTTACGCCATCCGCCCGAATCGTTGAGCAAGACGGGACAGTTTGTCACCCCTCGAAGTGGTGGCCTTGATGAAGCGGCTTCTGTCACCCGCGGTCGACCCGCCGATCGAGCATTCGGTTCAAATCTCGCGCGGGAGCACGACCACGCGTCGGTTCGGTTCCTCGCCGATCGATTGGGTCCCGACGCGCTCGTGGTCGCGCAGTGCGAGATGGATCCAGCGCCGCTCGAGCGCCGGCATCGGCTCCAGCTGGAGCATCTTCCCGGTCTCGACGACGCGCTCTGCGGCGCGGTTGGCAATGTCACGCAGCTGGCGTTCGCGGCGTCCGCGGTAGTCCTCGACATCGACCAGAATCCGAGTCCACTCGCCAACGCGCTTGGACAGCAGCAGATTCACGAGGTGCTGCAGCGCCGAGAGGCGTTCGCCCTTGCGTCCGATCAGCGCGCCGAGCGCTTCCTTCTCATCGCCCTCTCCGACCACGTTTAGCCGGTTCGTCTCGCCCGCCTTGATCTCGACGCGGACGTTGAATTCGAGCCGGGACATGATCTGCTCGAGTATCTCCTTGGCCGCGGCCATTGCCTCGGGTGTGACCTCGGCCGACTCCGCGTGTTCAGGATGCGGTGTCTCGCGCGCAGCTGCAACTTCGGCGAGCTCCTTGGCCGTCAGACCGGCCTGGGGGCGCTGCCCGGCGTCGTAACGCGGGCCGCGGTCGGGCCGAGGCCCGCGGTCGCCGGAGGGGCGGGGACCTCGATCGCGGTCGAAGTGACTACCCCCGGTGCGGGGGCCCTGATCGCGGTCGGGCCGAGGCCCGCGGTCGCCGGAGGGGCGTGGACCTCGGTCACCCGAGGGTCCTCGGTCGTCGTGCCAGGCCGGGCGCGGTCCACGATCGCGGTCGTGGCCAAAGTCACGGTCGCGCCGCGGGCGCTCCTCCCGATCATGACTCGGGGCTGCCAGCGGGACCTGGGCAGCCGCCTCTCGCTTTGGAGCGGCGCCGCCCAGCGCCGAGCGAGGAGCCGCCAGGACGCGGGCGGGCTCGGCGCCCATGCCCAGGACGCCGCGGCTGCCGGGCGTCAGGATCTCGAAATCGAGCTCGTCGAGGCCCACGCCGAACTCTTCTCGGGCCCCGCGTAGAGCCTCCTCCACCGTCTTGCCGGTGAATTCGCGGTAAGCGTCGCGATAGGCAGTCATGTCAGCGTCGTCTCCCTCGTCGGCCCGCGCGCCTGTGCGTGTTGGGCCGCACCGTTGAGGCCGCCGATGCCCATCGTTCTTCCGGCTTGTGCCGGGTGGCAGCCAGCGACTTACCTGCGTCCGCTGGCTCGGGCATGGTGACCGGGAACCTTGGGTTGTGGTTTCGGGCGAAGGACGGGTTCCAGCCGAAGAGCGGGAACATCGAGCCCCACCCGACGATCATGAATTGCTGAGTGATCGAGAACACTGAGGTTGCGATCCAGTAGACGAAAAGCCCGGCGGGGAGGAAGCCGCCGTAAAGGATCGAGAAGAAGGGAAAGATGATCATCATCGTCCGCTGGGTGCTGGCCGACGGATCGTTCTCCGCAGCGGGCGGCATCAGCATCCGGCTCTGGACGAATTGCAGCAGACCGGCCGTCAGGGCCAGAGCGCTCACGCCGAGAGTGAACAGGCCCAGCGGCAGGTTGAAGAGGACCTGCGGCTGACCGACGTTGATCCCGAACACGACCGTGTTGATGCACGGGAGAGCCTTGTCGACCACGCCGTTGACGATGTGGTCCGGGCTGGGGCAGTGGATCGAGGGCACCAGGTCGATCCCGAAGACGCGCATCATGGCGCTGGGGTCGAAGTTCGTCAGGCCGTCTCGGATGACCCAGTACATCGGGAAGAGCAGGCCCATCTGCAGCAGCGACGGCAGGCATCCGGCTGTGGGGCTGACGCCCCGTTCCTTGTAGAACGCCTGTGTGGCCTGCTGGATGGCCACTCGGTCGCCCTTGTAGCGGCGTTGGAGCTCCTTGGTCAACTCCCTTAGCTCAGGCGCCAGTATCTGCATCCTCTTCTGCGAGACGATCTGGCGGGCCGAGAGACGGATCGTGACCAGCCTTATCAGTACCGTCATGAGCACGATCGAGACGACGATGTTGCCCGTTAACGCGTAGAGCCCGGCAAGCAGCAGGAACAGGCCCTGGAAGATCGGCGTGAAGAGCCAGCCGAACAGCGAGGCCGGATCGGCGCCCGGGCTGGCCGGAAGTAGCGGGGCCGGGCTGGCGGTGGGGCTCGGGGAGGGCGACGCGGAGACGCCAGCCGCAGCTTGGGCAGGAGCCGAAGCTACCGCGGCCGCCGGGGCCGTCGGGGTCGGATCGGCGCCGACGGCCGTGCCGCACGCAACGACAGCGAGGGCGACGAGCGCCACGAACAGCCCAAATGCCGCCCAGCGGGTGCGGGCCCGGGACCTGATGGAGGGCTTCCGCCCGAGAGGAACCACTCTAGCGAACAGGGTCGTAGCCACCGCGACTCCACGGGTGGCAGCGAGCGATTCGACGCATTCCCATCCAGCTCCCTCGAAGCAAACCGTACTTGGCGATGGCCTGCTCGGTGTAGAACGAGCAGGTAGGCTCATAACGACAGACCGACGGGCGCCAGGCAAACAGGCGGCGGTAGAGCCTGATGAGCCCGATGCCGACCGTTTTCACGTGACGGTCTTCTCTCCGAGAACCCCTCCCCGGCGGAGGAGGCTGTGCAGGACGCCCGTCAGCGTGTGGAAGTCCGCGCCGACGACAGGCGATCGGGCGATGATCAGGACGTCCCAGCCGGGCTGGAACGAGGGCGCCATCACCCTGAGTGCCTCACGGAGTCGCCTGCGCACCCGGTTCCGAACCACCGCTCCGCCGAGCTTGCGTCCGGTCGATAGGCCGAAGCGCGTCTCCTCGAGACCCGTCCATCGGATTCGAAGCAGCAGCAGCGAATGGGACCTGACGGTTCCCTCTCCCTGCAGCGCCGCGAAGTCCTCCGGCTTGGAGAGCATCACCAGCCGCGGCGGATTGTGGCCGCGGTCCGTATTCAGACCGTCAGCTTCTTGCGGCCGTGAGCGCGGCGAGCGGCCAGCACCCGGCGTCCCCCGGTGGTCTTCATCCGGGCGCGAAAGCCGTGTTCCTTGCTGCGATGCCGCTTCTTGGGCTGATAGGTCTGTTTCATCGGAAAGTGTGGTTCTCTCCATTGGGCCTCGGGGTCAGGATACCCCGAAAAGGCACGCGAACGCGCCGGGCGCACGAAAGCGCTTTGGCGCGTCTGCCGGCGGATTATATGTACGTGCGACTCAGAGTGTCAAACTGCCGAGCGCTCCGAGGGCCCGCCCCGACAGTTGCCACAAGCAACCGAGCCGATACTCCAGGGGAGTATGCGATTCGATACGTTCCAGAGCCTTGCCCGCGCCGCTGGAGCGGTGCTATTCTTCGTCGGCCCGCGGCGCCAGACAACCTTGGGCATGGGCCCAGAGGAACCGTGAGGACTGCCAGACTGCTCCAGGGGAGAAGCTGGGGGTTGGAGGCTCACGGCGCCACAAAGGCAACGGTGGACCAGGGTGTCCGTCACGATTCTGGCTATCCATCTCAGTCTTGTTCAGGACTAAGCCTGCCTCGATGGACGCAAAGCAAGTCTGGCGCGCAGCACTCGGAGAACTTCAAGTCTCCCTGTCTCCGGCCAATTTCGAAACCTGGCTGCGCGACACCGTGCTCGTCGACGTCGATGACAACCGGTTCAAGATCGCGGTGCCCAACGGTTTCGCCAAGGACTGGCTCGAGACCCGCTACCGCTCGCTGATCTCGCAGACACTGGCCCGCATCGTGGGCTACAGCGTTCAGGTCGAGTTCTTCGTTCGGCAGGCCGGCGAGACGGGTGGCGCCAACGGCGCCGCGACTGGAGCGACCGCCTCAGCGGCATCGCAGCCGGTTCGCCTCGAGCCGACGCGCGTGGGAGCCCCCGAAGGCGCCGCCACAAACCTGAATCCTCGCTACACCTTCGCCAACTTCATCGTCGGCTCCGCTAACAGATTGGCCCATGCCGCCAGCCTGTCCGTGGCCGAGAGGCCGGGCCACGCCTACAACCCGCTCTTCCTATATGGCGGTGTGGGTTTGGGCAAGACCCACCTGATGCACGCCGTGGGTAACGCGGTGATCGCCCGCTTCCCCCGCAAGCGCGTCGTCTACGCCACCAGCGAGAAGTTCACCAACGAGTTCATCACCAGCATTCAACAGGGCAAGATCGACGACTTCCGGGCCCGCTACCGCCGGATCGACCTGCTCCTCATCGACGACATCCAGTTCATAGCCGACAAGGAGCGGACCCAGGAAGAGTTCTTCCACACCTTCAATGCGATCCACGAGGACGGCAAGCAGATAGTGCTTTCGTCCGATCGACCGCCGAAGGCGATCCTCACCCTGGAGGAGCGGCTTCGCAGCCGGTTCGAGTGGGGCCTCATCGCAGACCTGACCGCGCCGGACCTGGAAACCCGCATCGCGATCCTTCGGGCCAAGGCGGAGGAGCAGGCCGTCCCTGTCAACTCGGACGTCCTGGAGTTCATCGCTCGCAAGGTCGTCAGCAACATCCGGGAGCTCGAAGGTGCACTCAATCGGATCGTCGCCTATGCCAGCATGGGCGCGGTACCGATCACGATCGAGCTGGCTCAGGCGGTTCTGTCGAACGTCCTCTACAACCCCAAGAAGCGTCAGGTCACGCCCGAGCGAATCACTCGCGCGGTGGCCGACTACTACGGCGTCCAGATCGATGCCCTGAAGGGCCAGAAGCGCGACAAGGCGATCGTCGTGCCGCGCCAGATCGCGATGTTCCTGATGCGCGAGGAGACGGATGTCTCTTTGCTACGCATCGGGGCCGAGCTGGGCGGGCGGGATCACTCCACCGTCCTCCACGCCTGCGACAAGATCAACCGCGAGATGGGCATCAACGACGAGCTGCGGCGCGAGCTGGCCGCGGTCCGAGAACTGATCTACGCCGAGTAAGGCCTGTCGTTCGGGCGGCCGATGCCGCTGTCACTCCCAGCGCTCCTCGCCGGAACGACAGCCTACCGGTGGAGGTGGGGGCCCACATCCGGGCGTCCCCAGCTGGGTCTCGAACCCTAGAAAACCCACCTCCTGCGGCGGCTCGGAAGAGTTCGCCTTCGTGGACAACGGGCCGATATCGGTGGAGAACCCGCTCGTCTTGAGGAGAACTCGGACCCTTCACGTGCCGGTGTGGTGGACAGAGAAGACTGACAAGTGCGGCGTCGCCGAGCCCACCCCAACTAGTTCACAACGACCGCGGTATCTAATCCCCAATCCATCGTAGGAGATCCACCATAGGAGCGGCCTCATCCACCGCGAACCTGAGCGTGGCCGTGCAGCGAACCCACTGTCTCCACACCATGATTACGGTGATGACGAGATGAGAAGATAGATAGACAATCCTCCCGGAGTAGGATGGCTGCCCGTCATCAGGTTTCCCGACCGCTGCCCGCCTCGCCCGGCCTTCAGGGAGTGATACGAACGTGAAACTCTCGGTCATGCAGGAGAACCTGGCTCGTGGTCTCCAGGTCGTCAGCCGCGCCGTCTCGACCCGGAGCACACTGCCGGTCCTGAACAACGTCCTTCTTCGAACGGAGGACGGGGGCCTCAAGCTGACTGCCACAAATCTCGAGATAGGGATGACGTATTGGGTGCCGGGCAAGATCGACACGGGCGGCTCGATGACCGTACCGGCGCGGCTGCTGGCTGACATAGTGGCCGGCTTGCCGGCCAACGAGCGCGTCGATCTCGAACTCCAGGCTCAGGAGACGCTTCACATTCAGGCCGGCCGGTTCGAGACTCATGTCAAGGGCATAGATGCCGAGGAGTTCCCGGCAATCCCGGCAGCGGGCGAGCGTCCCACGACCCGCGTCCCGCAGAACGTCCTCCGCCAGGCCCTAGGCGAGGTGACATTCGCCGCCGCCACAGACGAGGCGCGCCCCATCCTGACCGGTGTGCTCGCCAGGTTCGAGGGCGACAGGCTAACTCTGGCCGCGGCCGACAACTATCGGATCGCGGTCAAGACCCTTACCGTGCTCGACCCGGTCGAGGAGACGAGCGTCGTCGTTCCAGCCCGGTCCCTCCACGAGCTTTCGCGGGTCCTGTCCGACACGAGCGATCCAGTCGACATCGTCCTGTCGCCGAGCCGAAATCAGATCCTGTTCCATCTCGAGGGCTTCGACCTGGTCAGTCGACTCATCGACGGCCAGTTCCCCAACTACCAGCAGGTGCTGCCGAAAGGCTTCACGACCAGGGCCACGGTCGATCGCGACCAGCTACTGGCGGCCGTCCGACTGGCCAGTCTGATCGCCAGCTCGTCGGCCAACATCGTCAAGCTTCAGGTCGGCAAGGATGCCGAGATCGGACTGACCATCAGCGCCGCCGCGGACGTTGGCGACAACAAAAGCGAAGTCGAAGCCAAGGTCGAGGGCGACGGCACCACCATCGCTTTCAACGCTCGATACCTGCTCGACGTCCTGACGAATGTGGACGCTGACCAGTTTTCGATCGAGCTGAACGGGCCGCTTTCGCCGGGTGTCTTCCGGCCGGTCAGCGACTCGGAGTACGTCCACGTCGTCATGCCCGTAAAGACGACCTCCTAGGAGCCGCAAATCCCCGATGCTCGTGCCGTCGTGTCTCACCGGAGATCGGCGACACTCCTTCGCTCCCTGAACATCCGGAATCTCCGGGGTTATGCCGCGCTGGATATCGAGTTTGGGCCCGGGCCGCAGCTCTTGTGGGGACCGAACGCGGCGGGGAAGACGACCCTGGTCGAGGCTATCGTGCTGCTGGCTCTGGGACGGAGCCACAGAACCACGACCGATTCCGAGCTTATCCGCTGGGGCGCGGACTTCCTCCGAATAGAGGGCGTGTTGGGGCGCGCCGCGGGAACGACGATGGGCGGCGAGGGCGCGGAATCCGCTGCTGAGCATGACACTGTCATCGGCGTCTCTGCCGCAACCGCCCCGCGTGGGGCCGCCCTGGAGTTGACGCTCCAGGTCGGCGGCCGTAAGAGGATCCAGGTGAATGGCGTTCCCAGGCGGCCAGGGGCGCTTGCGGAGCACCTGCGGACCGTGCTCTTCGCGCCCGAGGAGATGCTCCTGGTGATTGGCCCGCCGGCGCTGCGGCGCGTTGCTCTCGACGGACTGACCGCCCCGCACGAACCGAGCTACACCGCGAACTTGGCCACCTATGGCCGGGCCCTACAGCAGCGCAACAGCCTGCTCCGGGCCATTCGCGATGGCGAGGCCGAGCGCGATCAGCTCCGGCTCTGGGACGAGCCTTTCCTGACCTCAGGGGCTGCCATCGTGGAGGCTCGACTGCGTCTGCTGGAGTTACTGGCGGAGCCACTGGCCGCAGCCCACCGCGAGATCGCGCCGGCCGAGGAACGGCTCACGGTCGGCTACGCGTCGAATGCCACGCCACTCCCCGGTGAGGCGGCAAGGGACGCCCTGGCGCGACGACTGGCCGAGACGGCCGAAAAGGAGGTCTGGAACGGCTCGACCCTCGTTGGGCCGCATCGCGACGACCTGCTGTTCGGCCTCGGCGGACGCGACCTGGCCACGTTCTCGTCCCGCGGGCAACAGCGGACGGCCATCCTGGCGCTCAAGCTGGCGGAGCTCGACCTGCTGACTGCGCTGGACGGCCGGCCGCCACTGCTCCTCCTCGACGACGTCTTCAGCGAGCNNCTCCTGCTCGACGACGTCTTCAGCGAGCTGGATCACGCCCGACGCGGGCACCTGGTGCGGCGCATCGCCGAGCTGCCTCAGGTGCTGGTCACAACGACGGACCCGGACGACATCGACGCCGACCTGCGCCGTCAGGCGCGGCCGTGGCGAGTCGTTCCCGATGGCGAAGGTGGCGCGCGGATCGTGGAGGGCGAGATATGACGGGCCGGAATCGGCGGCCGGGCGGAAGAGGCCCGGGTGACCGCGAGGTCGGCGGCAGCGGCTCGGCTGACCGGGGCCCCGGCATCGGTGCCGGTGACCCCGACCGCGACCTCGACCCGAGGGAGAAGCCCAGAGGCATGGAACGTCTTGCCGATCTACTGCCGCAGGCCGCCCGAAAGCTGGGTCTGGACGATCAGCTCGAACAGGCCAGAGTGGCGGCGTCCTGGCTGGAGATCGTCGCCGAGCGGATGCCGGCGGCTGCCGGATCCTGCCGTCTTGCCGACCTGCGTCAGGGCGTAGTAACCATCGAAACGGACGAGCCCATCGTCGCCCAGGAAGTGCGTCTCCGCTCGCCTGAGCTTCTGGCCGCCCTCCGAGCCACAACTCCTACACCCGTCCGTCAGCTCCGCGTAACGACGCGACACGTATAATCCCCACCTGCGAACGCCAGTCCGGCTCGCCTGGGATGCGGCCGGATACCACGGGCGCAATCAGTCCCGCCGCTAGCAGCCGCCAATGGCCGTCCGCCTGCACATGAATCTCGGCGTTCTCGCCGAGTCACAACGACTACCCGACTCAGCCGACACGGTCGTCGTTGTCGAGCCCAATATCGGCTCGACGTCGCGCACCAAGGGGAGCCTGTACCTACTCGTCACTGGGGCTGGCGGGCGCAAGCTGCGCGAGGCGACCAAGCTCGTTGCCGAGCGAATACGGGATGACTACTACTACGACCTATCGGCCGGTATTGCCGTGTGTCTTCGGAAAGCCATCCTGGCGGCCAACAAGGTGCTATTCCACTCGCCGGACCGGCCGCTCGTCGGTGCCGGCGAGTCGGGTCCGATCGGCCTCGCCGTGGCCGTTGTCAGGGGCAACGAGCTGTATGTGGCCACGCTCGGCCCGGCCGAGGCGTACCTGGTCCGGCAGGCACGGCTCCTGACCCTCCCGGACTCGAGCCCCGACAGCGGTATGCCCGCAGAGGATGTCGACGGCCCCGAGGTCTGGCACGGCGAGATAACTGCTGGGGACTGCCTCATCCTCATGTCTCCAAATGTGTCTCGGACCATCGGCCTGGGTCCTATTCAGGACGCGGTCATGCAGCTGCATCCGCAGGCCGCGGTAGAGCAGATCCACCGCCAGTTCGGGTCGGGCAGCCTCGGCAGCACCGGCGGCGACGGCGTCGTGTTCATCGAAGCCTCCGAGGTTGCCTCCACCCACAAAGCCGCGCCACTCAAACCGGTCTGGCCCGGCGAGTCGATGGCCGGGGCCCCGGAACGCTCGCCGATCCCCCTGGCGGACGCTGTCGTGGGCGGCGTGGCCGCGATGCAGACCTCAGCCCGGCAGGCGCAGCTCGTCGCCGATGGCTGGCTGCGACGCGGCGTCTACGGTTTCTTCGACCGCATGCCCCAGCGGCCCATGTCTCGCGGCCGGGTCACGCCCATGACCGTCCGGCGAGAGCGGCAGCAGCGGGCCGCCGTCGCGATCATCGGCCTGTTGGCCGTGATCGCCATAGTTGGCACCAGCATGTGGTTCCTGTCGGGCACCGGTCGAAGCGACAACATCGACCGGCAACAGAAGGCCCAGCAGGCGTACACGAAAGCTCAGTCGGACCTCTTCGCAGTCAACGGCAACAACAGGGACCTCGTGTCGAGCGAGCCCGCGACGGCAGCCGGCTATCTCGAGGACGCCTACAGCCAACTGCAGATTGCGGAGCAGAACGGCTACGATCCCTCTCAGCTGGCCGCCCCGCGAGCTCAGGTAGTGGCCGGGCTGAACCGCTACTACCACGTAACAGTCGTCCAACCGCAAGTAGTTCTGTCGTTCCTGACTGACGATCTGGAAGGGCTTGTGCTCGGTCCGGATGGGGCGGCGTACCTCATCGACAACACGGTGAGCACTGTCTACCGGGTGAACCTTCAGACTGGCGCCAAGGTCCCGGTGCTCACCCTGAACCAGCCGCCGCCCATCGGCGGCGGCGTCGTCGGTAGTCCACGCCTGCTTGCGACCGGCGGGCAGGATGTCCTGATCCTCGACTCCTTCAACTCGCTGTGGCGCTGGCACCCGGCTCAGGGCAACGCGAGCGGCCGCGGCTCGCTTATCAAGGTCAACATCGCCGACAACGTGAACTGGGGCGTCGGCGCGCGGGCGATGGGAACGTTCATCGTCAACGCGGACCAGAACCAGTACAACTTCTACATCGTCGTCCCGAGCCAGCATCAGGTCCTCAAGTACCCGCCCTCGCCCGACGGCAGCGGTTACCCCCAGCTCGGTCGGATCAACTACCTGAGCGTCGCCCAGGATGTCTCGACCGTCGACGACATGTACGTCGACGGCAAGGTCTACCTCGTCGACAAGGGCCAGATCACCCAGTACGAACTCGGCGAGGTGGTCAAGACCTGGAAGCCCGGCTCGCCGGGCGACCAGCTGCTCCGACCCAACGGTCCCGTCTATACGCGCCTGACGGCCGACAACTCGGCCCAGGACCAGGGGACCTTCTACGCCTACGACGGCCTGAACCGGCGCATAGTCGCGTTCAAGAAGGTCGACGGCTCCATCGTCGGCCAGTACATGGTCCCGGCTACCACGCCGTGGTTCTCCGCGCTGACAGGTATGTTCGTGATCCCCGGGACCGCCGGCTCGAGTCCGACCCTGTACTGGACCGAAGGCGGCAACTTGATGAGCGCCTTGCTCAACCCGTCCGCGGCGCCCTCGGCGTCGGCCTCTGCGGGCGTGAGCCTTGCCCCACTGGCCAGCCCTTCGCCTTCGAAGAAGCCCTAGCGGTCGGCCGCGGCCCAGTGCCCGGAGTGGGATAATCGGTCGATGGCAGAGTCGCTCGCCGAAGTCGTCGTCGAGAGCGTCCGAGTGCACATGCTCTCCAGCCAGCATGTCGTCCTGCTGAAGGAAACGGATCGCGAGCGCTACCTCCCAATCTGGATCGGACCGTGGGAGGCCAATGCCATCGCCACGCGGCTGCAAGGCGTAACGCCCGAGCGACCCTTCACGCATGACCTGTTCGCCACCGCTCTGGCCGAGCTCGGCGTGAAGCTGCAGCGAGTCATCGTCTCGAGTCTCGCGGAAGAGACGTTCCACGCCACGCTCGAACTTGAGCAGGGCGGCCGAACCTACGCCATCGACGCCCGGCCGTCGGATGCCCTGGCCCTGGCCGTCCGGACCGGCGTCCGAATCTTCGCCTCCACCGACGTCCTCGAACGGGCGGGCGTCGAGCCCGAGTCGAAGGTCGACGAGAAGCTCGAGGTCTTCCGGGAGTTCGTCAACTCGTTGGACGTGGACCTCGAAGAAGAACATCGCGAAGGGCCGGGTTCGGAAGGTCTGCCTCCCGAGTGACCCTCGCCGGTCCAACGAAGGGATCGGCCGTCCGACCGCTTTTCAAGCGATTCTCGTCGGACTGACGAGCCAAGGCCGAGGCGCAGCGGGCCACGAAGGGATCGGCCGTCCGACCGACGAGGGACTAGCCGAGGATCGGCTCGCCTCGTTGCATGGCCCCGCCGCGCCGGAACCACAGCCGGAACCGCAGGCCCCAGAAGTCGCGGACCGCCCGGAGAACGACCTTCGGTTTGGCCCCGGTCTGGGAACCCGCCGTCCTCGGGTAGTGCGGAATGCCAACCTCCGCCAGCCGGCGGCCCTCGTAGCGAAGCTTGATCAGCAGCTCGGCCGTGAAGAAGGCGCCCCCCGACGAGATCCGAACCGGGACCAGCGCCTCGCGCTTGAACAGCTTGCAGGCGCAGTCGATGTCGCGAACCCGGACCCCGAAGAAGACCCGGTTCGAGAGATGGTAAATGCGCGCATACCAACGCCGGATGAGCGGGTCGGCCCGCCCGATGCGATACCCGACAACCACGTCCGGGGCGTCGGCCGCGGCGAACCTCTCCGTAAGCCGGGCCACATCCGCCACCCTGAACTGGCGGTCGCCGTCGATGAAGGCGATCAGACCGAATCGAGTGGCCCCGAACCCGGAGCGAAGGGCCGCGCCGTAGCCAAGGTTGGTGGGGTGGTGGACTACCCGGAACACGTCGGGGTGCTTGCCGGCGAGCTCGTCGGCGATGGCCGGCGTACGGTCGCGCGAGCCGTCGTCGACGGCGATAATCTCGAACTTCTCGGCCAGCTCGGGGAGGGCGCCCAGGGCCTCATCGACCAGAGCCTCAAGATTGGCCTCCTCGTTGTGAGCGGGGAAGAAGAACGAGAGTTCCTTGACACGCCTCGCCGTCGACCCCGTCGCCTCGCTTGCTCTGGCGCCCGGCCCTTCTGTCACTGGCTTCCCTTTCGAGCCAATACCTGAGCGATCGTGAAGCCGTTCCCCAGGTCGTATGTCTCGATGTCATATTCCTGGCTCAGCGCGACCATCCCGTCAACGCCGCCATCGATACGGATCGTGAACACCGGCCTATTACCCAGGTACCGGTTGAATACATCCTGAACCGTACCGAGGTTGTCGTCCACGCGCGTGCTGTCGTCGATGATGTATAGGTCGGGCCGCATGCCGAGGACCTTCTGGCCGTACCAAAGCGTCGTCGACGCGCTCCACCAGCTCATGATCACCGAGTTCTCAGGCAGGCCGCCCTTATCCGCTGGGGCAAGGACCGCGTTCAGCCAGGCCGAGTTTGAGGTGTCGTTCGCCTGGCTCACGCCTCCCGGGTTAGTGCCGCTCTGCGGGAGCTGGCGCTCGGAAACCACGTTGACGGCGGAGAAGGCGATTGCCGCCGCGACGACGATTTCGGCGGCGATGACAGCCCAGCCGGCCAGGCCGGTGTCGAGGCGCCGGGACCTGGGAGTCGAGTCGGGGCCGAGCTCGGACGGCGCGGGGCTCGCCTTCGGCGATTCGCCCGCCCCGGAGGTCGGCGCCGACCTATCCGCGGTTGCCCGTCGCCCCACCTCCGCTGCGATCCAGCCGAACAGGGCGACCAGATCGGCGGCTCCGAGGCCGATCCACGTGAAGACCACGAGCAACGGCAGCAGGTAGTAGCGCTGGATGTCGGCGTTGGCGTAGGAAGCTGCGAAGCCGCAGGTGACCACGGCCGACAGCCCGCTCAGGATGACATAGCGCGGGCGTCGCACGAGGCTCGTGCCAAAGCCCACGGCGGCCAGCATGGCGAGCGGCCCGAGCCAACCCGTGAAGAGGTCCAGGACCTGCCCCGCCTTGGTCGGGAGGTCGCCGAACGGATCCGACAGGCTGCCCCGGAATTGCTCGGCCAGGACCACGTACTGGAAGCCGCTCCACGTGTCCGGGTGGCCGTAGACGAGAGGCGCGTCCATGGCGGCCCGGATCGGCAGCTCGCTGAAGAGGACCGCTGTCGTGCCGGCCAGGACGGCGGCGCAGGCCGCGATGGTCCGTGGTCGGAAGACGATTCGCCAGTCCGCGACCAGAACGAAGAGGCCGATGGCGGGCGGCAGCAGCAGAGCCAGGGAGTGGTTGGCCACGGCCACGCCGTAGATGCAGGCCGCGACGACGAGCCAGCGGTCGGCGCGGCGGACCGCGTCCGGGTCTTCGCTGTGAACCTGTCGGTCCCACGCAAGCAGAACGACAAACAGGATCGCCACGAGAGCGACGTGGAACATGTGCGGGTCGGCGTGGGTGGAAAGCCGCCAGAAGAGCTGGCTGCAGGTCAGCATCAGACCCGTGGCTAGGGCGATCAGCCGCCGGCCCGTCAGCACCTGGATGACGCCCACCGTCCCTGCCACGGCCACGGCCGCGAGGATCGCCTGTAACAGGTTCATTCGGTAGGCCGGATCGCCGAAGGGCTGCAGGACGATCGAGGCCAGCCAGCCCAGGATCACGTAGCTCGGATAGCCAGTCGGATGGGCCGTCCCGAGAACGGGGCCCACAGTCTGGAATTCGGCCGTGTCCCAGCTGAGCACGCCGGGGGCGACGGTCGGGACGATGAGGAGGAGCGTCAGCGCGGCGGCGGCAGCGGGAGCCGTCGCGGCCACCAGGACCTCGGGGCGGGTCAGACGATCGAGTGCAGGTCGAAGTCTGCCGACCGAGCGCTCACCAACCAAGGATCACTCCCCAGGTCGTGCCCCAGAAGTTGATGACGATCGATGCCGCCACGAGCAGGACCAGGGGCCACAGACGCCCGAGACGGCTGGCGCCCAGGGCCACGAGGATCAGCGCGAACGGAGCGAAGTCGTTGCTGAAGCGGTATCCGAACTGGACCCAGCCCTGGCTGAAGTGCATGAGGTTCACGAATGCGATCGCCACGACGGCGACGGTGGCGCCGGCGGTTGCCCGATCGATCTTCAGGCGCTGAATCGGCCGCCACGCCAGGGGCGCGAGCAGGTAGGCGGGGCTCGTCAGGATGATGCTGTTGCCGACCCAGTTAGGGACGGCGAGCGGGCAGGATTTGTCGAACAGACCGCGAGCGCCTCCGCTCTGGCAGAGCAGGTCCGCGGACCAAGGGTAGTGGCCGGGCATGATCAGCGGCGTGTTGAACAGCATGATCATCAGGTTCTGGGGAACGTAGCGCAGGTCCTCGACCGACCAGTCGGCGTGGTAGTTGAGGAACGTGTACCCGAGCTCCTGGTGGTACAGGTAGTCGTACACGGGGTTGAAGAGGTGGCCCGTGCCCGCGTAGGTGTAGACGAGCAGCGCGGTCAGCGGAACCGCAGCCCCGGCGCCGGCCAGCAGGCCGCGACGCAGCCAGTTTCCGCCGCCGCCCACAATGATCAGGAAGGGGAAGCCGAAGACGATCGTCAGCCGTGCCGTGCAGGCCAGTCCGAAGAGCAGACCGGCGGCCAGCTGGCGTGATTCCGGACGCCCCAGGGCAACCCGGAAGGCGATCATCGCCCGATCAGCGGCCTCCCGTCTCAGGCGCGCCAGGCCGACCATACCGACCAGGGCGACCAGCCCGATGGCGTCGACGATCGCCAGCGCCAACGGCCACTGCGCTCCGAGAACGAGTCCCGCGGGCACCCCACCGACGAGCACGAGCGCCAGGAGCAACGGCATGAGGACGCCGCGGCCGCCCGACACGGCCATCGCCATTGCCGCCGCCGCGATGGCTATCAACACGCCCACGCCGGCGATGGCCGCGACCGCGGTCCCGGCTCCGGCCAGTACGTACAGCAGAGCGCCGAGCGCGCCAAGCACGACGATCGTCGCCGCCGAAAGCCACCCGCCGGACCACTCCGGCCGCCGGGCCGCGGCGATCTCATCCGCGAGGGGCAGCGGCCCGGCGGCCTCGCGGTCCGCGGAGAGCGCCAGCCCGATCGCCCCGAGCAGGCAGCCGATGGCGACGATGTGGGCCCAGAACCACGTGCTGCCGATGGCGGCCGCGTACCAGAGCACGGTGCCGAGGCCGAGGAAGAGGGCCGTCAGGACGCGGATCTCGCTGCGGATCGGCAGGTAGCCGAGCATCCAGTAGGCGATCCCCACGTCCAGCGCCGCGAAGATCGTGGCCAGCAGCCCTTCGTTCGTGAAGAGATGCCAGGTCGCCACAAACGGGAGCAAGACCAGGGCCGGCAGGGGCGGGAAGGGAATCGTGCCCCGATTCGTGTCGTTGCCGAAGGCGTCCAGGATCGGCTGGACATCCTGGTACCAGGAGTTGCCCGGAGGCGTTTGGACGTGGATCGGGATCGAGATCTGGCCGTCCAGCCACGCCTGCGCCTGCCAGACGAAATGGATGTAGGGGTTCTGACGATCCGGATTGATGAAGATGTAGGCGACCAGGGACGCGACCACCAGGGCGATGCCCCATACGAACGTGGAGGCACGCGCTCCGTCGTCCCCGCCGGTCACCCACCCGTCCGTCCGATCGGCCGCCGGATCCTTCGCATGGGCCGGGGCGCCGTGTCCAGGCGTGGCCTGGGTTATACTCCGCTCCACCTCAGCGCTCGCCCAGGAGGCCGAATCGGTTGTCAGGCCCGAGCTCGCGAGAGGACAGCCCGCGGGGGCGCGCTTCGGGAACGAGTGGTGCCGCCACAGGGATTCCCGCAATCGTCGTTCTCCTGGCTCTGGGTCTGGTCCTCCGCTTCATCATCGCATACGTCCTGTTCCCCGGGTCTGGCTTTCCAAACGACCTCGGCGCGTTCCAGGCGTGGGGCAACGACATCGCCCGCAACGGGCCGATCGGCTTCTACGACCGGCCCGGCTTCCTCGACTATCCCCCCGTGTATCTTCTGTTGCTCGGTGCAGTCAGCTTCCTGACCGGCGGCAACATCGGCGAGGGTGTGAAGGTCGTGCCGATGTTCGCCGACCTGGGGCTCGCGGCCGTGGTCTGGCTGATGGTCAAGGACCTCGGCGTCAACAGCCGCCGAGCCTTCATCGTGGCGCTGATCGTCCTCGTCAACCCGATCACCTGGTTCAACAGCGCAATATGGGGCCAGGCGGACTCGGTCGGTTCGATTCTCCTGCTACTGGGCCTGCGCGAGCTGCACCGCGACCATCGCGAGGCGGCCTCGGCGCTGGCCGTCCTGGCCGCGCTGACGAAGATGCAGCTGGGCATCCTGGGATTCGTCGTCGGTTTCGTCGTTCTGCGTCGGTCGCTTGCGCCCAAGACAGGCAAACCCGAGCCGGAGCGAATCCTCAGCTCGCTGGGAGCCGGCCTCGCCACCGCCGCCCTGGTCTGCCTGCCCTTCACCGGGCTCGACCTCATCGGCGCCGCCGGGCGGATCGCGTCCCCCTCCGGGCTGATAACGGTGGCCGTCGGCCTGGTCGCCGGCGTCGGCGTCTTCTCACTGAGTCGGCGGTATCTGCCGGTCGTCGACTCGGCGCGGCGGATGCAGGTCTCCGCGCTGCTCGGCCTCGGCACCGTCGTCGCCTTCGCGGGCATGGTCTTCGACTCGATCGTCAGCCGCCTGGTCAACACCTTCGGCGAGTACCCGTACCTGACGCTCAACGCCTACAACCCATGGGCGCTGGTGACCGATCAAGGCGACGCAATGGCCCGCGATCACGCCTGGCTTCACGATGCGCCGTGGACCGATGCCACGTCCGGAACTAGCGGCTCGGGATACGTCATCGGGCCGTTCCCCCCGACCGTCCTCGTCGTAGCCCTGGCCGTAGTGGCACTTCTCGTTGTCGCGGCATTCGCCGCCAGGCGGTCGAGCCGTGGCCTCGATGGTCGGGTCGACGGTGGGGCGGACGCTGGCGGGACGGGCGCCGGCGGGGCCAACGCGGCGGCCGATGGCACGGGCGCCGCCGTGAGCGCCGATCAGAGCGGGCGGCAGGCGTTGCGGGCCGAGTTCGGCGGCCTGTCCGGAGCTTTCTTCGTCGCGGCCGCCGTCATTGCCTGTGTGGCGATTCTCGGGATGACCGGCAGTCTATGCGCGGCCGTGTTGGGCGACGGTCTGCTCGTTGCGATTCTGCTTGGCGTAAGCCTCTGGGCGGCGTGGCGTGACGACGCACCGTCGCTGCTGGTGGCCCTGGCCGTCCTCGCCATCGCCTTCTTCGTCGTGCCCACGCGAGCCCACGAGCGATACCTCTTCCCGTTCTTCGGCCTCGGCGCCGTCCTGCTCGCCGTCTCGTGGCGATGGAGCCTGACCTACGTGGCGCTGACGGTGGTCAACGCGGCGAACTTGCTGGCGGTGCTGGTGCAGTACAACGGCATCCCCGTCTCGGACGGGACGATCGCCGGCACGCTGAACGACTGGGGAAACGGCATCCTGACGGCCACGTGGTTCGACGGGCTCATCTGGCCTGTCGCCGTCTGCAGCATGGTGACGGGCCTGGCCATGGTCTGGGCTCTGCTGCAGCTCCGGCGTCGGGCCGTCGCGGCATTGGACGCGGAGATTGTCCATGCCGCGCTCGAGCCCGAGCCGGGCGGGTGGTGGAGCACGTTCGGTGCGGCCGAATGGTCCTGGGAAGCGGATCTCCCCGATGGCCCCGCGGCAGCCAGTCCGGCCGCGGCCGCAGCCTCCCCAGCCGCGCTGCCAGCGAACGCGGGCGCGGCCTCAACCCTCGCCCTGCGTGCCGAAGACGTAATCCCCGCCCCAGTGGGCTCGCACGTCCTCGAGCCGGGCGAAGAGGGCGGAGTGTACGAAGGGGACGAGGAGTACGAAGAGGACGGGGATTGGGACGAGGACGGCGACGACCTCGACGGGTCCGATCGGCCGCGGTACGTTCCTCGCCAGGTCATGCGCCTGTGGCGGCGGCTGGCGCGCCGATCGCCACACCCCGACAGAACCGCGTCGCTCGACTCGGAACCGCGTGGCCGCCTCGATAAGCTGGACCTGTGGGTCGTTGCGGCCCTGGTCGTGCTGATCCTGTCGATGCGGGTGTATCGCCTCGACGAGCCTCTGCAGATGCACTTCGACGAGGTGTATCACGCCCGCAGCGCGACGGAGTTCCTGCAGGACTGGCGCTACAACATCCCGCACGACGTCGACAACATCTACATCTACGAGTGGACTCACCCGATGCTGGCCAAGTACGCCATCGCGGGCGGGATCACGCTCTTCTCGGACGACAAGGTCACGGCCACAGGCGATCTCGACGTCACGGTCAAGGCCACGCTCGTTCAGCCTCGCAGCGCGACGTCGCCGGTGGCCGATCCGAACAACCCGGATGCGTCCGGGACGGGCGCCCGCTACGGCGACCGGGTCTTAGTGGCCACGGGTTCGGACGTGCGGATCTACGACCTCCAGACTCGAGCTCTCGTCCAGACGTTTTCGATCCCGGGCGCCTCAGCGTTCTCCGCGGTGGGGCCCACCGGCCTCCTGTACGTGGGGACATCGAGTGGGGCGATCTATCGGATCGACACCACCTCGCTCGACGACGTCCAGAACGGCGTCTCGACTACGGCGAAGGCTCCGATCGAGCTGGGGGTCTCCGCGGGCCAGGCGATTGCGCACCTGTACTCCGGGACGCCGCCCTACCTACTCGCTTCCGACGACACCGGCAACATGGTCTCTATCGACCTGAGCCAGAACGGCGGCACCGTCGTCGCCCGCAGCATCGTGCCGGGAGCGGCAGACTTCTCCGACCTGGGCAAGACGCCTGCGGTCCTGGTCAAGAGCTCGGCTTCGGCGGCTCCGACGTCCTCAGAGGAAGAAGCACTCGCCACGGCGCTGGGCGTGGACCAGGAGGCCATCCAGGCCGCGGTCGACGTGACCTCGCCGCCGGGCGTGGACCAGGCACTCAACCTCGGAGCGCTCAGCTCCCAACAGGTAAGTGCGGTCCAGAGCCTGATCAGCAATGGCGAGCTGCCCGACCTCCAGGTCGTGTCCTCCGACCCGGAGGCGATCGTCGCCTACAAGAGCGGCATCGGGCTCCTGGACGTGCGTCGCCTCATCCTGACCTCGACCATCCCCACGAACGATCCGGCGACATCGATTTCGATCAACTACTCGGACCTCCAGGGCACGAGCGTCAACACCAGCCAGTCCTCCTACGTAGCCGCCGGCGACTCGATAGTCCTCATCCGTCCCGACACGTCGAACGGCACCGGCACGGTGACCAAGGACAGCGTGCTGCAAATGCCGGGAGCGGTGACGCAGGTTGTCTTCGACGGCGCCACCAGGGTCGCCCAGGCTCTCGGACGCACGCCCGACGGGCAGGGCTGGACCGTGTATGCGATCGAAACCAACGGCGACGCCGTATTCTCGGACGCGCCGTTGCCCTTCCAGCCGGTCGCGATCGGCCTCGACTCCACCCCGACTCTCCCGGACACCGATCGAGAGCAGATCCTGGCGTTCTCATCGGACGGCTCGATGGCGTCCGTGGACGTCGGTCAGTTCGCCTTCTCGTGGCGCATCGTCGGGGTCATCTTCGGCGCCCTCATGGCGGCGTGCCTGTATCTCCTGGCTCGGATCCTGTTCCGTCGCCGGTCCGTTGGGCTGCTCGTCGCCCTCTTCTCGTTGACCGATGGGATGCTCTTCGTCCAATCGCGCATAGCGATGAACGACACGTATGTGGGCGGCTTCCTGTTACTGGCGTACCTGATCTTCGCCATCCTCTGGTTGAATGTCTGGAAGAGCCGCATAGCCTTCTGGCTCGCGATGCCGATCCTCGGCGTGATTCTCGGACTGGGGCTGGCCTCCAAGTGGGTGGCCCTGTATGCGATCGCCAGCATCGGGATTCTGATTCTGATTCGGTCCGCCCTGGGCAGGCTGATCACGATACTCGGCTTAGCGGCCGGCACGGGCGTCCTGGGCTGGATGGCCATCGCCGAGATGACCACCGAGCCCAACACGGGCAACCCAGCCGGCGTCGTGCTGCTGATTGGCCTGGCTCTGGCCGCGGTTGTGGGCGGTTTCGCCTGGGCACTCTCGACTCGAACCACGCCCGACAAGGTCTTCGTCTGGACGGTAACCGCCCTGATTTCGGCGGGGCTGTTTGGGGCCGCTCTGGCGATGTCTCCAGGGACGATCCAGAATGGCGCCCCGAACTACACGTTCTTCATCCTCATGCTGACCGCAACCGCAGTCGCAGCGGCCGCGAACGCATACCACCCGATCGCCTGGACGCGTGAGGAGTTGAGGTTCGCGATCGTGGCGCCGATCGTCGTCGGCGTGCTGGCGGGCGCTGCGGGCGTCCTGCGCCAGAATGGGCTTCTCCTGGAGGTCGGAGCAGCCGGCATCGCTACCGGAGCTGCCGCGGCCGCCGCCTTCTGGTTCGCCGGCATGCTCGGGTTTGGACCCCTGGCCGCGCCACCCGGCCCCGACGACCCGTCCCGGTTTGCCGACCCGCCGACCCCCGCGCCCACCGGGTGGCTGCGCCTGGGCTCGGGATTCGGCCTTCCCGCCGCCTGGATGGTCGCCTGCCTGATGATCCTGCCGATCGTCGTCTATGTGGCCCTCTACATTCCGTGGTCCATGCCGTGGCAGCAAGAGACTGGCGTGACGGGCCCGCTGCCGGCTATCGCCTGCTGGCACATCGAGCCAGTCACGGGGGTCTGCGACAACGCCTGGCCGGCCGAGCATACAGGTCAGACGCTCTGGGACCTGACCATCCAGATGTACAACTACCACAACGACCTGCGCGCCTCGCATGCCGCCAGTTCGCCGTGGTGGGCCTGGCCGATGGATCTCAAGCCCGTCTGGTTCGAGAGCATCACCTACGCCAACGACACCGGCTCGATGATCTACGACGGCGGCAATCCGGCGCTGTGGTGGATGGCCATTGTCGCCATGGCCTTCGTCTGCTGGCAGGCCTTCAAGCGGCGCAGCCTGGGCCTGACGCTGATTGCCGTGGCCTTCTTCTGGCAATGGCTGTCGTGGTCGCGTATCGATCGGGCCGCGTTCCAGTACCACTTCTACACGGCCCTTCCCTTCTTCCTGTTAGCGCTTGCCTACTTCCTCGCCGAGCTGTGGCATGGCCCATCGCGACGAACCTGGCTGCTGGCCAGGGTTTCCGCAGCCGCGGCGCTGCTCTTCCCGGCCGCCGTGTGGCTGCTCAAGTACCCGTTGTGCGGCCTCGCTCGGGTCAGCACGTCCGACTACTTCGGCAACTCCATCTGCGGCTCGGGGACGGGCGACGTCCGTGTCGAGACGCGCGTGCTGCTGATCGCCGTCGTCCTAGTTGCCGCGCTGGCCGCGCTGGCCTATCTCCTGTGGCGTCTCGAGCGCCGCCAGAACGCCGGCCAGGAAGACCATCTGTGGATCCTCCAGCTGCTCGCGCCGGTCGGGGTCGCCGGCGTGCTGCTGTGGTGGCTCGGCCAGAACGGGCCGCGTGACGTGATCTTCCAGGCCGCGCTCCCATCGGACGGGATCGTTCTGGTGCTGTTGCCGATCCTGGCGATCCTGGCGTTCGTCGCGCTGACGGCCGTCAATCCGCGTCGCTTCGTGCTGGGCGTCTGCGCCTTCGCCGTCGCGGTGTTCGTCGCTCTGTACCCGAACCTGTCGGCCCTGCCGATGTCGAACACAATCATCAGCGTCTACAACGCCCTCCTGCCGACGTGGTTCTACGGCTTCCAGTTCTCGGTCAACCTTCAGGAGTCCGCTCCCGTCAAGGTGATCGGGACGTGGTCGGTCGTGCTGACGCTGCTCACTCTGCTCGTGGCCGGACTTGCCGCCTGGGCAGCCTGGGAGCATCGAGTGGTAGTCGGCTTCCGGCGATCGAGGCTGCTNNCCGAGCCGCTATCGCCAGAGCCTGCCTCACCCGACGGCACCGACGTCGCGGCTCCGAAGCGGTCCCGAAAGGACAAGCCGCCCTCCTGAACCACGCGTGAGCCAGGGGACGCCGTAGTCAGGAGGCGGCACGGGAGTGGCGGTCCGTCGCCCCAGCGGCCGGGCTCAGCCCCCGTGCTCGAGTGGCGAGTGGAGCGCGGCAGGAATCTCGGCCGCGAACCCCGGCGGCAGCTGGCCCTGGGCGGCGAGCCGGCGGATGACGAAGCCGTAGTACTCGTCGACCTTCGCCGTGACGCGCTCCCAGCTGAACTGCTCGGCCCGATCCTGCCCGGCGGCGCCCATGCGGGCGCGCAGCTCCGGGTCCGCCAGCAACTCTGAGATGGCCGTCGCCAGCCCCTTCGCGTCGCGCGGCGGCACCAGGATGCCCTGACGACCACGCTGGACCACGCCCTTGTAGC
>PMNU01000117.1 GCA_003165675.1 Chloroflexota bacterium
GTCGAGGAGTACGGCGGCGACGTGCCGATGGTGCCGGTCTCGGCAAAGGCTCGCCTGGGCCTGGACGAGTTGCTCGAGATGATCAACCTCGTCGCCGACCTGCAAGAGCTGAAGGCAAATCCCAAGCGGCCCGCCGTTGGCACGATCGTCGAAGCGGAGTTGGACAAGGGCCGCGGGCCGGTCGCGACCGCCCTGGTGCAGACAGGAACGCTGCGAGTCGGCGACGTGATCGTTGTCGGAGAGACCTACGGCAAGGTTCGCGCCCTNNGAGAACGCCCTCGGCAAGCGCATCACGAAGGCTGGTCCTTCGAGCCCCGCAGTGGTGCTGGGGCTGGCAGACGTGCCGGAGGCCGGCGACATCCTCCGCGTGGTAGCCGACGAGAAGACCGCCCGCTCCATGGTGGAGGAAAGGAAAGCAGCTTCCGCGGCGCGTTCGGAGGGGGGTGGCCGTGCCACCCTGGAGGACCTGTACGCGCAGATCCAGGCCGGGCAGACCAAGGAGCTGCGGATCATCCTCAAGACCGACGTCTCGGGCTCGCTCGGCGCGATCACCCACGCACTGCAGCAGCTCTCCACCGACGAAGTGCGGATCAACGTCCTGCACGAGGCCGCCGGCGACGTCACCGACAACGACATCATGCTCGCTGCGGCGTCCGACGCGATCGTCGTGGCCTTCAGCACGAAGGTGACCGACACCGCCCGGCGCGCGGCCGAGGCCGAGAAGGTCGACGTCCGCCAGTACGACATCATCTACAAGCTCACCGACGACATTTCGGCGGCGCTTCGCGGCATGCTCGAACCCGAGCAGGTCGAGACGGTCGAGGGTCGCGCAGAGGTTCGTAAGATCTTTAGGGTTGGCAAAGTGGCGGTCATCGCCGGCTGCTACGTGACAGACGGGCGAATCGTGCGCGGCGGCGGCGCACGAGTCTGGCGCGGCGGCAAGATAATCACGACGGACCGGATCGAGTCGCTTCGCCGTATGAAGGACGACGTCCGCGAGGTCGCCACGACGTTCGAGTGCGGCATCGGCCTGGCCGGCTCCAACGACCTTGTCGAGGGCGACATCATCGAGTGCTTCACCCAGCAGATGGTGAGCCGGGCGGCCGGTTGAGCCGGAGTATCGGGTCTCGATGACACAAAGAACCGAGAGGATCGACGAGCTTCTCCGCCAGGAGATCGGTGCGGCGTTGGAGCGGGACGTGACCGACCCTCGTATTGGCTTCGTGACGGTCACCGATGTGGAGACGACGCCGGATCTGTCTCGAGCGCGGGTGTGGGTCAGCGTCATCGGCACGCCCGAGGAGCGCAAGGAGACGCTGACTGCGCTGCGACGGGCGATGCCGTACATACGCCACGGTCTGGGCTCGAAGATCAGGCTGCGACGCATCCCCGAGCTGGAGGTGCGGGTCGACGATTCGGTGGAGCGTGGAACACGGGTCCTCCAGATAATCAACGAACTGGAGGCCGGCCGGACGCCGGACTGGATAGATTCAGCCGGCGAGTCGCTGCCCACGCCAGTGCCGAGGTTGCCGCACGAAGGGGACGGCGTCGTCGACGTGCCTCCGCCCAATCCGGGCCAGGAGGGGCGGAGAGCCGGCGCGAGAGCGCCGCGACCAGGCGAGCGCCGCGAGGGCCACGGCAAAGGCGCGCAGCTCGGCCGGCAGGCCGGTCGTCGGAGGGCTCGGTGAGCGAGCTCCAGCCGCGCGTCGATCTATCGGCATATGCCGCCGCCGTGCCGGAAGAGGTCGTCGACCGGCTGCGGTCGGCCCGGCGTGTCCTGACGATCTGCCACGAGAACCCCGAGGCCGACGCTCTGGGCTCGGCGTTGGCCGTGAGTCTGCTGGTCGAGGCGGGTGGGGGAGTGGTCACTCCCGTTTGCGCAGACCCCGTGCCGGCGATGTACGCCTTCATTCCCGGCATGGACCGCTTCCGCCGGGAGCCCGACCCATCCGTCGACTACGACCTTCTAGTGGTGGGTGACTGCGGCGAACTGGAGCGGATCGGGCCGGTGCTCGAGTCGCATCGGACTCTGTTCGAACGCGTGCCGATCCTCGACATCGATCACCACATCTCCAACCCGCAATTCGGCGCGGTGGATTGGGTGGACGCCGCCAGTTCGGCCACGTGTGAGATGGTGACGCTGCTGGCGTGGCGTCTGGGGATTCCGCTGACTGCCGGAGGTGGGATGCTCGCCTGGGCGCTGGCTGGTGGAGTGGTCATGGACACCGGCAACTTCCAGCATCCGAACGTGACGCCTCGGACGCTGGTCGTCGCGGCCGCCCTGAGAGAGGCGGGCGCTCCCTTGAGCGAGATCGCGAGGCGTTTGTATCGCTCCAAGCCGAACACGCAGCTGTGCCTCTTCGGGCGAGTCCTGGCGAAGATGGAGTCCGACCTCGACGGCCGCCTCGTGTGGTCGACCCTCGAGCCGGCCGACCTGACGGCGAGTGGCGCCGGGCCTGCCGAGTCGGAGGGCCTGGTCGATCTGCTGGCCCAGTCGGAGACCTCCGAGGCCGCGATTCTCTTCAAGGAGAATGGCGAATCTACGCGCATCAGCGTTCGCACGCGGGACGGCGGCGTCGACGCGACCGAGCTGACGGGGGCGTTCGGCGGCGGAGGGCATGCTCGCGCGGCCGGGGCCACCGTCGCGCTTCCGCTCGACGAAGCCAGGCGGGCGGTTCTGGCGCGGGCGGCCGCGCTGGTCGCCGCGGTTGAGCCCCGGCGTTGATGGGTCCGGGGCAAGGTATGGACGGGATCCTTGTCGTTGCCAAGGACCCGGGCTTCACCTCCCACGATGTCGTGGCACTGGTTCGGCGACTCACCGGAACGCGCCGAGCCGGCCACGGCGGAACCCTCGACCCCTTCGCGTCCGGAGTCTTGCCGATCTTCCTAGGGCTTGGGACACGCCTGGTTGAGTACCACATGGGGGACGACAAGGCCTACCGGGCGACGGTCTGCTTCGGTGCGAGCTCGGAGACGGATGATCGAGACGGCGAACTGGTGCCCGGGGCCGGCCCGGCCCCGACGCGGGAGGCCGTCGAGGCGGCTCTGGCGGGCTTTCGCGGTCGGATCCTTCAGCGACCGCCGGCCTACAGCGCGATGAAGGTCGGCGGTCGGCGAGCGTACCAGCTGGCCCGAGAAGGAACTCCGCCGGAGCTGGCGCCCAGGGCGGTCACGATCGGGCGGCTCGATCTGGTCGAATGGGACGGCTCGGATCCGGAGCGACCCGCGGCAGTTCTCGAAGTCGAGTGTGGCGCTGGAACATATGTCCGCTCGCTGGCCCGCGACCTTGGCGAGCGGCTGGGCTGTGGGGCCTACGTTGGAGCCCTGGTCCGGACGGCCAGCGGCCCGTTCCGACTGGCGGCCGCGCACTCGCTCGACGAGATACGCGGTGCGGCCGCCGAAGGGCCCGCGGCGCTGGCCGGGTTGCTGCTGCCCGTCGATGCCGGCCTCGACGCCATTCCGGAAGCGACGCTGACGGCAGAAGAAGTAACCGCTGCCTCTCGCGGCCAGCAGGTCAAGCCGGTGAGCAAGCCCCAGCTCGGGCAGGGAGCGCGCGTTCGGCTGCTGGCCGAGGACCGCTCTCTGGTGGGGATCGGGTCGTGGAAGGGCGGCCGTCTCATCCCGGAGAAGATTTTCGTGGCCGCTCCGCTGTCCGCGACGGCCGCCGCGGTGTCCGACCCGACCGTCCCGGCCACGCCTGCTGCCGCCGCTACCGCTCAGCCCATCGAGCCGCGTCTTCGCGTTGTTTCGCCGCACAACCGCATGCGCGAAGTCGCCGGGATCGGCGCCCTGCACCGAGACCTCGGCCGTCTCTATGTGGCAATAGGAGTCTTCGACGGGCTGCATCGCGGCCATCTCTACCTGCTCCGGGAGCTTCGGCGAGCTGCACAGCGGGCAGGGGCGCGGCCGGCAGTGATCACCTTCGACGCGCATCCCGAAGAACTCATCGAGGGCCTGGCACCACCGCTCCTGTGCGACCCCGACGAGCGACTCGTTCGCCTTCAGGCTGCCGGCGTCGAGGTCGCAGTGGTGCAGCATTTTGACCACGCACTCCGGGTTACCAAATACGACGAATTCGTAGGTGCAATTCGCGAGCGGGTCGATCTGGCCGGATTCGTCATGACTCCGGATGCCGCCTTCGGCTTCGAGCGGCGGGGGACGCCGGAGACGCTCGCGGCTCTGGGCGAGCGAGAAAGCTTCACGGTCACCGTCGTGTCTTCGTTTCTGTGGAATGGCGAGCAGGTCCGCAGCTCGGAGATTCGCCGTCGCGTCTCCGCTGGGGATCTGGCCGGTGCCAGGCAGCTTCTCGGGCGCTCCTACGGCTTCACCGGCCGGCTCGCGGCGGGCGACGGGGCGGCCGCCGCACCGCTGGCGATGGAACTCCCCGTGACGCTGCCGCCCACGGGCCACTATCAGGCGCTCCTCGGGCCGGCGTGGCGACTCGATCGGCCCGCGGACCCGGCTTCGGTAGCGGCCCTGGCTGCCGTCCTGGACGGCCGGGTCGGGCTGGAAGGTGCGAATAGGGTCTTCCCCGGCCAGATGCGAGTCGTCCTCATTGGTTCGAGTGCGGACGGGGGCCAGTAGCAGAGTTGGTCGGTCGAATCGTGGCGCAGATGGCGTTTGCCTGGCGCCCCGGTTCGGGCTCGGGTAGCACGGGCGTGCGAACCCTGCTACCATCCGCCAGGCATTTAGAGAGTTAGGAAACCATAGTCAAGAGAGCTATTCGGAGGATTGTGTGCCGCTCGCGCGGGAGACGAAGGAACAGGTGATTTCGGAGTACGCCGTCAAAGATGGCGACACGGGCTCCGCGGAGGTGCAGATTGCGCTCCTGACCGAAAGGATCAAGGAGCTTACGGAGCACCTGCGAAGCTTCCCGAAAGATAATCAATCCCGCCGCGGCCTCCTCAAGCTCGTCGGACAGCGACGCCGCCTTCTTGCGTATCTGATCAAGAAGGACAACGCTCGCTATCGCGCCGTCATCGCACGGCTCGGACTGCGCCGCTAGCGCAACGGCCTCGTCGCGAGGCGCGACCTCGCGAAGGCATTCCCGCCCCGGCTCGTCCAGGCGAGAGCAAGGACACATCCTTCCTCCGATGCTCAGGAGGAAAACGCTCGTGTCTCAAACATTCGAGACGGAGTTCGCCGGCCGCACGCTCACCATCGAGACCGGCAAAATGGCGTTGCTTGCCGGTGGCGCCGTCACGGTTCGCTTCGGCGACACCATGGTTCTCGGAACCGCCAATCGGTCCGATCCGCGGCCCGGCCTCGACTTCTTCCCGCTGACGGTCGAGTTCGAGGAGCGTATGTACGCCGCGGGCAAGATCCCGGGCGGCTTCATCAAGCGCGAGTCGCGGCCGTCTGAACAGGCCATCCTGGCCTGCCGCCTGACCGACCGCCCGATCCGCCCACTCTTTCCGGAGGGCTACAAGGACGATATCCAGATCGTGATTACGGTCCTATCCACGGACCAGGAGAATCAGTCGGACGTCCTCGGAACCTTCGCCGCGTCGTGCGCCCTGACGATCAGTGCGATTCCGTTTCTTGGGCCAATCGGCGCCGTTCGAATCGGGCGTATCGATGGCGAGTTCGTCGTCAATCCCACGGTGAGTGATCTTGAGCGCTCGGACATCGACCTGATCGTCTCCGGCACCCGCGACGCCATCATGATGGTCGAGGCCGGCGCATCGATCGTGCCCGAAGACGTCATGGCCGACGCGATCCTCTTCGGCCACCGGGCTCTCCAGCCGCTTATCGACATCCAGGAAGAGATGCGCGCGGCTGTGGGTAAGACAAAGTCCGTGGGCTACCTCGAGCCGGGTACAGGCTCCGTCTTGGAGTTTGTCAAGAAGGTCAGCCAGCCAGGCTGGGAGTTTGTCGTCGTCGACACCGAGACGACCGGTCGCGACCCCAAGGTTGCCGACCTGATCGAGATCGGGGCCGTTCGCGTTCGCGACGGCGCGATCGTGGACCGCTTCTCGACCTTCGTCAGTCCGGGCAGGGACATCTTCGGCGCGCAGATGCACGGCATCACGAACGCCGACGTGGCCGGCGCCCCGGTCGCTCGCGAGGCGGCGGAAAAGCTGCGGGCGTTCATCGGTGGCGCTCCCGTGGTTGGCCACAACGTGGGCTTCGACCTGGGCTTCCTCGACCAAGCCCTCGGCGAGTCCGGGAAGTTCATCGAGGGCGGCTACTTCGACACTCTCGTGATCGCCCGTGAGGCATACCCGGACCTTGAGTCGTACAAGCTCGGGGACATTGCCCGCTTCTTCGGCGTCGAGGTCGAGACCGTCCACCGCGCTCTGGCCGACGCCGAAACCACGGCCGCCGTCCTGGCTCGCTTCGCGGGCGATCTCCCGGGCCGGATCGAGAATCTGCAGGATGCGATCGCCATTTCGATCCGCGCCAACCGCAAGGAAGGCGAGGAGCCGGCTGGCCTGCTCGATGCAGCCCGCCGCCAGGCGCGAGTTAGCAAGAGTCTCTTCGGTCTCGTCCAGAAGAAGACCGTCCGCAGGACTGTTCTCGACGAGGGAATCCGGATGGACGGACGCGGAGTCGACGAGATCCGCCCGATCTCGGTCGAGGTCGGCGTCCTGCCGCGCGCTCACGGTTCGGGGCTATTCACCCGCGGCCAGACGCAGGCTCTCACCGTGGCCACGTTGGGCCCGTCCTCGGATGTGCAGCGGATCGATACGATCAGCCCCGAAACCGAGAAGCGGTATCTCCACCACTACAATATGCCGCCCTACAGCACCGGTGAGAACAAGCCGATGCGCGGCCCGGGCCGGCGGGAGATTGGCCACGGCCATCTCGCCGAGCGAGCCCTGCTCCCGGTGCTTCCCTCGGAGGACGAGTTTCCGTACGTCATTCGCCTCGTATCCGAGTGCGTGACGTCCAACGGCTCGACTTCGATGGCCTCCACGTGCGGATCCAGCCTGGCGCTCATGGATGCCGGCGTGCCGATCAAGGCCGCCGTCGGCGGCGCCGCGATGGGCCTCATCAGCGAACCGGATGGGAAGTTCGTCGTCCTGACCGACATCCTCGGCAAGGAAGACGCCTTCGGCGACATGGACTTCAAGGTCACCGGCACCCGCGAGGGCGTCACGGCGCTGCAGATGGACATCAAGGTGAAGGGCATCAGCGAGGCGATCATTCGCCAGGGCCTCCAGAAGGCCCACGAGGCTCGAATGGCCATCCTCGACAAGATGGACGCTGTCATCGCGACCAGCCGCACCGAGATGAGCAACTTCGCGCCGCGCATCATCACCATCAAGATCAACCCTGAGAAGATACGCGACATCATCGGCAAGGGCGGCTCCGTGATCCGCAAGATCCAGGAGGAGACCGGCACCGAGATCAACGTCGAGGACGACGGCACGGTCCAGATCGCCGCAGTGTCGGGTGAGAACTCGCGCAAGGCGGTGCAGTGGATCGAGTCGCTCACCCGCGAGGTCGAGGTCGGCGGCCTGTACCTGGGCAAGGTGACCCGGATCATGGGCTTCGGCTGCTTCGTCGAGATCCTGCCCGGCAAGGAAGGCCTGATCCGAATCGGCGAGCTGGCCGACTACCACGTTCCCACGGTCGAGGACGTGGTCTCTGTCGGCGACGAGGTCATGGTCGTGGTCGTCGAGATCGATCGCCAGGGCCGTATCAACCTGTCGCGCAAGGCCGCCATGCAGCGTCATCTCGCTCGTAACGAAGCCGAGTAGCTCAGAAACGGGGCCGGCGGGTGTCGTCGACCGTTCGTCGCCGATGTATAGACACGTTGCATAAGCTACGGCGTATGCACGTAGCCGGAGAGTGCCGGCGGGGCGCTGGTATACTCGGCCCGTGCCCGTCAACTCAACCAGCCTGCGTAGAGCCATGTCCCGAGATCCCCGACCGCTGACTGTCGCGGTCGTCGGCGCCACCGGCGTCGTCGGTCGAACGATGGTCCAGGTCCTGGTCGAACGCCGCTTTCCGGTCGGCGAGTTGCGTTTGCTCGCGTCCGGGCGCTCGGCCGGCTCGACCGTCAGCGCCGATGGTCGGACTCTGACGGTGGGGGAGGCGACTCCAGAGGCCTTCGACGGAGTGGACATCGCCCTCTTCTCCGCCGGCACCGAGGTTTCGCACCGGCTTGCCCCCGAGGCGGCGGCGCGCGGCGCGACTGTGATCGACAACTCCAACGCCTGGCGAATGGAGGCGACGGTTCCGCTCATCGTCAGCCAGGTGAACCCTGACGACGGGGAGTGGCATGAAGGGATCATCGCCAACCCGAACTGTTCCACCATGCAGCTGGCGCCCGTACTCATGGCTATCCGCGACAGGGTCGGGATCGAGCGCGTCGTGGTCGACACGTATCAATCGGTGTCGGGCACGGGCGCCGAGGCGCTTGCCGAGCTCGAGTCGCAGATCCGAGCTCACGTCGCGGGCGAGCCGAAGGTGACCACCGTCTACCCGCATCCGATTGCCTTCAATGCGCTGCCCGAGATCGACGTGTTCCTCGACAACGGCTACACCCGCGAGGAATGGAAGGTCGTCACCGAGTGCCGCAAGATCCTGCATCTGCCGGGCCTTCGAATCTCCTGTACGGCAGTCCGCGTACCCGTCTTCGTCAGCCACTCGGAGGCGGTTCACGTGGAGACGACGAAGCCCATGAGCGCGCCCGAGGCCCGACGCGCTTTCGCGGCTGTCCCGGGGGTAGTCGTCATGGACGATCCGGCCGCGCACGTTTATCCGATCGCTACAGAGGCAGCCGGCAAGGACGAGGTCTACGTCGGGCGAATCAGGACGGATCCCTCGGTGGATTGCGGGCTGGCCTTCTGGGTCGTCAGCGACAATCTGCGCAAGGGCGCCGCCACGAACGCGGTCGAGATCGCCGAAGTGCTCCTCGCACGTGGGTGGGTCCGGGCCCGGTCTCGCCGTGAAGTGCCGGGCGGGGCCGAGGAAGCATCGTGACCGAGGCCGAGCGCCGGGCGGCGCTCGACGCAATCGGGGCGGAGGTGGCGGCCTGCACGCGCTGCCGGCTCCATGAGGCTCGGACGAAGGCCGTTCCGGGCGAGGGGACCGCGGCCACTGAGGTTATCTTCGTAGGCGAGGGACCGGGTTTCAACGAGGACCGGCAGGGCAGGCCCTTCGTAGGCCAGGCGGGTGCGCTGCTGAGCGAGCTGCTCGGTTCCGTCGGCTGGTCTCGCGAGGAGGTCTTTATCACCAACGTAGTGAAGTGCCGTCCGCCGGAGAACCGCGATCCCGAGCCGGACGAGATCGCGGCGTGTGGACCGTTTCTTACCCGGCAGCTCGTGGCGCTCGATCCCGCGCTCGTGGTCACGCTCGGTCGCTTCTCGATGGCTCGGTTCAATCCCGGCGCGCGGATCGGCCAGGTGCACGGGACGTTCCGGCCGTCGGCTCCGGAGTCCGGTGCTCCCGAGGCGCTGACCTACGCGATGTACCACCCAGCCGCGGCTCTGCACCAGGGGTCGCTCAAGGCGACACTGTTCCAGGATATGGAGGGCGTGCCACTGGCGCTCCTGGAGGCGCGCAAGCTGCGCTCAGTCGCACCTGTGCCGCTCGGAACGGCTGGCCTGCTCGGGGAGACCGCGCACGCGCCGGCTGTATCTGAGGCAGCAGAGCCGTTCGCTACCCCCGGGCCATCGAACGCCGCAGCCGAGTCGGCCGGGGCGTTCGCCGAATCTGGCCCCACGGACCAGCTCAGCCTCTTCTAGGATGAACGCAACCCATAGGTCCCGTGATACGAGCACAGATGCCTGACAACGAGACACCGCTCCGCATCATCCCCCTCGGAGGCGTGGGGGAGATCGGCAAGAACATGTACGTCTTCGAGTACGGCGACGACATCGTCGTTGTCGACTGCGGGCTCATGTTCCCCGACGAGGAGATGTTCGGCATCGACCTCGTCATCCCGGACGTCACCTACCTCCGCGAGAACCGGGACAAGGTTCGCGCCTTCCTGATTACCCACGCCCACGAGGACCACGTCGGCGGCCTGCCGTACATCCTGCCGTACTTCCCGGGTGTGCCGGTCTACGCCTCCACGCTGGCCCGCGGCTTGCTGGGCATCAAGATCAAGGAGCACAAGCTCCATGACAATCCGCTCCTGCCGCTGGACCCCGGTGACAGCCTCCGGATAGGGCCTTTTCGGATCGAGCCCTTCCGGATCAGTCACTCGATCCCCGACGCCATGGGCATGGCTCTGCATACGCCGGTCGGCACGGTCGTCACCACGGGCGACTTCAAGTTCGACCACACGCCGGTCGACGGCCGAAGGTCCGACTTCGCGGTTCTCTCACGACTGGGCCAGGACGGCGTCATCTGCCTCCTCTCGGACTCGACGCGCGCCGAGAACCCTGGCTACACCCTGTCCGAGCGGACGGTCGGGGAGACTTTCCGGGAGATAATGGAGCCCCTCGACGGCAGGGTCATCGTCGCCACCTTCGCGAGCAACATCGCCCGCATCCAGCAGGTCATCGATGCCGCCGCCGCCTTCGATCGCAAGGTGGCGGTCATCGGCCGTTCGATGGAGCAGAACTTCCGTATCGCCACCGACCTGGGCTACCTGACCTTCGCACCAGGCCAGATCCTGGGCAAGGACCAGATAGGGACGGTGGCGGCCGACCGCATCGTCATCGCCACCACAGGCGCCCAGGGCGAACCGATGGCCGGTCTGGCGCGCATGGCCAACCGCGACCACCGCTTTGTGGAGATCCAGCCCGGCGACACGGTCATCGTGAGCGCGAGCCCTATCCCGGGCAACGAGGAATACGTGGCGCGGACGATCGACAATCTCTTCAAGGCCGGTGCCAACGTCTTCTACCACGCCGTGAAGCACGCCCACGTGTCGGGCCACGCCAGTCAGGAAGAGCTCAAGCTGATGCTCGGCTTGACTCGGCCCAAGTACTTCATACCGATCCACGGCGAGTTCCGGATGCTGGTCCAGCACGGCCGGCTGGCGATAGAGACCGGTGTGGCCCCGGAGAACGTGTTCATCATCGAGAACGGTCAGGCGATCGAGTTCTTCCCGGATGGCTCCGCACGGCGCGCCGCCCCAGTCACGTCCGGCTACGTGCTCGTCGACGGATTGTCGGTTGGGGACGTCGGAGAGGTGGTTCTGCGCGATCGCCGAGCGCTGGCGAGCGACGGGATGTTCATCGTCGTCGTGACCGTGGACAAGCAGACCGGCCGCATCGTCGCCAAACCCGAGATCGTGACGCGCGGCTTCGTACGCGGCAACGAGCACGACCCGCTCATGGACGGCGCCGTGGACCGGATGATGGCCGCCATCGAAGGTCAGGGCGATCGCACCAGCGAGGTGGGTTTGCTCAAGAGCCAGATCAAGGACGAGATTTCGCGCTATCTCTACGAGCAGACCCGCCGGCGGCCGCTCGTCTTCCCGGTCGTGGTGGAGGTTTAGATGCCCGCGCGAACCTCCGCTGCATCCAGCCGCCCCAGCAGCACTCGGAGCAGTCGCACGACACCGGCCGTCCGGCGACGACGGGCGAGTCGGCGCTGGACAGTTTCGGCCGAGATCGTGCGCGTCCTGATTGGCCTGGCGATGCTGCTGACAGGTGTGTCGCTGCTGATCGGCCTCACCGTCCAGGGCGGCCAGCTCACCGACTGGGAGCGCAACGTGGTTGCGCCCTGGTTCGGCAGTGCTCGGTGGCTCCTGCCCGTAGTTCTGATCCTGGTCGGCTACTACCTGGAACGCGCCGCCGGTGCACATTGGGATTGGGAGCTGACAGTTCTGGGCAGCGGGCTGGCTTACGGGTCGCTGCTGGGTCTCTTCGGTCTGCTCGAGGGTAATTGGGGTAAGTGGCCGGCTGCCGGGTACATCGGCCGGGCCCTGGCCCACTTCCTGTCGCCGCTCCTGACGGCGCCTGGTGCCGGCGCCATTCTCACGCTGCTCATGATCGCAGGCGTTCTGCTGGCGCTCGACATGTCATTCCCCGCGGCTGTTGCCCCACTAGGAAGTCTGGCTTCGCGAGCAATGGCCTCTCTGGTCAGGCCTGCGCCGGGAGCAACGCCCGGAGGCGCCTCGAGCCCAGGGAGGGTTGATCGGCCCGAGAAGGCTGCCAGGGATGTGGCGCCGGCCGGGTCCGGCCGGTTCGGCGACGAGCGTCCACCGACCATTCCGGCCGCCATCCCCAATCCCGGTTTTACGTCGCAGACCTTTGCGCCGCCATTCCTGGCCGGCGCCGCTCCGCACGACGGCGGCCCGCTGCGCGAGAACTCGACTTCGCGCGGGGGCGTCGTCGGCGACCCTTCCGGACGGGAGCGAGTGTCCATCCGCGACGGCGCCGCGATCCGTGCAGGACGCCCCGGGTTGGACGCCCCGGGGCAGTCCAAGCTTGCCGGGGGGGCGGTCGGAGCCGCGGAGAGGCCCCGGACGGAGTACCACCTGCCGCCGCTGGCTCTCCTCGAGGACATCGCTCCGCGAGTGGGCGACAGCGGCATGGACCACGAGCGAAACGCCGCAATCATCGGTGCCAAGCTGTCCAGCTTCAACATCCCGGCCCGCGTGGTTACGTGGAATGCCGGGCCCGTGGTGACCCAGTACGAGGTGGAGCCATCGCCTGAGATCAAGGTCAGCCGGATCGAAGCCCTTTCGGACGACCTCGCAATGGCCCTGGCCGCCCGGACTATCCGCATTGAGGCTCCGATCCCGGGCAAGAGCGTCGTCGGTATCGAGATCCCAAACAAGGACTTCAACATCGTCGCCCTGCGGCGAATCCTCGAGGAGGTCGACCTCCGCGCGGCCTCCAAGCTGACCTTCGCTCTGGGTCGCGACGTGGCAGGGCATGCCCGGGCAGCGGACCTGGCCAAGATGCCGCACCTGCTGATTGCCGGAGCCACCGGCTCGGGCAAGAGCGTCATGGTCAACGCGCTGATTTCCAGCTTGCTGTGCAACGCTACCCCGGACGAGGTTCGGCTCGTGCTGGTCGACCTGAAGCGGGTCGAGTTGTCGGCGTACAACGGCCTGCCCCACCTTATGGTGCCCGTCATCACCGAACCTGAGCGTGCCAAGGCGGCGCTCAAGTGGGCAGTGGCAGAGATGGAGAACCGATACCGGCGCTTCGCAGGTGCAAACGCGCGCAATCTGGCCGGGTTCAACGAGACCAGAGCCGATCCTGCCGACCGGCTGCCCTATATCGTCCTCATCGTCGACGAGCTTGCCGACCTGATGATGCGCGAGGGGAAGAACGTTGAGGAACCGGTGGTCCGGCTCGCTCAGAAGGCTCGCGCAACCGGCGTTCACATGGTGCTGGCGACGCAGCGACCGTCGGTGAACGTCGTCACGGGCCTAATCAAGGCCAACTTCCCGAGCCGCATCGCCTTCGCCATGGCTTCCCAGATCGACTCACGCACGATCCTCGACATGCCCGGCGCAGAGGACCTCATTGGCCGCGGCGACATGCTCTTCCAGCCGGCGGACCTGCCGCGACCGATCCGGCTTCAGGGCGTATTCGTGTCCGACAGGGAGATCGCCAACATCTGCGACCACTGGCGCGCGGAGGCGGAACCGCACTATGACATGGGCATCCTCGAGACTGGGGAGGAGTCGGTAGGCCACGAAGAGGCGCCTGACGAAGAGGCCGATCGCCTGATGATGGACGCTGTAGGCGTCATCCAGGAGTACGATCGTGCCTCGGCGTCGCTCCTGCAGCGACGCCTCAAGATCGGGTACGCCCGAGCCGCTCGGATTATCGATCAGCTGGAGGAGCGCGGGTACATCGGACCCTTCGATGGGTCGAACGCGCGCCAGGTGTTGCGCCGCGATGGTCCGCCGTCCAATCCGAATACCGGATACGGCGAGGATGAGGCATGACGAGCACTAACCCAATGCGCCGTACCGCTCGCCGAAGCATTGGACGGGGCGGAGGTCGGGGCGGGCTGGGGCGCGATGGGCGATCGGCCGTTGGCGAGAAGCTGCGTGACGCCAGAGAAGTGAAGGGCGTAGATCTTTACCGCGTCGAGCGAGACACCAAGATCCGAGTGAAATTCCTTGCGGCTCTCGAAGACGGCGATATGGCTGACCTGCCCGGCGACGTCTACGCGCGCGGCTTCCTGCGCAACTACGCCACGTACCTCGGTATGGACGCAGACGAGATCGAAGAGGAGTGGCGCGAGGAGTTCGGCGCGGCCAAGCCAGTGATGCCGACCATCGTCGGACCTCAGCCCATGACCATCCACCGGGGCGTCGTCTTCCAGCGGAGCCATCTGGTCATAGCCATGGTGGTCGTCATCGTTCTGGTAGTGGGCGCCTACTTTGGCTACCAGCTGACGAGGTACCTTTCGTACCCGACGCTCGCCGTGTCGTCGGCTGGTCCCACGATGGTGACGGTACCAATCGGGACCACCAACTACACGCTGTCGGGCACAGCCACGCCGGGGACCACCGTGCTCATCTCCTGGAACGGTCAGGAGTCGAGGGAAGCGGTCGCCGACGATTCGGGCCACTGGACCTATCAGGCGCTTCTCCAGGCCGGCAGCAACCAGTTCGACGTCATCGCGAAGAACCTCGACACCAACCACGCCAGCCAGACGATCAGGCTGGTCGTCTTCGTGCCTACGCCCACGCCTTCGCCCGTCGTGCCCGCGGTGGCGTTCGCCACGCCCGCTGACGGAGCGTCGATTGCCGATGGGAAGGTGACGGTGACTGGCACCGGCACCGCCGTCTCTACGGTCACGCTGACGCCGACGTATCTCGGCGCGCCGCTCGCTCCCGGAGCTACGCTGCCGCCCCCGACGCCGTCCGCGGCAGCCGCAAGCCCCGTTGCGAGCAGTTCGCCGAGTGCCGCGCCGCGCCCCTCATCGAGTGGCTCGCCCGGGCCCACACCGACGCCGGCGCCCGAGCCGACGACGGTGGCGCCGGCTGCCGACGGCAGCTTCACCCTCAGCCTGCAGCTGAAGCCTGGCCTCTGGCGGCTGAGCCTCGCCGGCGCGAGCGTGCAAGGCGTGCAGACGCAGACGGTGGCGCGAACGGTGACCGTGCCCTATACGGGCGTGAATGTCACTTTGCAGGTCACGGGCGGCGCCGCCTGGCTGAGGTACTTTGTCGACGGGGCGGCTGTCGGTCAGAGCACGTACCCGGACGGATGGCAGGTGACGGTGGTCGGCAAGAAGTCGTTCTGTGTGGTGTCGGCGGCAGCGAGCCGTGTGTACGCGACTATCAACGGCGTGCAGTACGGTCCGGTGAGCCAGTTCGGCGGAACGCACCTCTACGTCGATGTGTCCGGCGTGCCCAAGAACGTCAACTCCTGTTAGGGCTTCATGGACGGCGAGCCGCTGATCCAGCTGGTCGAACGCCTGCAGGCGCTTTGCCTGCAGCGGGGAGTGGCCGTAGCCACCGCTGAGTCGTGTACAGGCGGGTTGGTCGCGAAGCTGATCACCGACGTCGCCGGGTCGAGCGCCTACTTCCGGGGAGGGATCGTCTCGTACTCCAACGATGCCAAGGTGGGATTGCTGGGCGTGCCCGCAGATCAGCTCGAGGCCCATGGCGCGGTCAGTGCTCAGGTCGCCCGCTCGATGGCGTTGGGCGCCCTTGAGCGGACCGGGTCCGATATGGCGGTCGCCATCACGGGCGTTTCCGGACCTGGCGGTGGGACGCCTGCGAAGCCTGTTGGCCTGACCTATGTGGCGGTAGCCGATCGGGACGGAGTGCAAGTCCGGCGGTTCGTCTGGACCTGGGATCGCTCGGCCAATCGGGATGCCAGCGCGCGCGCCGCTGTGGAGCTGCTGCTGGAGCGGGTCTCTGCCCGCAACGAGACCGGCGGAGCTCGGTGAGTCCCGTTCGGGGCGCGGCTTCGGTCGGCCGCGGTCTGGCGGCGGCGAGGGAGGCTCGCCCGATCCGGGAGGGAGAGCGGATCCACGTCGTGGGAGCCGGCGGGGCCGGTGCAAGCGCGGCGGCGCTGCTGGCGGGCTACCGTGGGGCGGTGGTCAGCGGCTGTGACCCGGGCGGACCGTCGCCGTACACGCCGCCTCTTCTCGCGGCGGGAATCCACCTTGACTGGGCCCACGACCAGAAGCACGTGACGCGCCGGCCGGCACCCGACCGTCTGGCGGTGACGAAGGCCCTTACGGCCGTCGACCCGGACAACCCTGAGCTCGCCGCCGCCAGGGCGTCGTCCGTGCCGCTCGAGCCGTGGCAGCAGGTCATCGCCGACGCGGCCGTCGGGAAGACGCTCGTAGGAGTTGCCGGCACGCACGGCAAGAGTACGACGTCTGGCTGGCTGGTCCACGTGCTCGTAGAGGCCGGCCTCGATCCCTGCGCCTTCGTCGGTGCCTTGCTGCCCCCGCCCCTGGCGGGCCCGCTGCCTGCTACGGCTCGGTGGGGAGCGGGAGCTGCGTTCGTGGTGGAGGCAGACGAGTATGCGGGCAACTTCGATCCCTACCGGCCTGAGGTGGCGGTACTGACCTCGGCCGAATGGGATCACCCGGACGTCTTCGGCGATCGGCAAGCAGTCATCGATTGCTTCGTGGCCTGGCTGAAGCGCGCGGGGCAGGACGTGGCGCGGCCCATCCTGGTGGCGAATGTGGGCGACTCAGGAGTTGCGGAGGTCCTCGAGCGTCTGCGCGACTGGCGGGGTCAGATCGTGGCGGCCAGGCTCTCGGACACCGCGACGGGTGGATGGAGCGGCTCGACCCCAGCCCTGGTCGGCACCATCCTCCAGGCCGACGCGTCCGGAACCACCCTGCGTATCGAGGGCCCTGCGCTGCCGGGCGGCCTGCGGGCGCGTCTGAGGCTAGCCGGCCGGCATAACGCTGCCAACGCCCTGGGTGTGGCAGGGGCCGCGCTCGCGCTGGGCGTCTCACCCGACTCTTTGGCCGCAGGTCTGGGCAGTTTCCATGGCGTCGGCCGGCGCCTCGAGCGAAAGGGGGAGGGGAGAGGGGTCGTGGTGTACGACGACTACGCCCATCACCCAACGGCCATTCGGGAGACTCTGGCCGCGATCCGTCAGCTCGAGCCGGGTCGGCGCATCTGGGCCGTCTACGAGCCTCTCACCTACCACCGCACGGCAGCCATGCTCGATGAGTTTGCCGAGGTTCTGGCCTCGGCCGATGCGGTTGCCATTGCCGATATCTGGGCCGGACGCGACGCGGACACCCACGTGACCTCCGCGTCGGCGCTGGCCGAGGCCACTGCCCGCCGCCGCTTTGGGTTGACCTCAGTGGCGCCGGGTACCGTGGAGGAGACAGCCGCCTGGCTGGCCGGCGAGGTTCGCGGAGGAGACGCGGTTCTTGTGATGGGCGGAGGCAGGAGCTATCGAATCGCCGAGCTTCTCGTGCAAGCTCTGGGTGCCTGACGTGAGACGCTCGGGCCGGCCCGGCGAGGTTCGGCGGTCGTCGACCGGGGCCGGGTGCGGCACAATCTCCTGGTCGGTGATTCCGTCATGGACACGTTCGCGCCCGGGCGGCGCGGAGTTGCGAAAAGCCGCATCTGACAGCGGGTCTTAAGTCAAGGGAGGGTCAATGGCAGGCGACTCCTCATTCGANNACGGAGCTCGTGCTTCTGACCGACGACGAGTTTCGGGCGAAGGCAATTCGTGACCTGATCGAGTCAAAGGCGGTCAGACGCGGCCTGTCGCTCAAGATCTTCGATTGGGGCAAGATCGAACCGGCGGGCGGAAACAAGGTACGGCAGCACATCGGCTTGCGGAGAGGCCTGGGCGAAGAGCTGGCTCGGAAGCTCAGCAAGCTCGTTCGAGAAGAGTTTTCTAAGGTCAAGCCACAGATCCAGGGCGATGCTCTGCGCGTATTCGCCAAGAGCAAGGACGACCTTCAGCGAGTGATCGTCAGGCTGAAGGAACTCGATGAACCGGTCCCATTGCAGTTCACGAACTATCGGTGAGAGTCGCCCGGTAATCCGGCGCGGCGATCCGAAGGAGTGCGGCTATGTCGATGACTGAGAACCAGGGAGCCACCACCACGGTCGGCGCCGCCCTGGCCGAAGGTTTGGCTCGAGCCGGCGTGAGAATAGCCTTCACCGTTCCGGGCGAGAGCGTCATGGGATTGCTGGAGGGATTCGCGGCGAACCGCATCCGCGTTGTGGCGACTCGCCACGAGGGGTCGGCCGCCTTCATGGCTGAAGCCGTGGCCCAGCTTACCGGCCGACCGGCCGTGTGCGTGGCAACGCGCGGTCCGGGTGCCGCCAACCTGGCGATCGGGCTGCATGCTGCGCGTGCCGATTCGGCGCCGGTCATCGCAATCGTCGGTGGTGTCCGACGCGACGTGCAGGGACGCGAGGCGTTCCAGGAGCTGGACGCGGTCCGCGCGTTTGAGCCGATCGTGAAATGGGCCGTGGAACTCAAGGACGCGGCCGACGCCGCCGCCCTGATCGATCGGGTCGTAGCCACGGCCACCAGGGGACGGCCCGGGCCAGTGCTGCTGGCCGCGGCCGCGGATCTGCTCGACGAAGCCGTACCCGCCGGCAGCGGCGGCGTCCACGCCGTCGCCACGAGCACGGAACACCGAGCCGATCCGGACCCCACGCTCGTTCGGAAGGTCCTGCACCTGCTCGCCGACGCCCGTCGGCCACTGATTCTCGCCGGCGCGGGGGTCCTGCGGGCTCGCGGCACCGACGCGCTGGTCCGCTTCGCCGAGACGACGCGCGTGCCCGTGGTCTCATCGTGGCGGCGCGGGGACGTCTTCCCCAATGACAACCCGCTGTACCTCGGCATGACCGGCCTTGGGGCGCCGGCCAGTGTTCAGGCCCGCCTCGAAGAGGCCGACGCCCTGCTCGTGCTGGGATGCCGGCTGGGCGAATTCACGACCTTCGGTTATCGAATCCCCCGGGCCAATACGCGATGGGCCCACGTCGACGTTGAACCACGTGGCGCGACCTCTTCGCACCGACCGGACATCGCGATGGCTGCGGACGTGGCCGCGTTCCTGCGGGTGGCTCAGCGAGTCCTGGGTCGGGCCGCATTCGACGCCGCGTCGCTGGAAGAGCGAACGGCGGCCAACGCCGTCGACCGGGCGGCGTACGAAGCCAGCTCGGTCGTCGATGCGGAGCCCTGGGATGGACCCGGGGTGCATCCCGGCCGTGTCGTCGCGACTCTCTCGCGCGTCCTGCCCCCGGAGGCGATCCTGACCACAGATGCCGGCGACTTTGGGACATGGGCGGCCCGCGGCTACCGATTTCATCGACCGGGCACTTTCCTCGGTTCCACGGCGGGACCCATGGGCTACGGCCTGCCGGCAGCCATCGGGGCGGCACTGGCGCGACCAGGCCGGCTGGCCGTGGCCCTCGCCGGTGACGGAGGCTTCGCCATGACGATGGCCGAGCTGGAGACTGCCGTCCGCGAACGAGCTCATGTGGTGGTTCTCGTGTTCGACAACGGAAGGTACGGAACGATCTGGCGCTATCAGGAGCAGCGCGGCAAGGCCGTTGGGCTGGCGACAACGCTCGGCCCCGTGGATTTCGCCGCCGTGGCGGCGGGCTGCGGCGCATTGGGCCTGTCGGTCGGGGCCGACGAAGAGTTCGAGCCGGCACTCCGGCAGGCTCTTGAGTCCGGCCGCCCGGCGCTGCTGCACCTAACGGTCGACCCCCGCTGGACGACCGCCGGAGGCGATCTTGCGGATGTGGTCGTCGAGGCGCCGGAGGCGTGGGTTGAGCCCGAAGCCGACCCTGCGGCGGAGCCCGCGCTGCCACCCGAGCCAATCCTTGCGCTGGAGCCCGATCCAGCGCTGGAGGCGCATGTTGCCGCGGACGCCGATACGCCGCCCGTGGCCGACATCCACGAGCCCGAAGCCAGCCCGGAGTAGGGGGCGCGTTTCGAGGAGAGGGGGGAGTCGGGTCTGCCGGGCCGCGGCGCTACGGAACGTCGGCCGGGTTTGGCGGGTCCGCGGTGATCGACTGCGGCCACGTGCCCTTGAAGTAGATCGCACCCTCCCGGAGTTGGAGGTCATCGATAGTGATGCCGGCCTCCAGGATCGTCTTGTTCAAGTAGGCCTCAAGGCTGGTCGTGGCCTGGTCGACGACGTTTCCCGGTACGCCGATGCGCCCGAATTGGAGCTGGGTGATGTCAATCGAGACAGTCTTCGGGCTGGTCGCGGTAATGGAGAACTGCCCGTAGACGGGCCCGGAGATGGGGTAGCCGGGGACGTTCACGAAGGCGGCAATCTCGGCGTAGCCGTCATGGATGCGGAACTGGATCTGGCTGAAGTGAGAGTTGGCCGTGGTGAACTCGCGCAAAGACCCGAGGGCGGCCTCGCTGATCGTGTCGTCAACGTTGACGCTGCCGGACCAGTGGTGCTTGCTGGACAGCGTGTAGTTCTGCGCCGGCGACGGACGCGTGATCCCGTACTTGTCGCAGAAGTTCTCGAATGCGGCGCGATCGGACGGCATTCCCAGGTCGCGGGCGCGATCCATGCCAAAGGCGGAGCTGAGGACCGGCACCTGGGCAACCCCCAGCCAGGAGACGGCCACGACGGCAACCGCGACGATCCCGACGATGGCGAGGAGCAGTCGACGAAGCATTCCTCTCTCCCTTCCCCGGTCCCAGCCGACCGCCCGCCGGGTCCCAGCGGGTCCAGCCGACAATGCGGAGTCTGGCACGCGGGCGCCTCCGACGGAAGGCAATGATGCCGGGAGCGGGCGATCAGGCGAGGTATTGGGCGCGGCGGCGCTCCAGAACGAGGGCGTTGCGGCGCTCGTGGAGCTGCATCTCCAGACCTACGGGGTAGATATGCGGGTTCAGGAGCCGTCGGATCGCCGGATGCAGCGATCCGACCTGGTCACGCGCTCGAGTTCGGATCTCGTCGAGAGTCGGGGAGGGCCGGACGCGCTTCCCGGCTCGGAGCGCCGGCTCGACGAGTTCCTGGGGTTGCCAGCCAGGGGCGATGGCCCGCATGTGCAGCGCATCCGCCGGGTCGACTATGACGTCCCCGTCCGGCGGGGCGGGCAGGTCCTCGTCGTAGATCATGTCGGCCCGGAAGCGGCCCGTGGGGTCGACGAACCGTCGAACGCCAAGCACGCCCGGAATCGAGATCTTGGAGCTGTGCTCCGAGAGCTTGACCGGATACCGCCACGCCCCGTCGGGATCGCAGATAGCGGTGAGCTTGTAGATGGCTCCCAGGGCCGGCTGGTCGTAGCAGGTGTCGAGCCGGGTCCCAACGCCCCAGATGTCGATCCGGGCGCCCTGCTCTCGAAGCGACTCGATCGTGTGCTCGTCGAGGTCGTTGGAGGCGACGATCTTCGTGTCGACGAACCCGGCCTCGTCGAGCATGCGCCGGGCCTCGATCGAGAGGTACGCGAGGTCGCCGGAGTCCAAGCGAACGCCGGCCAGTCTGCCCCCTTTGGCCTCGATTCGGCGCCCTGTCTCGATGGCGTGCGCCACGCCCGACAGAGAGTCGTAGGTGTCGACGAGGAGGGTCACGTTGTCCGGCTGCGCCTCGGCATAGGCGTCGAAGGCGCGCTGCTCGTCGTCGAAGACCTGTACCCATGAGTGGGCGTGAGTGCCCCGCACGGGTATGCCGTAGAGGCGACCCGCCAGAACGTTGGACGTGGCGGCCACGCCGCCGATGTAGGCGGCCCGCGCGGCCGACAGCGCCCCATCGGGCCCTTGGGCACGCCGCAGGCCGAATTCCAGGACCGGGCCGCCTGCGGCCGCCTCGACGACCCGAGCCGCCTTCGTGGCCACGAGCGTCTGGAAGCCGATCACGTTCAGCAGGACGCTCTCCACGAGCTGGGCCTGGAGAAGCGGTCCGCGCACGCGAAGGAGAGGTTCGCTGGCGAAGACTACCGTGCCCTCAGCGATGGCGTCGACGTCGCAGGTGAAGCGCAAGCCCGCGAGACGGTCGAGGAACTCCGGAACGAAGAGCGGCTCCCCGGCGGGCCCGTGGAGGCTTCGCAGGTAGTCGATGTCGACCGTATCGAAGCGCAGGCCCTCGAGCACAGCCAGCGCGTCGTCGAGACCGGCCATTACGGCGTAGCCGCCGCCAAAGGGAAGCGTCCTGAAACTGAGAGAGAAGACTGTGTCCCGGTCAGCCACGCCGGCGCGTTCGTAACCGGCGCCCATCGTCAACTCATACAGGTCCGTGAGCGTTCCCAGACTCGGGCGATAGAGCTCAGATACGCTGGACACAGCGCCCTCGATAGCACGGTCTCGATTGCCTCAGCCGACGAGATCGCTCGTTGGCGTTGGCATGCCTCAGTTCAGCATAACGGGGTCTAGAACAGGTCGCGGAAACGCCCTCCGACGCAGCCGTCTCGGGGCATTTCGGCGCCGAACGGCCTCCGGGTCGCGGTACACTCATTCCAGACTAGGAAATCGCGGGCGAAGGGGGCAATTCGACCGCATCGACGGCTCCCGTCTGGGCCGTGCGCAAGGGGTGGTGGTGGATACAGGCCGGGATACTGACGCCTTGGCGGCGGCAGGCAGGGATCCATCCGGCACGGCCGCGACCGGCGACGCTCCCACCGACGAGCGGGTGGCAGTTCTCCATGACCGGGAGCGGGTCGAGCGCGCGCTGCGAGCCTCGGAGGAGCGGTACCGGCAGGCTCTGGCGGCCACCGAGGCCGCCCTGACGAAGACCCAGGCGTTGTATCGCGTCAGCAGCTCGGCGGTGGCAGCGGAGAGCCTGGAAACGCTGCTGCAGCGCGTCGTGGATGTGGTTGCCGAGGCGCTCCCGGCGAAACGAGTCAACTTGTTCGCCCTGGACTGGGATCGGCGGGTGGTGACCGGCAACTACAGCGGCGGCCCCGACGGCGCCCTCTTCTACGACATCGACCTGGACGAGGTCATGGAGGGGCTCG